>CAZKNR010000331.1:0-1536 GCA_964553925.1 uncultured Acidobacteriota bacterium
ACGCCCAATACGATCTCCGCCATGACTTCACCTCGAAGGACGCCAGCGCGAGAAGTGCTGCTGGAGGCGCTCCGCCATCCAGGTGAGCAGGATGCCCGCGAAAGCGATGATCGCGACGCCGACGAAGAGAGTGTCCGTGGCGAACGTCTGACCGCCGTAGGCGATCATGAAGCCGATCCCCTGGCTTCCCGCGAACATTTCGCCGACCACGACGCCGATGAGGCCGTGCGCCACCCCCTGGCGGACTCCCGTCAGGATGAAGGGGACCGATCCCGGGATCGCGACCGTGGTGAAAATCTGGCGGTCCGAGGCGCAGAACGACCGCGCCGCGCGGAGGAGGTCCGCGTCGAGCGCCTTCACTCCCGCGATGGTGTTCACCAGGATGGGAAAAAACGCCGACACGAACACCACGAACACCTTCGACCAGAGGCCGATTCCGAACCAGAGGATGACGAGCGGGACGATCGCGATCCGGGGGGTCGCGTAGAACGCGGTCACGAACGGCTCCACCACGAGCCGAAGCCTCCGATACCATCCGACGAGCACCCCGAGGACGACCCCCGCGGCCGTCGCCAGAGAAAATCCGAGAGCGAAGTTGCGCCCGCTGTAGGCGATATCCGAGGGGAGGGTACCGTGAGACCAGTCTTCACGAAACCGCGCGGCCACGGCCGAGGGTCCGCTGAAAAAGAGGGGCGAGATCCAGCCGGCCTGCCACGCGAGCTCCCAGACGGCGACGACGACGAGAACCGAGGCTCCGCCGAGGATCGAAGCCTCGTGCCTTCGGAGGAGGCTCACGCGACAGCCTCTCTCTCGAGCAGTCGCCAGATGGGATCTTCGAGCGCCAGAAAGCGCGGGTCTCGCTTCAACGCCAGCGGCCGCGGGCGCTCGAAAGGAACCTCGACAATCGCCTTCACCCGCCCGGGACGGGCCCCAAAGACCACGACGCGGTCGGCAAGGTACAGAGCTTCATTGATCTGATGAGTGATGAAGAGGACGGTCTTCCGCGACTCGGCCCAGATCTGGAGGAGCTCCGCCTGCATGAGCTCTCTGGTCTGGGCGTCGAGCGCGGCGAAGGGCTCATCCATCAGGAGCACGTCGGGGTCCGCCGCGAGAGCCCGGGCGAGGTTGACGCGCTGCTGCATTCCGCCGGAGAGCTCCGAGGGATACTGGCGCTGGAACCCATCGAGCCCCACGAGCTTCACGAAGTGCTCGGCGCGGTCTCGCATCGTCGCCCGATCGAAACGGCGCTGCATCTCCATCCCGTATCTCACGTTTCCCGAGACCGTGCGCCAGGGAAGTAGGCTCGGGTGCTGGAAAACCACGGCGCGATCGGTGCCGGGACCGACCACCGACTTCCCATCGATGGCTACGCTTCCTCCCTCGAAAGGCAGGAGCCCGGCGACGACGTTGAGAAGCGACGTCTTCCCGCAACCGCTCGGACCGACGACGGCCACGAACTCGCCCTCCTCGACGGAGAGCGAAACGTCGGAAAACGCGGGAACGTCTCGGGCCTCGCGCTCGAGCCGGTACTTCTTC
>CAZKNR010000332.1:0-25659 GCA_964553925.1 uncultured Acidobacteriota bacterium
ATGGTGCGCGCACCCTTCAGCTCCTAACCGAGCTCTCGCCACTTCAAGCCCGCGCCTTTCAGCTCCTCGAACTGTAGCCAGTAGTCGGAACCTCAATCCGGGAGCAAAACACGATGGCTCAGGCGGTTGCTGCCTACCGGCTACTGGAACTTCGGTCTAGTTCACAATCATAAACCTGCGAAGCATCCTTTGGATTGGAGCGGCAATCGGACGCGCTTGCGAAGTGACGTAACGCTATCGGAGCCGCAGGGCGGGGTCGCCCAGGAGATTGTAGATGGCGAGAAGCTCGGGGAAGAGGCCGCTCTCGGCGTAGGTCCTCTGGGCGGCGAGCACCGCGTCTCCGAGACGCTGGTGTTGCCCGGAGGTGAGCTCGGTCAGAAGAGCCTGCTGGTAGACGTGGGCCGGAGCGTTCAGGCTCAGTCCACTCGGTGAGAACGCCGCAATCGCGCCCTTGTGCCTCGCCTTGACGAGGGCTTCGCCGAGGGCGTCGAAGTACGGGAAATGAAAGTACCCGTTGAGGCAGTTCATGGTCATCACGATCGGCTGGCTCGCCTGCGGGCTCAAGCTCGAGACGTCTCTCCCCTCGAAGACGTTCTCGCTCGCCCAGAGAGCGATGCCGCCGTGCCCCACGTAGCTCATGAGAGAAGCGCCGCCGTCGAGTGAATCCACGATGGCGCGCCTGGTCTCGACGGCGCCGAGCTCCCGTAGATAGATCTTCTGCACCTCTCGACCGACAAGGGCTTTCGCGATCTCGTCGCTATCCGCTTCGAAGTCTCCCGCCGCATCCGGGTTGTCCGCAACCAGAACCGTCCGCCCCGAGAGTCCCTGAGCGGACTCCTCGTACTCGAGCACTTTTTCGACCAACACCCGCGCTTCGTCGAGGGTCGCGGCTGGAAGTCGCCCGAGCGCGAGATCGGGGAGTCGGTCCTCCCCGTTGACCGCGGCGTAGAGCGGATCCGAGGCGGTCCAGAGGTAGCTCGTCTTCAGCATCAAGGCGGGAACTCGGTCGACGATGCCGGTCTGGAGAAAGTCCTTCCGGTCGTAAGTCGCGTCTCCGAAGAGCACGACGTAGCGCGGCGAGGCGCTCCAGTGGTGGTAGGCGTACTCCAGAAACGCTTTCAGTCCCTCCGGCCCCGCTTCGCCGAATCCGAACTCGTCGAAGACCTCCTCGATCGCGACCCCGCGGGCGAGGAGCCCCTGACCGCGCCGGTGCCGGAGGAGAGGTTCGGCCGCGGGCAAGAGCTCCCGAGGGCCGATGAGGAGATAGTCGGCACGGTTGCGGGTGTTTCGAAGCCCGGAACTAGACGCCCGGCGGACCTTCGCTTCGAGAACCGACTCGGGCGATACGGCGAGATAGCTCCGACCCGCCTCCACGCGGAACGAGACTCCCTCCGCTCCGCGCAGCCATGCCGTTTCCGGAGACGTCTGAATCGCGTGGCTTCCCCGAGAAAGGGCTTCGATCGCGACGGCACCCGACTCGTCGAAGTTGCCCTCGAGGACACCTCCCTCGGCGACCGCACGCCGCCTGTGGGTCACAGCGAAGCGATCCAGGAACACCATGGAGTACGGCGCCCCGTCGTTTCCCGCATTCTCGATCGAGATCTCGTTCCCGCCTTCCTGCAGCACACCCGGTGCGAGCGGAGCTTCGAGCTTCCTCGCGGTCTTTCCGTCCCAGACGGCCTCGCCCACCGGGATGCCATTCACCGACACCCGAACGCGGTGATCGGGCGCGGCTTCGAAGTCGCTCGCCCCTTGGAGGTAGACCTCGAGCTTCGCCTCTTCGGGCAGTGTCTCGCTGAGGGTGAACGGATAACGCTTCGAGCCCGGCGATACCACGACGTCCCAGAGCCAAAGAGAGGGTGCGTCCAGAAGGCCGGCCTGGTAATAGCGGTTCTCTTCCCATTCGACGCGTCGAAGGTAGGAGCTCAGGAGAGGCCCCGATGGCGAAGCGTCGAGGACGGACATCGTTCGCCCGCCAACTGCCGATTCGAGCTCGTATACCGCGTCGCCCTCACTGATGAAGTACAGCGCCGTGGATTCGACGTGGAACGGTACCGCCTCGCCTCTACGGCTGAGGCGGAGCGAGGACGTCGCAACCGGTCGTCTCCGAGAGTCGAGGACGTCCGCGAGGGCAAAGCGATAGAGGCCTGGCTTCGAGGTCGTGAGGCGCACGAGTACCGTTCGCGACTGATGACTCCTCCCTTCCCGATGCCGCCGTCCCCGCGATCCCAGAGAAGCCCGTTCGGAGGGCTCGACGCCCGCGAAGCTCAGACGAACCTGGAGCCGGCGCGCCCAGAGGAGCTGTCCTCTGGCCCCATCCCACCTCAAGGGGGCAAGCTCCAGAAGCGCCTTCTTCACATCGCCCTGAAAACCGGTCTCGACCACCCGCGCGGCGGAAGCGGGAATGACGTCCGCGCTCTGAGCAGAGCGCTTCGCTCTTCGCGATCCTGCGCGCACCGTGCCCTCTGGCGAAGCCACGATCGAAGGCGCGCTCGCGTTCGCCGGCCTGAGCCCCGGGAGGCTCGTCTCCTCGAAGGCCCGCACGTTTGCGATCGAAACCCTGCGACCGGCCACGACCTCGAGCCACGTCCTCTTCACCGGAAGCGCCGGGGATCCTGCCGATCCGAGTTCCTCGAAGCCGGGCACCTCCAGACGAACGGTCCCGTCTGGCTCGGGACCGGCGAAAAAGCCTCCGGTCACGAGCTCGATGAGGACTCCCCTCGGGCTTCGCTCCAGAACTCGAAGCGACACGTCAGAGGGATCGCCGTAGGTCCTCCGCGCTTCGCCATCGCCGCCCTCTCCCGGTACCGCGGTGACTGGACCATGAAGCTCGGTTCGCCCCGTGGTCTCGATGTCCTCGAGCTTGTAGAAATATCGAGTTCCGTTCGTAACGCCGGTGTCGGTGTAGCTGTAGCTCGCTCCCATCGGCGAGGACCCGAGGCCCGGGATTACCGTATCGGTGATCCGAACGTACGGACCCGAAGCCGAGAGCGACCGGTACAGGTGAAACCCGAGATTGTCGAGCTCTGATCCCGTACGCCAGGACAGTTCGACCGCACCGTCCCGCGGCACTGCGTCGAACGAAATCAGCTCCACCGCGGTGATGACGGCGGAGATCGCGTTTCCGAATTCCGATGTGTTTCCGAACGCGGTGCAAGGAGGGCCATCGGTGCACAACGTCGTCGTCGCCGTGATCACGTCGCCCACCGCGCCCGCGAAGGTGTGATTGAAGTTCTGAGATCCCGCTCCAAGATGGTTGACGTTGAGGGCGCTGGCAAAGATCTGGCCCTCGCCGTTGCCGCTCGGATCCGCGCCGGAAGGATTCTTGAAGAACTCGACGCGATAGGTTCCCGCGGGAATGACGTCGAGCTTGAAGTAGAGCGTCAGGAGACCTCCGGACTCGAGCGCCGCGGTGGCAAACGGGAAGTTCAGGAGATCGTTGGGGCCGGTGTCACCATCACCTCCATCGTTCGGAGTGATGCCATTGCCCATCAGGTCGATTCCCAGCGCGCCGTTGCCGTAAATGCTGTTACCGACGACCGCGTTTCCGGTGGCGCTGACTCCCTCGATGCGAACGCCTTCGGACGTGTTACCGGAGATCACGTTTCCCTCGCCCGGAGCGGCGCCGCCAACGATGTTGCCGGGAGAGAACAATTTGATTCCCTGGGCGCCGTTCGGGAGTGGCGCCGCGCCCGCAGCGTTCAGACCGATTACGTTCCCCTGGATCGTATTGGTGTCCGAACCGATTTGAACGAAGATGCCCTCTACCACGTTGCCGGAGAGTAGATTTCCGGAGCCCGCCACGGCTCCCCCGATGGTGTTGTTGTCAGACCCCACTCCCGGCGTCCCGTCAAGCACAAGCCCGCCGCAGCCATTGGCAAGGGCGATAGTGCCCGCGGCGTTCGTGCCGACGTAGTTCCCCTGGATGGTGTTGCCGCTCGACTCCCAGAGCTCGATGCCGCGCACGCAGTTCGCGGCGTTTCCGGAAACGACGTTCCGCGCCGAGGGCGCCGTTCCGCCGATCGCTGCCCCGCCCGCGAACAACCCGATGCCGCCTCCGACGAGGCTCGCGTCCCGGTTGTTCCCGAGAGCCGCGGTACCGGGGACGTTCGTGCCCACGAAGTTGCCTCGGATCGACGCCCCTGCCGCCTCGACCCTCATTCCGTAATCCGTGAAAAGGTTGATGACCAGTCCCAGAACGGTCGAGTTGATCGCGTTGATCGTGAGCCCGTTGACTCCAGCGGCGGTCAGAGAACCGTTCAGCTCGATCTTCAGGACGGCATCGTTCCCGACGGCGAGCGTGTTCGGAGAGGCGCCCGGTTGCGTATAGCCGTCGATGACCACCGACCCGGTGATCGTCGGCAGCGCGACCGCGGGGCTGATGCGATACCAGCTGAACGGAGCGCCGGGATAGTCCGGGTCGAAGTCCGGGACATCCGAATCGGCAAGCGCGGTGACAGCGACCAGGGAGAGCAATCCGGGGAAGGAGTCGTTCTGGTAATAGAGGTGATTGGCGTCGCTCAGAGGGATCCCGAAACGAATGGTGTCCGTGCCGCCGGTGGCGTTCGTTGCGAGGATCGCCTCGCGCAGCGAGATGCGTCCGTCGAGCCCGTTGTTGGCAATCAGCGCGGCGACGGACGTCGTGTCGCCGTCGACGGTGTCGGCGGTCGTGGTGACGACGAGATCGCCCACCGCGGTGACATTCGCGGCGAACTCCGAGGTGTTGTTGGCGGCGTCGGTGGCGGTCGCGGTCACGTAGTCGGGCGGAGCCGTCACCACCGACGCCAGCGTCACCGCGATGACGGCGTATCCGGCTGCGTTCGTCGTCACGTTCCTGAAGTCGAGGTAGCGCCGGCCCTCCCCGAAGCCCGTCGGGTCGGCAGAGTCGTGGGCGAAGAACTCCACCCGGTATGTCGCTACGCCCGGAACGCCGTTGAACGAGCCGGCGATGTGCACGCTCGCGCCGTTCGTCGTCGCGGCGCTCAGCACCGGGAAGTTCTGGAGGTTGTTCGCGCCGGGGTCGGCGTCCCCGACGTCGTTGACCGTGACGCCGTTGTCGCCGAGATCGATGCCTAGACCGGTGTTCGAGTAGATCGAGTTGCGCAGGATGGCGTTGCCTGTCGCGGCGCCCACGACGGCGACACCGTCGCTCCCGTTGTTGCCGGCGATGATGTTGCCCTGGTTCGCGCCGGTGCCACCGATGGTGTTCCCGCTCGAGCTCTCGATCCGGACCCCGCCGACGCCGTTGGGAACTCCAGCCGTGTCGGCGGCGTTGCGGCCGATGATGTTGTTCATGACGAGGGTGCCGGTCATGCCGTTGCGGATCCGGACCCCGATGAGGCCGTTGCCGGAGATCACGTTGCCCAACCCCACCCCGCCGATGGTGTTTCCGGTCGCGGCGCCCGGGGCGTCCAGGATCACGCCTTCGAATAGATTGGGCCGGGCCAGCATCCCCGTGACGTCGACCCCGATGAAGTTGAACTGCACCAGGTTGTTGTCCGTCCCGATGTCGACGATGCGAACGCCGGCCGCGTCATTGCCCGAGATGACGTTGCCGCCGGTGGCGTTGCCGATGATGTTTCCCGTCGCCCCCAGGCCGACAGCCACTCCGAAAGCGCTGTTGCTCAGAACCGCATTTCCAGACGCGTCGAGCCCGATGAGGTTGCCGAGGACGCTGTTGCCCGAGGCTCCGATTACGTTGACGCCGCTGAGTACGTTGCCGGAGATCACGTTGCCGGTGCCCGAGACGCCGCCGATGGTGTTGCCGGTCGCCCCTCCGGAAAGCTCGACCCCGTACTGTCCGTTTCCGATCTTAGCGGTCCCCGCCGCGTTCGTGCCGATGAGCGCCCGCGAGACGGTGTTGTTGGTGCTGGCATTGATGAGGATGCCGTGGATCGTGTTGCCCGAGATCACGTTCTGAGAGCCGAGCGGACCGCCGACCGTATTCCCGTTGGAAGCGCTGATCTCGATACCGCGCAGGTTGGGGATGGGGGCGGTGCCCGCTGCGTTGGTTCCGATCCGGTTCCCCTGGACCAGGGTGCCCGTCGTCCCCGCGGTAGCAATGAGGATTCCGTCGTTGCCGCTTCCCGAGATCACGTTGCCGGCGTTCGGCGCCGTCCCGCCGATCCTGGTGTTGGTGTTGGTGCCGAACACCGCAACGCCCTGGGTCGCGTTGCCAAGCGGCAGAGTGCCGGTGACATCCACGCCGACGTAGTTGTTCTCGACGACACTGTTCGCGGCCCCACCTACTGCGCCGTTGATCTGGATGCCGTCCACGGTGTTGCCCGAGATGACGTTGCGGTCGGCCGCGGCGGTCCCCCCCACGCGGTTGTTGTTCGAGGCGCCGGCGCTGCCGCCGATGTAGACCCCGACCTGATTGCCCGGGCCCGCCGCCGTGCCCGCCAGGTTCGTCCCCAGGAAGTTCCCTGCGATGACGTTATTCGACGAGCCGAGCATGCGGATGGCACGGCCGGGGGCACGGTTGATGACGAGCCCCCGGATCGTGCTGCCCGAACTGCCGCCGTTGAGGCTCAGGGTGTTAGCGCCACCCAACGCGGCGTTCAGCACGATGATCGGGGTCCCCGCGAACCCCGGCTGTGTGGTGCCGTTGATGGTCACGACGGTCGTGATCGGCGGCAGGGCCGCGCCGAGGACGATCGTCTGCGCTCCCCCGGGGGCAATGTTGAAGTTGATGTCGTCAGCCCCAGCGAGCGCGTTCGCTTCCTCGATGGCGGCACGGAGGGTGCAGACGTTGCCGGCGGCGCGGCAAACCCCGTTGCCGGGGTTCGAATCGGCCCCATCGCCGATGTCGTCTACGACGAAGGTCACCGCAAACGTCGGCTCGACCGTTGCAAACAAACCCATCAGGCCGAGCAACAGCGACCCGAACCACCCCCGTCCGCGCATGGCAGTGGGGAACGAGCAAGAAGAGTGCCACCGTCGACGGAGGTTTCGCCCTTTGGGCTCAGGAGCTTGCGCGCTTCCCGCCGGAGACCCCGCGGGGAATTCCCAACGGCGATGAGGGGGCGTTGAACCGCGACGGTCGTGATGCTAGGCTCGGGCCATGAACGTTGAAATCCCGGAGGAATGGATCGCCGACTTCGAGGCGGCGGCGCGCCGCACTCTCGAGGAGCGCCTTCGCTACTCCTTCATCCACACCTACAAGCCGGTGCTGGACGACGCGCCATACCGCTCCTTCGAAACAATGGAGGACTACCGCCGCTGGTGCGAGCACAATCTCACCTTCCTGGCTGGGATATGGCCGCTCGGTTTGAGTACCGGCAGGCGCAGGAGATTGCCGCGGCTTTCGACCGGCACCGGGTCCGCTATCTCTTCCTAGGAAACTCTGGAGCCATCCTGCTCGGGTATCCCGACACGACCCAGGAGGCATATCTCTTCCTGGAGAAGAGTCCGGAGAACGGCCGCGCGGGGGTAGCTGGGCTCGTCGAGCTCGGATTCCCGCTGAGCCGCGAACAACGCGCGGAAACCGAGCGCGGCAAAGATTTCGTGCAGTTGCGCCAGGGCCCCTTCGATCTCGACCTGGTCTTCGCCCCCGATGGGATCGAAAGTTTCGAGCAGGCGAATCGCCGGGGGCTGACGGTCGAGGGAATGCGGGTCTGCCACATCGACGACATCATCCGAAGCAAGGAGGCGACGGGACGGGTGAAGGATCGCGAAGCTCTGCCGCGGCTGAAGGCGTTTCGCGAGTGGTGGATGGAGCGAAGACCGAACTGACAGAAGCCGCCGATCTCACGTATCGGCCTATTCAGCCTATTCAGCCTATTCAGCCTATTCAGGAAGAGCGGCTTCGAGATCCATCGCGAGTCGCCCCGCTTCTTGCATCAATGGCCGTCCCCAGCTCACGTGGTCGGGACGCCCCTCTCCCCAATTCGCCCCCGCGCTGAAAAGAGCGAAGCAGTCCCACTCGATCCGGCCGGGATCTCCTTCGCGCGCACCGAGCTTGGTTACGTTCTCGTCGAACCAGCGTCCCGCGACCTTGCGGTCGTCCCAGAACATCGTAACTCGGGGATCGTCGAGAAGCTCCTTGGGATTGACGCGAGATTTCGCGCCGCGATCGCCGTCTACCATCTCGAAGTAGATCGCGTAAACTCGAAGATCGGCATCGGGCCGCGTCTCCAGAATTTCCTTTTGCACCCGCCGGGCGCCGCTCACGCAGGCCCCTCAGGTAGGCGACAGCAGAAGAACGATTCGGGCCTTTCCCGAATCGCGCTGAAACGCGGCCTTCAAGTCGTCGATCGAGTCGAGCTCCGTCCACGGGCTCGAGGCACCGCAGGAAAGGGACGTCGCCGCGATCAGAGCGGCGAGGGTCGCTGTCCTCATGGCCATGGCTGCAACATTCCTATCGGATCTCCCGCCGGAAGCGGTGGCGCCTTCGGCCGTGGGATGGTTCCCTCGGGTCGGTTCTGCCATCGCCTTATGTCCTCGACCGCGAGCTTGCGGTGGGCGTTCGCGGCGGATCCCGTCTCGGATTCGAGACGGGACGCGAGAGCGTAGAGCTTTTCGGCGAGAACAGCCCGGACCCGTGCGGGGTTGTCGGCGCTCGACCCCTCCTGCAGCAGGGTGTCGAGAACGCTTCTTTGCGCGACCTCTTGAACCTGCGCCAGGTACCCGGTCGCCGGCGCGGCCGTGTACCAGGTTTTCTCGAAGACCCGATCGAGGACGTCGTCGAGACCGGGATACTCCTCGCTCCGGCCTCCGTACTCGACGAGGCGCGCCATCCTCTCGGGATGGAAAATGAGGGAGGCAGTGAAATCGGCAGCGACGTCGGCGGCGGTCAGAGGGTCGAAGAGAAGTCCCGTCGCGCGGGGGAAGATCTCTCCTTCGTCATAGCGATACGCGGGTGGCGGAATCATCTCGAGGATCCGCTCCGGCACGGCGAGGAACTCGGGTTCGAGAGTCTTCAGCGCCGCATCGAGCGCTCGTCTCTGCGCGTCCCCCGGCACGATGGTGATGGGGACTTGCCCGTCCCCTCGAAGCGCGTAGTAGTAGTCGACTCCCCCGAGACTATTGAGGGCGCCGTTCAGCTGGAAGCGGTGGTGGAGGTAGAGGGGCAGGAGCGCCTGCTCCAGGAGAGACATCGGCTCTCCTTCCCGGATCACCTCCGGACCGAAGCTCTCGAGACCGACGCGCCGCACTTCGATCTCGTCGAGAAGCGTATCCACCAGATTCGCTCCGTTGTCCCAGACGGACGCGAGCGGATGGGCGCCACCGATAATCCGGTTGTCGGTATGGTCCATGAAGCGGACTTCGCTCCTGAGCCCCGCCTGCACGATGGCATCGAGCGCCTCGGCTTCGTTCGTGCCCGGAGGAAAGTCGGCGTAGAGCCACCGGACGGCGAGCTTGTCGTACTCGCCGATCCCGACGGCATAGGCGTTCGACAAATCCAGCTTTCCGTCGCGAACGCGGACGTGGGGCGCGGGATAATCCATGACGCTCGCGCGCCCTCCATACGTGCTCGCAAGATAGTTGTGAGGAAACCCGAGGGTGTGACCGACCTCGTGCGCCGAGAGCTGGCGAACGCGGGCGAGCGACATCGCGACCGCGTCCGCGCCCGGGGTCACCAGCGCGAGGTAGGAGAAGCCGGGGCTCGCGCTGAGCTCGCAGGCGTTGATTCCGCCGGCGCCGGTCGGAAACTGCGGGAGGAGACCCTTCCCGATCAGGTAGTCCTGACGGAGGCGCAGGCTTCCGAGGTTTACGTTGCCTTTGAGGATCTCCCCGGTCCTGGGATCGATGACTCCGCCGCCGTAGGACCAGCCGCGCGTCGACCGGTGGGTCCAGTGAATCATGTTGTAGCGAATGTCCTGGGGATCCGCGCCTTCGGGAAGGACCTCGACGCGGAAAGCGTCGATGAACCCCGCGGCCTCGAACGCCTGGTTCCACCAGCGGGCGCCATCGAGAAGGGCGCTCTTCACCGGCTCGGGCACTCCGCGGTCGAGGTAGTAGACGAGGGGCTCGACGGGCTCGGAGCGCGCCGCCTTCGGGTCCTTCTTCTCCAGGCGGTGGCGCGCGACCCATTTCACGCGGACGTTCTCGTCGATGGGTTTCGCATAGTCCTGAAACGTGGGTCCGAAAACACCGATGCGAGGGTCGGCGACGCGGGTTTCGAACGGCGTCGCCGGGAGCTCGACGAACGAGTGGTGCTCGCGGAGCGTAACGGCATCTCCGCTCGCCGCGACCGACTGCACGAGCGGACCCGGTTTCGGGTTGGTGAAGGTCAGAAGGACCTCGACTTCGGTGTTCTTCGGAAAGTTCTTGGTGCGAGGCCTGTAGAAGACGCTGCGGCTCTTGTCGAGCTGGAAGCTCCCCTGCCCCGCCTGCTCCATCGCCAGAGCCGCTCCGTGGGTGTCCCGGAGAAAGAAGTCGCTCGCGTCGACGAGGACCGCCGTCCCCGTGGAGGCCAGCACGTCGAAGCCCCAATGTACTGAAGGCGCGAACGCGTCCTCGACGGCCTTCACCTCGTCGGGGTTCTCGCTCCGGGCGCGGTAGCGATAGTTGGGCTCGAGGAGCAGCACCCGCGGGCCGACGCGCATCGCCTTCAGGAGGATCGTGTTTCCGAGCTGGCCCCGATCGAGGCCAACGGGATTGCTCCCGAGCCCGGAGGCGAGCGAGATCTGGTACAAGAACTCGCGTTCGAACGAGTCGATCTCCCAGTACAGCTTCCCCGTCGATTCGTCCCAATAAAGATCGAGGAACCCCTCGAGGCGTTCCATGCCCGCGGTCTTCTCGGCGATGGTGGAAAGGCCCTGGGCCGCCGCGAGCAAGACCGAGAAAGCCAGAGCAAACATCGAGACCTCCCTTATGGCCTTTATGGCATGGACGGCGTTAGTTGAGTGCGCCGCCGCGCGCGGCTTCGACCTCGGGCTCGGAGAGGGATCGTACGCGGAGCTCTTGCTCCTCGAGAACCGGCGTTTGGAGCCGCGCTCCGTGGAAGCGCCGGCTCCGTACGTACTTTCGGAGCTCCTCCCCTAGCGCGCCGAGGTCCCCGAAAGCGTCGCGGGCCGCCTGGAGCGCATCGGCCCCGCCTCCGAGCCGCGACACGTAGTCCGCGAGCTCGCGGCGACGGCGCTCGTTCGACTGGAGAAAATGCGTGAGCGCCCAGGACTGCGCGTAGAAGAGAGTCATCGTCTCCTCTCGCCGGTAATGAGGCGAGTCGTTTCCCGCGGCGAACAGAGTTTCGAGCGGGAGCTGCGCCTTGCGCTTCAGAAGGGCCAGGTAGTCGTAGTCCGGACGTCCCACGAGGACTTCCTCGCCTCGAATGTCGACGGTGGCCCAGTAGTCCGCGAGACCTTCGTTGAGCCAGGGCGGGAGCGGACCGATGTTCCGGCGAGTGAGGGAGTGGAAGTACTCGTGGTAGACGGTGCGGAAGCGGAGGTCTCCCCGCAGGTCGAGACGGAGGAGGAGGGTGTACCCGGACGGCGCCTCGAGAAACAGCCCCGCCCAGCGCGTCCGGCCCTCCTTCCGCCACTTCGCGGGGAGGAGCGCCTCGAAGCCCTCGGCGTCCGCCGAGGCGAAGACCAGGATCGGATCCACCGGCTCGACCTCCGGGCCGACGACCCCCTGATACACCGATCGGATCTTCTCGAGCTCGGAGGCTACCCCGCGCGCCTCGTCGGCGCCCGCGTCGCTCACAACGCGAAAATGGGAGCTCCGGACTTCGACCCACGAAGGGCCGGCCGAGGCGGGAGCGGCGATAAGGAAAAAAATCAGAGCCGGGGTACGTCCCATGATGAATCCGGGCACCCTTGTATCCCGGCTCGGCCCGTCTTGCAAGGGCCCCGGCCTTTGCGGCAACATGCGCGAGAAAACATGGAAATTCCGAAGCGATTCGACTTCAAGGCCACCGAAGAGCGGATTTATCGAAAGTGGCTCGACCACCAGGCGTTCGCGAGCGTCTTCGATCCCGAAGGCCGTCCGCGCTCTCCGGCCGAAGCGGGAAAGCCCCGCTTCGTCATCGTCATCCCGCCCCCGAACGTGACCGGGCGGCTCCACATGGGCCACGCTCTGGTCAACATCATTCAGGACGTGCTCATCCGCTTCAAGAGGATGGACGGCTACGACGCGCTCTGGGTGCCGGGGACGGATCACGCGGGCATCTCGACACAGACCGTCGTGAGGAAGCACCTCGACGCTCAGGGAATCGATTACCGCGCTCTCGGGCGCGAGAAGTTCATCGAGAAGGTCTGGGAGTGGAGGGAGAAGTACGGCGGCGTCATCATCAAGCAGCTCGAAAAGCTCGGCTGCTCCTGCGACTGGAGGCGAACGCGCTTCACCATGGACGAGGGCCTCTCGCGCGCTGTGCGCGTGGTCTTCAAGGCCCTCTTCGACCGCGGACTCCTCTACCGCGGCAAGCGTATCGTGAACTGGTGTCCGATAGACCGAACGGCGCTCTCGGACGACGAGGTCGAGACCCAAGACGGCGGCGAGCCCGGGCACCTCTGGCACATTCGCTATCCGCTCGTCGAGCCCGAAGGCGATCTCACCCATCTCACGGTAGCCACCACGCGGCCGGAGACGATATTCGGCGACGTCGCCGTCGCTGTCCATCCTGAAGATGAGCGTTACCGCGCGGCTGTGGGAAAGACCGTACGCCTTCCGCTCCAGGGCCGCGTCATCCCCGTCATCTCCGACGAGTACGTCGACCGGGAGTTCGGAACTGGATGCCTCAAGATCACTCCGGCCCACGACCCAAACGACTTCGAGGTCGGCCAACGCCACGGTCTCACTCCCGTCGACGTCATGAATGACGACGCCACCCTGAACGACGTCGTTCCCTCGGAGTTCCGGGGGCTCGACCGATTCGCCGCCCGCGAGCGCGCGGTCGCGGTGCTCGAGTCGCAAGGTCTCTTCGAGAAAGTCGAGGAGCGCATGGTCCCCATCGGTCGGGCCCAGCGATCCGGGGCGGTCATCGAGTACCGGCTCTCGGACCAGTGGTTCGTCAAGATGAAGCCCATGGCCGAGAAAGCGCTCGCCGCGAGCGGTTACGTCCGCCGGGGAGACGCGTGGGTTTCGAGCGGCGAGTCCTCGCTCTTCTTTCATCCCCCGCGCTGGGAGAAGATCTACTTCGACTGGCTCTCGAGAATCCGCGACTGGACCATCAGCCGGCAGATCTGGTGGGGCCACCGGATCCCGGCCTGGTACCACAGGGAGACGGGCGAGATCCTGGTGGACGTCGAAACTCCAAAAGCCGTGCGCCAGAATCCGGACGCATGGGTTCAGGACCCCGACGTTCTCGACACGTGGTTCAGCTCCTGGCTCTGGCCCATGAGCACTCTCGGCTGGCCGGACGAGACTCCGGACTTCAAGAGGTATTTCCCCACGAGCGTTCTTGCGACCGCCAAGGACATCATCTTCTTTTGGGTGGCGCGGATGAACTTCGCATCCCTGGAAATGACGGGCCTGCTCCCCTACCGCGACGTCTACATCAATCCCACGGTGCTCGACGAGCGGGGCGCGACCATGAGCAAGGTCAAGGGAAATGGAATCGACCCGCTCGCGGTGATCGACGGCGCAACCACGGAGGAGCTGACCGGGCCCATCCTCGAGGCGCGCCCGGAGAACATGAAGGAGCTCATCGCCCGGGTGGAGAAGAATTTCCCCGACGGCTTCGAGGGCGTCGGCGCGGACGCCCTCCGGTTCACGCTCATCCACACCTGCTCCGAGGGACAGGAGTTCCGGCTCTCGCTCCAGCGCTTCCACGAGATCGGCCGCCGGTTCGTGACCAAGCTCTGGAACGCGAGCCGCTACGCGCTCCTCTCCCTCGAGTCCGCTCCCGGCCCCGAGGCGGGCGAAGCGTCGCCCGCGGTCGAGGACCGCTGGATCGTCTCCCGCACCGCCACCACCATCCGCGGGGTGCGCCAGGCGCTCGAAGACTTCGACTTCGGACCCGTGGGACAGGAGCTCTACCGCTTCGTCTGGAACGACTACTGCGACTGGTACCTCGAGCTCACGAAACCCCGGATGGCGGGCGGCGACCCGAAAGCGGCGCGGCGGGCCGCGCACGTCCTCGGAACGACGCTCGCGCAAATCCTGCGCATGCTCCATCCGGTGACGCCGTTCATTACCGAGGAGCTCTGGTCGATGCTTCTCGCGGCGATGGATGCGAAGGACCTGTGGATGGGAAAGAGACCCGCGTCCGAGCTTCTGATCCTGGAGAAAGCGCCCGTCGCCGAATCCGAGCCCGACCTCGAGCTCGAGACCCGCTTCGAGTCTCTTCAAAGACTCGTCGGCCGCGTCCGTACCAGCCGCGCGAACACCCGTCTCGCGGAGAACGTCCGTTTGTCCGCCGCCGTCCGGCCTCTCCAGGCGGGACTTCGGGAAGTCCTCGAGGAGACGTCCTCCGTCGTAACCGGCCTCGCGAACCTCGAGGGCCTGTCCTTCGTCGACACGAAGCCAGAGGCCATGGTTGCTTTCGTGGACCCGGCGTTCGAGCTCTACCTCGACCTCGGAAAGCACGTCGACGTTCTGGCCGAGCGCAAGCGCATCGACAAGGAGATCGCCGACACCCGCGGGAAGCTCGAGCAGGTCACGCGAAAGCTCGAGAACCCGAAGTTTCTCTCGGGCGCGAAACCGGAGGTCGTGGAGGAGCAGCGCGCGCGGGACGCGGAGTACCGTGATATTCTCGGAAAGCTCGAGGAGATGAAACGGGAGTACGGCGAGAGCGCTTGAAGCTCCCGAAGACTTGGTGCACGTGGATTGGTCCGAGTCATGGCGTTGAAATCGCCTCGCCCATCAGAAGAAAGTGCCGCTCCTCCTATTGGCGGGCTCGGCCTGCGTGTTAGTCTAAGGACATGAGCACCGCCCCCCGGCGGAAGCCGGCGACCTACGAGGATCTCCTGGCGGTCCCCGACCACATGGTTGCCGAGATCCTCGACGGAGAGCTTTTCGCTTTCCCGCGCCCGGCATTCCCGCATGCTCGCGCCGCGTCAGGAGTTGGTGGACTGCTTTTCGAAAAGTTCGACCGACCAGCCGGCGGAGGAGATGGTCCTGGTGGGTGGTGGATTCTCGACGAGCCCGAGCTTCACCTCAGCGACGATGTGGTCGTTCCCGACCAAGCTGGATGGCGGAGGGAACGCCTTCCGATATTCCCGAGTGCCCCTTGGGTCGACTTGGCTCCCGACTGGGTCTGCGAAGTCATCTCGCCTTCGACCGAGGCCGTCGATCGTGGGCGCAAGCTCAGGATCTATGGCCGCGAACGCGTGGGCCACCTCTGGCTACTCAATCCCAAGTCACGGACGCTCGAGGTGTATCGTCTGTCGGACGCCAAGTGGATCGTTCTCGAGACCTTCGTCGGGAACGAAACGGTGCGCGCCGAACCCTTCGGTGAGGTCGAGCTCGACATGACGCGCTGGTGGCCTCCCGAGGCTCCCGAGAGCAGCTAGTCCCTGCCGGAAATCGCCGACGTCGTCTCCCGGGCCCGGCTTCCCCGCCCGTGCTTTTCGAACCAGTACCGCAGGTAGAGCTGCGTCCTCATGAAGTTCGAAGGCTTCGAGGTCGTCCCGTGGAACTCCTCGTTGAAGCGGACCATCGCCGTCGGTATCTTCCGCATCATGAGCGCCTGGTAGTACTCCTCGGTCTGGGGCATCGGAGTCCTCAGATCCTGCACTCCCGTCATGAGCATTGTCGGCGTCTTGACGTTTCCCACGTACATCAGGGGTGAGCGCTCCAGGTACTCGCTCGGGTCTTCCCAGAACGGCTTCGCGAAGTTGCGGTACCAGTTCGGGCTGTCGGTCGTGCCGACGAAAGACATCCAGTTCGTGACCGGGCAGTTCGAGGAAGCGGCGGCGAATCGGTCGGTATGGCCGACGACCCACGCCGTCAGGACCCCTCCCCCGCTGCAGCCGTAGACGAACATGTTTCGCTCGTCGACGAATCCGCGGGCGACGACTTCGTCGACTCCCGCCATCAAGTCGTCGTAGTCCTTGCTCGGATAGGCGTTCTTGATGGCGTTTCCGAACTCGCTCGAATAGCCCGACGAGCCTCGGGGGTTGGTGTAGAGGACCACGTACCCCTGCGCCGCGTGCTCCTGCCAGCCGAAGTTGAAGCCGACCCCGTACATCCCATGGGGTCCGCCGTGGATCGAAAGCATGAGGGGATGCTTCATCTCGGGGCGCCTGGTAGAGAAGTCCGGGGGAAACACGAGCCATCCCTGGATAGGAAGCCCGTCCGCCGACGTGTACCGGACTTCTTCGACCCGGCCGAGCTCGACTCCGTGAAGGATGTCTTCGTTGACGAACGTGATCTGCTTCGGCGCCGGCGCGCGCGGATCGAGGACGACGACATCCCCGGGCTCATGAGGGCTCGTCACCGTTCCCGCGGCGACGCCAGAGCTCGAGAGACTCGCGATCGCGAGAAGGTGATTGCCGTCCGTCACTTTCTTCACGTTGCCTTCCATCGACGCGAAGTACAGGTTCGACTTCCCCTCCTCGGCGACGTTGAAGTAGACCCCGCGCCCATCCGGCTCCCAGACGAGCCCGTCCGGGGTGCGGTCGAGAGCGGCGGTCAGCGTCTTTGCGCCCTTGCCGTCGAGCCCGCTGACGTAGAGCTTCGAGTTGATGAAGGTATCGTCGGTCCAGTCGTAGCCGGTATACGCGACGAAGCGTCCATCGGGCGACACCACCGGGTCGCCATCCGGCCCCTTGCGGTCGGTGATCTGCCGGATGGAGCCGTCGTCGACGCGGACGGCGTAGATCTCCGTCTCCCGCCACGCGTACTCCCATTCGGGCACTCTCAGCCCCGTGAACAGAATCTCCCGACCGTCGGGCGTGAAAGAGATGGGAGAGTTCCGGCCGTCGTCGTAGTCACCGTCGGTGAGCTGACGCGGAGTGCCTCCCGAGGCGGTCACCACGAAGACGTGCTGATAGCCGTCCTCGGTGAAGCCGATCCGATCCTGCCGGTAGTCGAGCCGCTCGACGATCCGGGGAGCTTCCGTCCACTTCGCGCCCTCGGGCCCCGCGGGGAGCTCGATCTTCCAGGAGTCCTTCTTCGGGACGGTCTGGACGAATGCGATGGACGAACCGTCGGGTGACCAGGTGATGCCGCGAGGGGCGGGCTCGACGCGCGTGATCTGGGTCGTCGCCCCTTCGGCATCCATGTAGCGGACGAAGATCTGATTGCCCTGGGGCTCGCCCTCTTTCAAGTAAGCGATGCGAGTCCCGTCCGGCGACCAGCGAGGCGAGCTTCCCTCGGCGAGGTGACGGTTCTTGCTCCCGTCGACGTTCACCACCCAGAGCGCCGACTCCCACTTGTCCTTCTGCTTGTCCACCCACTCCCGGGTGTAGACGACCTCGGTTCCATCGGGCGAGATCTGGGGATCGGAGACCCGCTCGAAGTCGAGGTAGCTCGAAAGAGAAAGTGACTTCTTGGCGGCCTCCGCGGGCGAGCTCGCGACGGCTCCGAGAATCACGAATGCCAGGACGTGGCGCATGGTGTTTACCTCCGTAAAGACAAGATTCTAACTCACTGGATGTAGCCCAGGCTTCGGAGACGCTCGAGCTCCTCGCCGCTCATTCCGTCGGTGAGGTCCTCGTCCTTCGGCAGGCGCTGGTTCGCGACCCAAAGCCGCCAGGACTCGAGGAGCTTCGAGAGCTCTTCCACTTTCTCGGGGTGCTCCGCGGCGACGTCTACGAGATTGAGCGGGTCCTTTCGGTGATCGAAGAGCTCGTACTCCGGACGATCAGGGGGACGTTCGGCGTTGCGGATGAGCTTCCATCCGTCCCAAACGATGGCGATGCCGTTCGCCGTCTTCGGATCGCGAAACGCTTCACTCTGGTGTCGCTCGGAGATCGCGGGACGGCGGCGCCATCTCCCCTCCTTCTGGAGGAGCGGCAGTAGACTCTGCCCCTGCATCGTCTGGGGCACGAGGAGACCGGAAAGCTCGATGAGCGTTGGAGCGAGGTCGATGGACTCTACGGTCTCCTCGACGACTCGTCCCGCGGGCACGCGGCCCGGTCCCCACAGAATCAGCGGAACGTTCGTCATTTCCCCGTAGAGGTTGTTCGCGTTGAAGTGCATCCCGTGGTCGAGGAACTCCTCCCCGTGGTCGCTGATGAACCCGACGACGGTGCTCTTCTCGAGTCCGAGCTCCCGGATCTTCTCGAAGACGCGGCCGATCTCGGCGTCCACCGCGAGAATCGAGCCGTCGTACCAGTCGATCTCGCGCTCGACGAAACGAGGGGCATCGACGCCCGCTTTGTCGAGCTCCTCCCTGGTCGCCATCGCCAGCCGCCGTCGAACTCCGACTTCGATGAACGGCTTCACTTTCTCGATTTCACCCAGGTGCTCGGATCTCCACGCAGGGTCGGCCCACTTCTTGTCGTAAGGCGCATAGGGCTCGAACGGTGGGTGTGGGTCGAGCACGTGCAGGAAAACAAAGAACGGCGTGTCACGGTGGAGCGAAAGCCACGGCAGCAATCGGTCCACGAACGTCCGTCCGTTTTTGCTGCTGCTCCAGTCCTCCGGGAGCTTGACCGAGCCGGGCTCGTGCAGCTCCTCGACGCCCTGGTGGAGGTTCGTCATCCTCCCGGTAAAGCCGTTCGCCGCGGAGGCCCAGGTTGCATAGCCGGCCTGACGATAGGCTTCGGCGATCGTCACCGCGGAGCTCGGGAGCCGATCGGAGACGTCCACGATCCCGTGGGTGCTCGGATACAGCGAAGAGAGATTCGAAGGAACCGACACTTTCGTGAAGTCCGCCTGCGACTGGTTGTCGAGAAAGAGAGTCCCCTCGTCCGCCATGCGTTTCAGATGGGGCGCCGTGGGTCTCTCGTAGGAGTAAGCCTCGAGGTGATCGCGGCGCAGGGAATCGACGAGGATCAGAATGACGCCTTGCGGCGCGCCTTGCGCCACAACGCCGTGGCTTCGCACCACGGGGGCGCCCCAGAATCCGAGAGTACCTGGCGCATCAGCCTCTAGAGACAGAGTCAGCGTGACCTTTTCGCCCGCGTAGTCCTCGAGCGCGACCGGAGCGTTCTCCCAGAGGTAGGGCGCATCGACCGTACGCTCGTCGAGGACCCGTTCCTCGCCCCCCGAGGTCACGATGCCGACCCGGAAGCGCACGGGGTGGGACTCTACGGTTCCGACCGCGAGGTCGAGCCACGGACGCTCCGGAAGCGTCAGCTCGAATCGCACCGTCTCGGGCGCCCGGGTGACGAGCGTCTCCCGGTAGATCTCCGAAAGGCCTTGCCAGCTCACTCCCGAGGGAATGCTCGCGAGGTGCTCTTTCCGAAAGATGAGGCGCACCGATTCCACCTCGAACTCCGCTCCCTTCTCGTCGGTCGGGCGGAGGAGGACGTGGCGAATGAGCCTCGACGGGATCGACCGGCCTACCAGCAACGAGTAGGTCTCCGCCTCGTCCGAGGGAACGAGCGGGCTCGAGAGCGGCCACTGCCGCGTCCGTGCCCTCGCGAGCTCAACTTCGAAGTCGATGTCTTCCGTTCCCGCGAACGAGATCGAGACGTTCGCCCCTCTGGAAGCGCGGAGACGCACCTCGACGGCGTGCAATATGTCCGGCTCCTCGAGACCGGACGAACGCTCGACGTGAACGATGGGGGCGTCGGTCGTCGCGCGCCCGGTGAGTCGTCCCTCGACGACGCGAAGATCGGCCACTCCCGGTCCCGCTTCGAAGCCATGTGCGGCGCCGTCGAAACGCCACTCGACCGGGCTCGGGCTGCGGACGGGAACGGCGCCTTCGACGACTGCGGATTCGAAGAGGTCGACGAGGGGGACGGTGGTATCCACGGGAGGCGAGGAGCAGGCGCTCGCGGCCAGAAACAGGAAACCGATTCGACGGAACATGGGTCGCCCTCCTTGGATTTACGCGTTCGCGAGTGTAATCGTCGTCGGCTCGCCTTCGATGTCGACCTCCCGGGTCGAGCCTTCCAGGCTGGACGAGAGCTCGATGCAGAGGGTCTCCTTCATCAAATCGTCTCGCCGGGCCTCGACGATACGTGTCAATGACTCCGAGCCCTGGATCGCGAGCCGGATGCGCTGCGTGTACTCGAGGCCGAGGTCTTTCCGGAACGTCTGGATGCGGCTCAGGAGCTCGCGGTACTTTCCTTCCTCGAGGAGCGCGTCGGTGAGCTCCGTCGAGAGCACCACCACGGCGGTCTCGTCGCCCGCGGCGGCATAACCCTCCTTCGCCTGGACCGTGACTTCGATGTCCTCGAGCTCGAGCTCGAGCGGCTCGCCCTCGACATCGATCTCGGCCTTTCCCTTCGCGAGGAGCGACGCGCGCAGCCGGCTTCCGTCCGCCAGCTCCATCGCTTTCTTGACCGCGGGCATCTTCTTTCCGACCCGGGGACCGAGACGGCGGAAGTTCGGCTTCACCTTGTACTCGACGTGCTCCTCGGCCCCGTGCACGAAGCGGACTTCCTGAACGTTGAGCTCTTCCGCGATGAGCTCGGCGTATCGCGACACGCGCGCGTCGAGCTCCGCGTGGGACAGCGTGACCTCGGCCTTCGAGAGCGGCTGCCGCACCTTGAGCTTATTGTCGGTGCGGACTCGAAGACCGAGAGACACGATGCCGCGCACGATCGCCATCTCTTCGTTCAGGGCGGCGTCGATCCGGGAGAGGTCGGGCTCGGGATAGTCGTCAAGGTGAACGCTCTCCTTTGCCTTCGCTCCCAGCGGACGGCGCACGAGGTTCTGATAGATCTCTTCCGTAACGAAGGGCACGAGCGGCGCCGCGAGCCGGGCGACGGTTACGAGCGCCTCGTAGAGAGTCGCGTAGGCGTCGAGCTTGTCGTCATCGCGCTCCGACTTCCAGAACCGACTCCGGCTCCGCCTCAGATACCAGTTCGAGAGAGCGTCCACGAAATCCGTGAGCGCTCGCGAAGCCTCGTACGACTGGTACTGGTCGAGATAGGCGATGAGCTTGCGGTCGAGCTCCGAGAGCTCCGAGAGAATCCATCGATCGAGAAACGCCCGCTCGGCGAAGGGTCGGCCTTTCTCTTTCACTGGATCGAAGTCGTCGATTGCGGCGTAGATGGTGAAGAACGAGTAGACGTTCCGGAGCTTGATCGGGAACTCCTTCTGGAGCGCGCGCACGTTTCCCAGGGAGTGGCGTTTGTTGTTCCAGGGAGGATTTCCCGCGAGGAAGAACCACCGGAAAGCATCCGCCCCGGGGGCCGGGGTAGCCGGGTCCTCGATCGTCACCCTCTCCTCGGCGGGAAGCCGGGGGACGTCGGCCGGGAGCAGCTTCACCCCGCGGGGCGAGAGAACGACCTCGAGCTTTCCGACCACATCCTCGGGCAGGACCACGACGCGCCGGGGAAGCCCCTTCGCCGCCTCTATCGCGAGCTCGGCGGCGTTCTCCGGATCTCCCGCGCGGTAGACGCGGACCTTCACCCCCGGATTGAGATCGAGCCCCTCCATGTCCTCGCGCGCGATGAGGGCCTTCCCCTCGCGCGCCTCGATGCCGGCGTCCTTCGCGGAGATCGCCGCGAACTCCATCGCGACTTTCTCGAGGATGACCTCGGGCGGGGTGTAGTTCCCCTTCGACTTTGACTCTTTCTTCCCCTCCTTGTCGTTCACGTGACCGAGAACGATGCAGGTCTTGTAGGGATGAGGGAACGGCCGCTCGAAAACCAGGGTCGAGATCATCAGCATCGAGTAGAACCATCCCCGCGTCTGGTCGATGGCTTCCACGATGTAATCCGAGGGGAACGTCGCCGCGAACTCTTCGTGCCCGGTGCGCGGATAGCCCCACTGCGCGAAAGGCATGCTTCCGGAGTCGAACCAGCAGTCGATGACCTCGGGAACCCGCCGGTATACCCCGGGCTCTCCGGGCTCGGTGAACGTCACCTCATCGATCCACGGTTTGTGCACGATGAGGTGCTCGGAGAGATCCGGATTCACCTTCTTCGCTGCCTCGAAAGCTTCGAACGCATTCGGATTCTTGACGAGAATCTCGGCGACCGAGGTCGGCGCTGTCATCCGCCCGGTCACGTCGTTGATCCAGATGTTGAGCGGCGTTCCCCAGTAGCGCTCGCGGGAGAGCGCCCAGTCGACGTTGTTCTGGAGGAAGTCTCCGAAACGGCCCTCTTTGATGTGCTCGGGGATCCAGTTCACCGCGCGGTTGTTCTGGATCGCGTCGTCCTTGAGCGCCGTCGTGCGGATGAACCACGCGGGACGGGCGAATTGGATCAAAGGATCCTCATCAGCGCGCCAGCAAAACGGATACTCGTGGCGGTACGTTTCGTGATGGACGAGAAGGCCGCGTTCCTTCAGGGTGCGCACGATCTCCTTGTCGGCATCCTTGACCCACATGCCCTGAAGGCGCGGGATGTCGGCGGTGAAGCGACCGTCCGGGGTGATGGCGCAGAGAAGCGGCGCCTGGGTGGGATCGAGGTAGCCGGAAACGATCTTGCGATGGAGCTCGTGATCGACTTCGCCGAACGCGGGGGCCTCGTGAACGAGACCCGTTCCCTGATCGAGCTCCACGAACTCCGCGGCGAGAACTTTCCAATACAACGGCTCGGAGCCGCCAAGCTTGGTCTCGACTCTCTTGTCGCCGTACTTCTCGTAGTAATCCTCGAACGGCGGGCGATAGCGCTTTCCGAGGAAGGCCGTACCTTTCGCCTCGCGAACGACGGGTAGCTCCCGCCCCAGCTTCGCCGCGAGCGACTCGCGAAGGGCCGCCGCCACCACGAGCTTGCGGGCGCCGTCCTGGACGACGACGTAGTCGAACTCCGGCTTCACCGCCGCGTACATGTTGGAGGGAAGAGTCCAGGGAGTCGTGGTCCAGACGAGCAGCGACGTGTCGGGCTCGTCGACGAGCGGGAAGGCGACGAAGACGGAAGGGTCATCGACGGTCTTGTACCCGAGGCCGACCTCGGCCGCCGAGAGCGCCGTTCCCCCCTGCGCCCACCACCAGAGGACCTTGTGGCCTTTATAAAGGAGGTTCTTCTCGAGAAGACGCGAGAGCGCCCACCAGACGCTCTCGATGTAATCTTTATGGTACGTGACGTAAGCGTCGCGGAGGTCAAGCCAGTGCCCCATCTGCTCCGTCATCCGCTCCCACTCCTGGGTGTAGCGGAAGACGGACGCCATGCAGCGCTGAACGAACCCCTCGACACCGTAGGCCTCGATGTCGGCCTTGCCGTGGATCCCGAGCTCTTTTTCGACCTCGACCTCGACTGGAAGCCCGTGCGTGTCCCAGCCCGCCTTGCGCGGAGCGTAGAAGCCGCGCATGGTCCGATACCGCGGAAAAATGTCCTTGAAGACCCGCGTCAATACGTGGCCGTTATGCGGCTTTCCGTTCGCCGTCGGGGGCCCGTCGTGCCAGACGAAGGTCTCCGCCCCGCGGCGCCCCTCGACGCTTTTCTCGAAGATCCGGTTCTCTTTCCAGAAGGCGCGGATCGCTTCCTCGGCTTTCGGGAAGTCGACGATGGCCTCCGCCTTCAAGAAACGAGGGGAATCGGTCATAGGAGGCTATCTTAACGCTTGCAGAAGCTCTTCGATGAGCGAGTCGAGATAGCCGTTCAACCCCTCGCTCGATTCCGCATCGAGGGCTTTCGATTCGAACGTGAGCGCCTTCGCCTCCTCCAGATCGCGCCTCGCTCCCTCGGCGTCGCCGGTGATCTTGCGCATCGAAGCGGCGATTACCAGAGTCTCTTTCCGCGTGGACGAAGCCTGCTTCAGCAGCTTCTCGGCAATTTCCAGAGCTTTCAAACGCGCCGCCCGCGCCCCGTCGGCTCGGCTGGCCGCCTCTAGGTGATACCCCTCGACGCGGCGGAACTCACACCAGAACGTGTCGTCCCGCCCGAGGACCCGGTAGACCTTCTCGGCGATGGGAAGCCTCGCGACCATCGGGATCTCGAAGTAAGGCACGAGCGGCCCTTCGATCGAAGCTTCCCTCTGCAGCATCTTCGCGAGATCCTCGACCTTGTCTTTCGGGATCTCGTCGAAGTCCGTCATGTAAGCCGTCAGCCGGCACTGCTTGCAGGTGTAGAGGAACTTGTCCGTCGTCGCCGGCCAGAACACGTACTGGAGCTTCGAGGGCTCCTGAAACACGTAGCTTCCGTAGCTCCCGGGCACCTGGAAGTCGTTCACCGTCCCGCAAACCGGGCAGGTGACCTGGGCGGGAAACCAGGTGGTGGCGAAGGCGTTCGACACCAACGCGAGGAGCAAGAGCAGCGCAAGTGCAAAACGACGCGGGAGCTTCATCATCGTCGCGATACAACGTCCCCGTACCGGGATTGTACCCGAGAAGGTGGACTGGCGCGGCACAGCCGGACCGCAATCCTCAAGATCTCTTTACATGTGACCATTCAGTCACCTATAATCCACGGCATGGACGACGTGTTCCGAGCCCTCGCCGACCCGACACGTCGAAGCCTCCTCGACGAGCTCTTCGAGCAGGACGGACAGACCCTGAGCGCGCTCAAGGGACGCCGGTCAATGACGCGCTTCGGTGTGATGAAACACCTGCGCGTGCTCGAGGAGGCCGGCCTCGTCGTGACCCGGAGGCGAGGGCGCGAGAAGCTTCACTTCCTGAACCCCGTCCCGATCCGGCTCGTCCACGACCGGTGGGTGAGCAAGTACGCTGAGCCCTGGACCGCGACCCTGAGCAACCTCAAGAAAGGACTGGAGGAAAAGACGATGGAAAAAATATTCGAGATCTACATCAAAACGACCCCGGAGCGCCTGTGGGAGGCGATCACCAACCCCGAGATGAGGCGCAAGTACAACTTCGGCGTGGGCGTCGAATCCGACTGGTCGCCTGGCTCCCGCTACGAGGCCGGCCACCCGCTGGCGCCCGGCGCGCTCTGGGAGGGCGAGAACCTCGAGGTCGATCCACCGCGCCGGCTCGTGCAGAGCCTCAACGCCTTATGGGGCGAGGACGTGAAGCGCGAAGGAACCTCGAGGGTCACGTGGGAGATCGAGCCGATTGGCGATTCATGCCGGCTGACCGTCACCCACGACCAGCTGCGCGAAGAGGCGAACAGCGAGCTCTACGGCGGCTGGCCCATGATCCTCTCCGGCCTGAAGACGCTGCTGGAAACCGGCGAGATGCTCACGACGCCCGGCTCGCTGCGCTACTCGCAAGCCCCGCAACCGGCTCCCTGACACGCATGCCGATGACCGTTCTCCCGTTCGGCGAATCGGTGCATTGGCACGACGACCGTCTGTGGTTCTCCGACTGGCGAGCGCAGACGGTCGTCGCCATCGAGGATGGCTGACGCGGCACGAAGCCGTTCATGCACCCGCACTGGCCGCCGTATGGCCGTAGGAAAGCGAGCTCGTCAGGCAAGGTGTTCCAGCATAGACGGGCAGAGGCTCGGACACGCGGTCGCCATTCCCGCGATATTTGTCCATACTTCCTTGCCGTAGTCGAGCTCCGCGAGATACGCGTTATGACAGCGGCAGAGAAGACGGACATTTGACGGACTCCGGTCGCCACCGCGACCATAGGGATCGTCGTGGTGGAACTCGAGTCCTCGACGCTCGGTGCAGCGCCGACCCCGTTTATCGACAAAGGTGCATCGACCAAGGTCTCGCTTTCGCACGACGCGCTTCACCGCCGCCGGCATGTACCGAGACGAGGCCGACGTATCGGTTTGCTCGAGACTCTTCCGCGGCCTCTTGGTCTCCGCAAACCGTTTGGCCTCGAGCCTCTCGAGCTTCTCGGTCACCGCGGCCTCG
>CAZKNR010000333.1:0-5414 GCA_964553925.1 uncultured Acidobacteriota bacterium
GCGAGCTCGAGCACGTACTCCCGCTGCTCCTTCCCCTCGAGAATCTCGCGCCTCAGGCGGTAGATGGCGACGCGCTGCTTGTTCATCACGTCGTCGTACTCGAGGAGGTGCTTGCGCATCGAGAAGTTCTGCCCCTCCACCTGCTTCTGCGCCCGCTCGATGGCGCGGGTCACCATGCCGTGCTCGATGGGAACGCCTTCCTCCATCCCCATCCTCTGCATCAGGCCGCTGATGCGGTCGCTTCCGAAGATCCGCATCAGGTCGTCTTCCAGGGAGAGGTAGAACCGGGAGCTTCCCGGATCGCCCTGACGGCCGGCGCGGCCGCGAAGCTGGTTGTCGATTCGCCGCGACTCGTGGCGCTCGGTGCCGAGGATGTGGAGACCGCCCTTGGCGACGACCTCCTCATGCTCGCTCGCGACCTCGGGCTTCGCTTTCGCCAGCGCCTCCTCCCATGCATTCGGGGGAAGTTCTCCCTCCTCGGCCTTCTTCTTGATCGCCACTTTCGCCAGGTACTCGGGATTGCCTCCGAGAAGGATGTCCGTCCCGCGTCCCGCCATGTTAGTGGCGATAGTGACCGCGGCCTTCCGGCCCGCCTGGGCCACGATCTCCGCCTCCATCTCGTGATACTTCGCGTTCAGCACCACGTGCTTCACGCCCCCGCGCTTCAGCATCTGCGAAAGCTTCTCGCTCTTGGCGATGGAGGTCGTGCCCACAAGGACCGGGCGGCCCTGTTGGTTCATGTCCCGGATCTCTTCCACCACCGCGTCGAGCTTCTCGCGCTCGGTGCGGTACACCATGTCGGGGTACTCGTCCCGGATCAGGTTCACGTTCGTGGGCACCGGAACCACCTCGAGCCAGTAGATTTTTTCGAACTCCGCGGCTTCGGTCTCGGCGGTTCCCGTCATGCCCGCGAGCTTCCCGTACATGCGGAAGTAATTCTGGAAGGTGATGGTCGCGAGCGTCTGGTTCTCGCGCTCGATCTTGACGTGCTCTTTGGCCTCGACCGCCTGGTGAAGCCCGTCGGACCAGCGGCGTCCGGGCATGAGTCTCCCGGTGAACTCGTCGACGATGATGACCTGCCCGTCCTTCACCATGTAGTCGGCGTCGCGCTTGTAGAGCGTGTGCGCGCGAAGCGCCTGGTAGACGTGGTGAAGGATGTGCATCTGCGACGGCTCGTAGAGGTTGTCCACCTGGAGGAGCTTTTCGACGCTCGGGACCCCCTCTTCCGTCAGGGTCACCGTCCGGGTCTTCTCGTCGACGGTGAAGTCCAGATCGCGGCGGAGCCGGGGGACGATGCGATCGATCCGGTAATAGAGGTCGGTCGACTCCTCCGCCGGTCCGCTGATGATGAGAGGAGTCCGGGCCTCGTCGATGAGGATCGAGTCCACCTCGTCGACGATGGCGTAGTGGAAGAGCTTCTCGGCTTCTTTGCCGTCCGCGTCCTTCACCAGCTTCGGATAGAGGCGGTGAACGAAGAGCGACGGGTCGAACTTCATGTTGTCGCGGAGGTAGTCGAATCCGAGCTCGTTGTTGGTGCCGTAGGTGACGTCCGCGCGATAGGCGTCCTGCCGCTCCTGGTCCCGCAAGTCGTGCTGGATGATGCCGACGGTCAGGCCCAGAGCGCGGTAGAGCTTTCCCATCCACTCGGCGTCGCGGCGGGCGAGGTAGTCGTTCACCGTCACCACGTGAACGCCCTTTCCCGTGAGCGAGTTCAGGTACACCGGAAGCGTCGCCACGAGGGTCTTCCCCTCGCCGGTTTTCATCTCTGAGATCTTCCCCTGGTGCAGCACCATGCCACCGATGAGCTGCACGTCGAAGTGGCGCATCTCGAGAACGCGGCGGCTCGCCTCACGGCCTACGGCGAAGACCTCCGGCAGGAGTTCCTCGAGGCTCTGGCCGCGCTCGGCGCGCCCGCGAAACTCCGCGGTCTTCTGTTTCAGATCCTCGTCGGAGAGCGCCTTCATAGAAGGCTCCATCCGGTTGATGACCTCGACCGCGGGACGCATCCGCTTCAGGTCCCGATCGGCGCGGCTGCCTACGATCTTGGTGAGTACGGTATTGACCAGCGACATAATTGAGGTTAGGCGAGCTCGAAAAAGAGAACCTAGTGTAGCAACGGGGTTTCCGGGGGGCAACCCACCGTCGCCCGATGAACTTCAGTGCAGGGAGGATTCAATACAAGGGGGATAAGGGGATAGGAGGGGATAGGGAGATAAATCCATTCGAAATAGTTTCGGATTCATCCCCCTATCTCCTCCTTATCTCCCTATCCCCCTTCTTACACTCTTCGATGCTCAGGGGGCCGTCGCGATTGCGAGGGGGCGGTTCTTGGGGTCGAAGGATCGGTCGTACTCCAGGATGTAGTCGAGCGGCGCGACAGGGCGGTCCTGGACCCAGACTTCGTAGTGAAGGTGCGGGGCGCGGCTTCTTCCGGTGTTTCCCACGAACCCGACGACGTCTCCCCGCTTCACCTGCTGCCCGGCCCTCGTATTGAAGCCGGAAAGGTGCGCGTACCGGGTCATCACCCCGAACTTATGGTCGATCACCACGATGTTGCCGTAGGTGCCCCGCCGTGAGGCATAGAGAATGATGCCGTCGGCAGTAGCCACGACCGGGCGGCCGGTGACCGTGGAAATATCGATCCCGTAATGCATTTCTCGATCCCCGGTGAACGGATCGTTTCGTATCCCGAAGGAGGACGAGAAATAGCCTCGGACCGGCCAGATCGAGGGGGTGGAGGCGAGCATCAGGTTGTTCTGCTCGTAGAACCGCTCGAGCACCCGGCTTTTGTCCTCGAGGCCGGCGAGCTCTCCCCTCATGCGGTCGAGCTCCCCCTTGACCTCGGCAAAAGCGCCCGAAGTAGTCGTGTAATCCAGGTCATGAGGACCGCCGACTCCCCCATCGACGTCCCCCTCGACTGTGTTGTCGAGACCCGCCATGACCGAGAGCTTGCGTACGAAATCCTGGAGCGACGACACCCGCTCGTTCAGGTGCTCGACCGAGAGCTCGTAGTCCAGGTTCTGCCGCTTCAGCTCCGAATTATTGACGCGGAGGTCGCGAAGCTCCCCCAGATCGCGATAAAAAGCGAGATAGTGCGCCGCCAGAAACAAGACGGCCACCAGTATCAGGGCAACAGAGACCGTAAGCGCCCTAAACCCCCCCGACGTGAGACGCAACTTGCGAAACTGCTCCCCGGTATGTGGAACGACCAGAATCGTAAAAGAACGTTTCATCATTCCGAACCCGTTTGGAAGAATTGCGTAAGTGACTGTGATTAGAGGCTATGTTTGATTTGACCGAGACGACGACATCCGGCCATGAACAAGGCCCGGTATCTCTACTACAGCCGGAGGCGAGATGTCAACGATAGGATAACATATCGTTTGTCCGAGGCAACCCGTTGTCTGTCCGGATTTTGGCCGGATTTTGGCCGGTTTCAGGGGACGTAGCCAAGGATCTGGAGCTCCCGCAAAACGTCCCCATCCACGGGACTCTCGCGGTCCGAAGCCGCTCGGCTCCCCTCGTCGTGGCTCGGAGTCCAGGCAACGGGCCGTCTCGAGAGGAGATCGGCCGAGATCGCTTCGGTAAGAACCCGGCCGTCCATATCCCGGCCCACCGGGAGACCCAAAAGGTAGAGCGCCGTCGGACCGATGTCGAACAGCGTTGGCAGGTCGAGCTTTCCGCCCGGACGAACGGGGGGACCCCAGAGGAACAGAATACCGGGAGGTGCTTTCACTCCGCCGCGGCCGTCGTCGTAGTGGTTGAAACCATAGTTGCGGAACTGGAACCCGTGGTCCGAGACGACGAGGAGCACGGTGTCCGGGAGGAGCTTCGCAATCAACCGCCCGAGCCTCCGGTCCTCGTGGACGTACACCGGTTCGAGCACTCGAGCGTACGCCTCGTCCATCGACTTGACGATCTCGTCCGTCAGCGGCTTTCCTTCCTCCCGGAGAACGCGATACAAAGGCTCGGCCACGCGCCGGTCGATGAAGCGCCAGAGGAAATGCGTGTAGACGTCCGTCGTGCGGAAGAGCACTGCCGAAAGAGGGGCTTGCCCTCGAGAGTCGATGAGATGAAAGAGACTCCTCTCGGCGATGGCGTCGTCGTTGAAGACCCCGGCCGCGGTCTGAAATCGCGCGTGGAACTGGCTGTTGGGCCGAAAGACGCTGTCCGCGACCTCGCGCGAGTAGACGGGGATTCCCGCCGCCAGCAGCGCCGCTTCCGCCGCCGCCCGATCCGGCAGCCCGAGGGTCTCGAGCTCCAGAGCGAGCTCGGGCGGAAACGTCGCCTCATCGAGGGGCTCGTAGAGCGAGCGCGGGAAATGGTTCGAAACGATGGCGCCCTGAACCGCTTCCGCCGGCCACGTCGCCCACCAGTTCACGATCGAAGACGCCTTGCCGCTCTTGGACAGAATGTTCCAGAGAGCTTCCGTGCGCCGCGACTGGCCGGAGGCGAGGATCTTGCGGCCATCCTTCGAGAGGAGCTGCCAGTCGACGATCCCGTGCTTCTCCATGCGCTTTCCGGTGGCGACGGAAGTCCAGAGCACGACCGATTTCGTCGGTTTGAACGTCTGACAGGGAGCATAGGCTCCCTCGCGCATGAGCTTCTGGAAATTCGGGAGCTTCCCCTGGGAGAGGAAGTAGTCCAGGAACTCGGGATCCATCCCGTCGAACCCCGCGATGACGACAGGGTAGGACTCTCCGACCGCTCGCCCCTGCCCCCGGCCGGATCCGAGATAGGCCGCGACAGCGACGAAGACCGCGACGAGCGAAACGAGCTTCTTCACGTTTCGGGTCTTACTCTAGCGCGGCGACGCTCATCACCGGGACGTCCTCGACTTCCCAATCGATCCTCTCACCCACGAGCGCGCGCTCGGTCTTCTCGAGGCAGCGGCGAGCTTGCCTCGAGAGCCCGAGGAGGTCGAGACCCTCTCGCGCGGCCCCTGTGGCCCCTGTGGGAAGAAACGCTTCGAGCCCCAGAACTCCCCGTTCGAGAAGGCTCTTCGCCCCTTTGTGGTTTCCCGCCGCGACGTGGTAGAGCCCGACGGAAACGTGGATGAGAGACTGCAGGAGGTCGCGGTCCGCTCCCTTGGTCTCCGACCACGCTTCCTCGAGAAGGTCGTGACATTCGAAATAGAGCTTGCGGTTGAAGAGATCGGAAGCTCGCAGTAGGAGAGCGCGATCGATCACCCAGGGATGGTCTCACAGCGCATCTCGCTCCGGAAATGAATCGCTTCTTGCAGATGGACGGGCTCGATCCTCTCCACCCCCGCGAGGTCGGCGATGGTTCGAGCGACCTTCAATACCCGATGGAAACCTCTCGCCGAGAGACCGAGACGTCCGATGGCGGCTTCGAGGAGCCCCCTTCCGGAGGCGTCGAGCTCGCAGTGGCGCGCGACCGAAGCGGGCGTCATC
>CAZKNR010000334.1:0-20722 GCA_964553925.1 uncultured Acidobacteriota bacterium
GGTTCGATCCGCGCGCCGGCGGCTGCCTGCGGGATCGTGGGATTGAAGCAGACGTATGGCCGCGTGAGCCGCTACGGGGTCACGACCCTCTCCTGGACCCTCGACCACGCGGGACCCATGACCAAGACCGTCGCCGACGCGGCGGTGATGCTCCGGATTATCGCCGGCCGGGATCCGAAGGACCCGACGTCTTCCGCCGAGCCGGTGCCCGACTACGAGGCGGCGCTCGCCTCGGGTGTCGAAGGCCTCCGCATCGGGGTTCCCTCGAGCTATTTCTTCGAGGGCGCCAATCCCGAAGTCGACGCTGCGGTGCGCGCCGCCATCGGCCTTCTGGGAACGCTCGGCGCCCGCATCATCGAGGTCGACGTGCCCCACGCGGAGCTCGCGGGCTCGGCGGGCTGGATCGTGGCCATGGCCGAGGCGTCGGCCTTCCACGAGAAGCGCCTTCGCGAGACTCCCGAGCTCTTCGATCCTCTAGTGCGCGAAAGACTCGAGACCGCGAAGTTCTACTCGGCGACCGACTACATCAAAGGCCTCAGGGTTCGAACCATCCTTCAGGACGAGATGGCACGGGTCTTCGAGACCTGCGACGTCATGGCGGTCCCGGGGTCGACGCAGCTTGCCTCGAAGCTCGACGACGAGATTGCCGCTAAGAGCGACGTGAAGCCCGGGTCGACGTCTCCCGCCTTTCGTGGGGGGAACACGTTTCTCGGCAACATGACGGGACTCCCCGCGATCACCATCCCCTGCGGCTTTTCGAAAGGGCCGCCGGAGCTTCCCATCACCATCCAGTTCTACGGGAAGCCCTTCGACGAGGCGACGATCTTGAGGACGGCGCACGCGTACGAGAGCGCCACCGACTGGCACCGGAGGCGCCCGCCGCTGTAGCTACTTTGGCGGCGAGAGCGAGAACCGCTGCTTCAGCACGTCCTTCCCCCAGCGGATGGAAAGGATGCTGGTTTCGCCGTTCGGTTTCTCCGGCTGAAGCTCGATCGTGAGCTCTTCAGCCGGCTCCGCCTGCTTCTCCCACTTCAGGGGAACGCCGATGAGGTCTTTCGACCGATCGTGCTCCTCCTGTCCAGTCTCGGAATTCACGAGGAGCGACCAACTATCCTCAGAGGTTCTCTCGGCATAGAGGGTGTAGGTCCCGGTCTGGACGACCATGTTTCCGAAGACCAAGCGGCCGGTGACGGTGAGCTTCGTCGCCTCGTCGGCCCCAAGCCGCCAGACGTAGCCCTTCGGCGCCTGGGCGATCATGTCGCGCCCGCGCAAGGACGGGCGGCCATAGTCGATCGTCACCGTGGTTCCGTTCAAGGCGAGCTCCGTCTTGCCGCGGGGAACCTGGGCGAAGAGAAAAGCGCTCGAGAATGAGATCAGCACAAGGGAGAGCCCGGATTTCACAGCACTCATAACCTAGATGATAGCGAGAGGCGTTCCTTGTTTACAATGGAGCGTGCTCCTGTCCAGAACTTCCCCGCGGTGGGTCGAGGTCGCGATGTCCGATCTCGACTCACTCCTCGACGATCACGCCCACTGCGAAAAGAAGGCGGCGGCCTCGGCGCTTTCGCTCATCGTAGGGTACCCCGGCCACGACGAGCTCGTGCGCCGCCTGAGCGCGCTCGCGGTCGAGGAGCTCCAGCATTTTCGCCTGGTCCACGAGCGGTTGCTCGCCCGTGGCCGGAGCCTCGGAGGCGACAAGGGAGATCCGTACGCCAAGAAGCTTCTCTCTCTGGCGCGGCCGAATCACGGCCGGCTCACCGACCGGCTCCTGCTTCTCGGTCTCATCGAAGCCCGCTCCCGCGAGCGGCTCAGCCTGCTCGCGAAGAACCTTCCCGATCCCGATCTCGCTCGTTTCTACCAGCAGCTGTCCGAAGCCGAGGCGCGGCACGCGGACATGTTCCGCGAGCTCGCGGCGGTCTACGACGAGCGCGAGTCCGTCGAGGGACGGCTCTCAGTGCTGGCGAGGGCCGAGGCGGAGATTGTGGCGAGTCTGCCGCTACTGCCACGCATTCATTAATTAGTGCGCTGGGGCCCCACCCCCAGCGCTCAAATCACGCGCCCTCCGGGCGCCGCCGCTGGGCCCCACCCCCAGCGCACAAATCACGCCGCCGCTGGGAACCCCGCCGAATTCATTTATTTGGTTTGCGGGACTTCCTGCCAGCCACTAAGATGCGTTCGTGTCTAAAGTCACGGGGGTTTCATGCGAATCGCGATACCTATCGTTCTCCGCCTCGTCCTCGGTGCGCTTGTCGTTCTAGCTTTCGACTCACTCTCCTTCTCCCAGGAGTCCCAGGCGAAAGAAGAAGAGACGAAGAAGCCCGATCCGCAAGCGCAGGCGGCGCCGGTGTCGGTCAATGAGTACGTGTTCGTCGAAGGGTCTCTTCCCTACGTGCCGAGCTCCAACACGATCGTGACCAAGCTTCCGCTGGATCGCCGCTCGACTCCGAACAACGTGGGGTTCGTGACCGAGCCTCTCGCGCGCGAACAGTTCGACCGCGTCCTCGGCGACGCCCTCGTGAACGTCAGCAACGTCAACATCCAGACCCAGAGCGGCATCGCCGACTTCTTCTACATCCGCGGGTTCGACTCTCTCTCGAGCGGCCTCGTTCTCTTCGACGGCGCCCCCGAGCCCGAGGCGACGTTGTATCAGATGTACAACGTGGAGCTGGTCGAAGTCCTCAAGGGTCCCGGCGGGTTCCTGTACGGGAGCAATCCCCTCGCGGGCGCGGTGAACATCGTCCGCAAGCAGCCTCTTCCAGCGAAGCTCTTCTCCTTCGGGGTCGCGGGAGGGTCCTACGACCACTACGAAGGCTATTTCGACTGGAACTACGGCGACCCCGACGGAAGTGTGGACTTCAGGCTCAACGGCCTCGTTCGAGATCAGGGGAGCTATCGAGACGGAAAGGAAGGCCGAACGGGCGCCATCAATCCCGCGGTCACATTCCGTTTCGGAGACAAGGGGCGACTCAATCTGAATTTCGAATATCTCGACCTCGAGTACATCCCGGACGCCGGAATTCCCGTGGTCCAGGGCGCGGTACTCCCGGTGGACCCGAGCACGAACTATCAGTCGCCCTTCGACGACTCGGCTCAGGAGATCTTCCGCTTCCAGGCGGACTACGAATGGCGCTTCTCGGAGTGGCTCACTCTCCGCGACAAGTTCTACCAGAGGTCCCTCGACTGGACGACGGCCGGAACGATCTTAAGCGGCGTCTTCCCCGCAGGCCCGACGACGCTCCTCGCCATTCGCGCGCTCGCCGATCTCGACGACCGCCAGAGATTCACCGGAAACCAGCTCGAGGCGGTGCTCGATTTCTCGACGGGAACGGTGAAGCACAGCGTGCTTTCGGGCTTCGAGATTTCTCGTTTCGCCGACGAATACACTCTGGGCGCGGGTCTGCTGTCTCCGGTCGACGCCCAGAACCCGGTGGACCCCGGCACACCCCCCTTCCCCCTCCCCGACCAGTCGGTCGCGGGAGACTCGCGGGCCATCGTGACCGCGCCCTACGTCGTGGACCAGATCCAGTTCGGTCCGAAGCTCAACGTTCTACTGGGCGGGCGCTTCGACGGGATCGACTTCCGCGACGACGTGAGCGGGCTCGAGCGCGACGACAGCAAGTTCTCTCCCATGGCCGGCGTCCTCTTCGCGGTAACGCCCGAGCTGTCCCTTTACGCCAACTACTCCCGCGCCTTCGCGCCTCCGTCGCCTCGAGTCCAAGGTGAGCTCGTTCCCGAGCGCGGCACCCAGTACGAGGGAGGGGTCAAAAAAAACTTCTCCGCCTGGAAAGCGGAGACGGTTTTCGCCGTCTATCAACTCGAGCGCGACAACATTCCCATTCCCGACGACAACGGCTTCACCCAGCAGGTCGGCGACCAGAGATCCCGCGGCTTCGAGATCGACGTCGCCGCCCAGCCGGCGTCTTCGTTCCGCGCGTTTTTCTCCTACGCCTTCAACGACGCCGAGCTCACGAGCTTCAGTGAGCGTCTTCTGGTGTCGTTCGCGCCCCCGACGTTTCTCACCCTCGATCGTTCGGGGAACACGCCCGCCTTCGCCCCGGAGCACGTGATGAATCTCTGGGTCAGCAAGGACATTACCCCTCGATTCGGGATCGGGGGCGGCGCGCGGTACGTGTCCTCGCAGTTCATCGCGGAAGACAACGACTTCGAGCTCGACGGCGTCATGACCTTCGACGCCACCGCCTTCTATAAGGTTGGAGACTTCAAGCTTCGGGTGAATCTCAAGAACCTCACCGACCGCGAGTACTACATGCGGGGCTTCGGATCGAGCTCGGTGATCCCGGCGCCGCCTTTCACCGCGTACTTCGGATTCGATTACCAGATGTAACGTCTACTACTTCAAAACGTCTTCGACGACCTCGCCCGGATTGCGCCGCCGGCGAAGCGTCGATCTCGCGCTGGCTCGGCGCCGGCGGCTCACCAAATTCTGACGAGCCTTCGGGGCGGAGGGGTTCCTCCGGGGCGAGATTGAGCAGCACCGTTCTTCTCAGTGGAGATTCGAGGCCGCCCTCGTTAAAATCGCGCTCCATGGTCGTGCAGCCGGGCGCCCTTCTCGGCCGTTACCAGATCGAAGCGCTCATCGGGCGAGGCGGGATGGGCGAAGTGTACCGCGCCCGCGACACCCGGCTGCGGCGCGACGTGGCCGTGAAGGTGCTCCCCGCAGCGTTCACCGCCGACTCCGAACGCATGGCCCGCTTCGAGCGGGAAGCGCACCTGCTGGCCTCACTCAACCACCCCCACATCGCGACGATTCACGGGCTCGAGGAAGCGGACTCGGTTCGGGCTCTGGTGATGGAGCTGGTGGAAGGGCCGACACTCTCCGAGCGACTGCAGCAGGGAGCGATGCCGCTCGAAGAGGCGCTTGCCATCGCGCGGCAGATGACGGAAGCGATCGAGTACGCGCACGAGCGGGGGATCGTGCACCGGGATCTGAAGCCTTCGAACGTGAAGCTGACGAGCGAGGGAGCGGTGAAGGTGCTGGACTTCGGCCTGGCCAAGGCGCTGGAGGAGGCGCCTCCGGCAGAGCAGGGCGCATCGGAGTCGCCGACGTTGAGCGCAAGGGCGACTCGAGCGGGGGTGATCCTGGGGACGGCGGCGTATATGAGCCCGGAACAGGCGAAGGGGAAGGCAGCGGACCGGCGGTCGGACGTGTGGTCGTTCGGGGTGGTGCTCTACGAGATGCTGAGCGGACGGCAAGCGTTTTCCGGCGAGACGGCCTCGGAGATACTGGCCGCGGTGCTGAAAACGGAGCCGGAGTGGAGCGCACTCCCAGCGAGCGTGCCGGCGCGCGTGGGTCGGATTCTGCGGCGGTGTCTGGAGAAGGATTTGAGGCGGCGGGTGCAGGCGATCGGCGAGGTGCGGATCGTAATCGAGAACGCGTTGGCCGGCGCTCCCGAGGAGACCGTTGCGGTCCTGCCTGCCGCCGCGCTCTGGCGGCGCGCGCTCCCCTGGTTGCTCGCCGCTGCTCTGCCGCTGGCATTCCTGCTCGGGCTCTGGGCGGCGTGGCGTCCCGCCCCGCAACAGGAGAGCCAGCACCTGAGCGTCGAGCTGGGCGCGGACGCGTCTCTCTTAACGGATTACGGTCCGGCGGCGGTGCTGTCGCCGGATGGGAGCGTGCTCGCCTTCGTGGCGCGCGAGGCTGCGGGCGATACGCCGCAGCTCTACGTCCGTCGGCTCGATCAGTTGGAAGCAGCGCCGGTCGCGGGAACGGAAGGTGCGCGCGACCCCTTTTTCTCGCCCGACGGCGAGTGGATCGCCTTTTTCGCAGGCGGTAAGTTGAAGAAGGTTGCCGCCACTGGGGGCGCCGCCGTCACGCTTTGCGATGCCATGGAGAACCGCGGCGGGAGCTGGAGCGAGGACGGGAACATCCTTTTCGTGCCCACGTGGCAAACCGGTTTGTGGCGAGTATCGTCCGCAGGAGGAGCCGCGGAGGCGCTGACGACGCCGGACACGGCCGCGGGAGAGAACACGCACCGCTGGCCGCAAGCTCTCCCCGGAGGCGAGGCCGTTCTCTTCACGGCTCACCGGGCAGGTCTGAACTTCGAGGACGCGAACCTCGTGGTGCAGAGGCTTCCGGACGGTCCGAGGAAGATCGTGCAGCGGAGCGGATACTATGGCCGGTATCTTCCCAGCGGCCATCTGGTCTATATGCACGAAGGGACGCTCTTCGCCGCTCCCTTCGATCTCGACCGTCTCGAGACCACCGGTCCGCCGGCACCCGCCCTGGAAGGGGTTGCGGCGGCGGCGCAGGGAGGGGCGCAACTCGCGTTCTCCAGTCGCGGAACGCTCGCGTTCGTGCCGGGGCCGAGCGGCGGCGCGAAGGTGCCCCTCCAATGGATGGACGCCGAAGGAAATCTGACGCCTCTCCGCGCCGTGGCGGCCGACTACCAATTCATCCGCTTCTCTCCGGACGGCCACCGCCTGGCGATGAGCATCGGCCAGGGCGGGCAGGTCGACCTGTGGGTCTACGAGTGGGGGCGAAGCACGATGTCCCGACTGACATTCGGCGCCCGCGAGGACATCCCGGTGTGGACGCCGGACGGCGAGCGCATCGCTTTCGCCTCGAGGCGCGCGGACAAGGCGATAGAGAACCTCTACTGGCAAAGGGCGGATGGGACGGGCGAAGCGGAGCGCCTCACCGAAAGTCCGAACTCGCAGTTCCCGACGTCGTGGCATCCGAGCGGGAGGTTCCTCGCCTTCTACGAAGTGCACTCGCAAACCGGGTCGGACATCTTGATCCTGCCGCTCGAGGGTGACGAAATCTCGGGATGGAAGCCGGGGAAACCGAGCGTCTTTCTAAACACCCCGTTTGCCGAATTCTGGCCGGCCTTCTCGCCGGATGGGCGCTGGCTTGCGTATTTCTCCAACGAGTCCGGTATGCCCGAGGTCTACGTGCGCCCGTTTCCCGGCCCGGGCGGGAAGTGGCAGGTCTCGAGCGGCGGGGGACAGTCTCCCGTCTGGTCTCGAAACGGCAAGGAGCTGTTCTACTGGTCGGGAGATCGCATCTGGGTAGCCTCGTATGCCGTCCAAGGAGACTCCTTTCGGACGGACAAGCCCCGAGCGTGGTCGCCGGGCCGCGTCTCGCGGGGGGCTGGGTTTCCCTGGTTCGACGTGCACCCGGACGGCAAGCGCTTCGCGGTCCCGAAGGCCGCGGAGGAGACCGAGGTCCGCCGGGACAAGGTCGTCTTCATCACGAACTTCTTCGACGAGCTCCGCCGGATCGCCCCGCCGGCGAAGCGCTGATGTCGCGCGGCGAGATTCCGGCGTCGCGCTGATCCGTTTCAGCAAGCCGATAGAACGCCGGCATCTGAGACGCCGGGGATCGAACCAGTCACCGCCGGGACCAATACGGTCAGGCATCGTTCGCGTTCAGCGCCTGGCGCGCCGTATCTCCTCACGAATCAGGCGGCGGAGCATCCCCTCGAGGTCGTGACTCCGTATATGCTCGCCCAGGGTCTTGTTGATGACCGTCTGGTAGCCCCGCCCGCCGGCTATCGTCTTGAAATACTCCACAATCGCATTATCGAGGAACATGCTGACCCGGGTCTTGCCTTTAGAAATCGGCCGCAAGTCGGCACGCAACCTGGCTCCAGCAAGCTGCTCACGCGTCAGCTCGGGGATCTCGGAAAAGTCGATATCCTTATCCTTCATCGCTCGAACCCGCGCCCAGTTAGTTCGTGACACTCTCGAAGTAGAGCTTTTGCTCACGTTTCGTCGCCTTTCGCATGGAGATCACGCGGATGACCTCGTTACTTTCCGTATGTGCGATAAACACCACCAGGCCCTCGATGAGCCCGATCGTGATACAGCGCCGCTCTCTGTCGAAGCGTTCGTCCTCGAATGTAAGAATCAGCCCTGCAAAGACCGCTTCCGCGTCGGCGAAATCGAGGCCGTGCTTACGAAGGTTCGATTGCCGCTTGGCCTCGTCCCACGCAAAGCGCACCAAACCATTATGCATATGTTTATCCACAGCTTCCAGCACCGATGGGTGATATAGTCCGGCGACGTGAGCGCCGCCGCGGCCTTGGTGGAGATTAGAGCCCGCCCTCGTTAAAATCGCTGCTCCATGGTCGTGCAGCCGGGCGCCCTTCTCGGTCGTTACTTACCGGATCGAAACGCTCATCGGGCGAGGCGGGATGTGCGAAGTGTACCGCGCCCGCGACACCCGGCTGCGGCGCGACGTGGCGGTGAAGGTGCTGCCCGCGGCGTTCACCGCCGACGCCGAGCGCATGGCCCGCTTCGAGCGGGAAGCGCACCTGCTCGCCTCGCTTAACCATCCCCACATCGCAACGATTCACGGGCTCGAGGAGGCGGACTCGGTTCGGGCTCTGGTGATGGAGCTGGTGGAAGGGCCGACGCTCGCCGAGCGACTGCAGGCGGGGGCGATGCCGCTCGAAGAGGCGCTTGCCATCGCGCGCCAGGTGACCGAAGCAATCGAGTACGCGCACGAACGGGGGATCGTGCACCGGGACCTGAAGCCTTCCAACGTGAAGCTGACGGGAGAGGGAGCGGTGAAGGTGCTGGACTTCGGCCTGGCCAAGGCGCTGGAAGACGCGCCGCCAAGAGAGCAAGACGGGCAGGACGAATCGCAGTCGCCGACGTTGAGCGCAAGGGCGACTCGAGCGGGGGTGATCCTGGGGACGGCGGCGTACATGAGTCCGGAGCAGGCGAAGGGGAAGGCTGCGGACCGGCGGTCGGACGTGTGGGCGTTCGGGGTGGTGCTCTACGAGATGCTGAGCGGACGGCAAGCGTTTTCCGGCGAGACGGCCTCGGAGATACTGGCCGCGGTCTTGAAGACGGAGCCGGAGTGGAGCGTGCTCCCGGCGAGCGTGCCGGCGCGCGTGGGTCGGATGCTGCGGCGGTGTCTGGAGAAGGATTTGAGGCGGCGGGTGCAGGCGATCGGCGAGGCGCGGATCGTAATCGAGGACGCGCTGGCGGGCGCTCCCGACGAGACGGTTGCGGTCGCCGCGCCTCTCTGGCGGCGCGCGCTGCCCTGGTCGCTCGCCGCCGCGCTGCCGGTCACGTTCCTGCTCGGGCTCTGGGCGGCGTGGCCGCCAGCGCCGCAACCGGAAAAGCTCCAGCGGCTGAGCGTCGAGCTGGGAGCGGACGCGTCTCTGGTCACGGAATTGGGCGCGGCGGCGGTGCTCTCGCCGGACGGGAGCGTGCTCGCCTTCGTGGCGCGAAAGGCCGCGGGCGAAGCATCGCAGTCGCAGCTCTACGTCCGGCGGCTGGATCAGTTGGAGGCGGCGCCGCTCGCGGGAACCGAAGGCGTTCGCAATCCGTTCTTCTCTCCCGACGGCGAGTGGATCGCGTTTTTCGCTGGCGGCAAGCTGAAGAAGGTTGCCATCGCCGGCGGCGCCGCGGCCACGCTTTGCGATGCTCCGGAAGACCGCGGCGGGACCTGGAGCGAGGACGGAAGCATCCTCTTCACGCCCGCCTTGCAAACCGGTTTGTGGCGAGTACCGTCCGCTGGAGGGCAAGCGGAGGCGCTGACGACGCCGGACCCGGCCGCGGGAGAGAATACGCACCGCTGGCCGCAAATCCTCCCTGGAGGCGAGGCCGTGCTCTTCACGGCCTACCGCACGGGTACGAACTTCGAGGACGCGAATCTCATGGCGCAGAGGCTGCCGAGCGGCCCGAGGAAGATCGTACTCCGAGGTGGGTTTCATGGGCGGTTTCTTCCCAGTGGCCATCTTGTCTATATGCACGAAGGGATGCTCTTCGCCGCGCCCTTCAATCTCGAACGTCTCGAGACGACCGGCCCGCCGGCGCCCGCGCTGGAAGGGGTCACGACGACGGCGGGGGGAGTGGCGCAATTCGCATTCTCCAGCCGGGGGACGCTGGTGTTTGTGCCGCGGCTGAACGAGCAGGCGGTGCCCATCCAATGGATGAACGCCGGAGGAAATCTGACGCCTTTGCGCGCTGAGGTTGCCAACTACGGAAACATCCGGTTCTCTCCCGACGGCCGCAGGCTCGCTATCCACATCCTCCAGGGCGCGCAAGAGGACGTGTGGGTCTACGAGTTGATGCGAGACACGCTGCCGCGCCTGACCTTCGATGTCGGCGCGGACAACTACCCCGTGTGGACGCCGAATGGCCAGCGCATTGCTTTCGCCTCGACGCGCGCGGACAAGTCGATACAGAACCTCTACTGGCAGCAGGCGGATGGGACGGGCGATGCGGAGCGGCTGACCGAAAGCCCGAACCCGCAGTTCCCCACGTCGTGGCATCCGAGCGGGAAGTTGCTCGCCTTCACGGAACTACACCCGCAAACGCTATCGGACATAATGATTCTGCCGCTCGAGGGCGATGAGGTCTCGGGTTGGAAGCCGGGGAAACCGAGCGTCTTTCTCAGCACGCCGTTTCGGGAATGGTTGGCGGCCTTCTCGCCGGATGGGCGCTGGCTTGCGTACCAGTCGAACGAGTCGGGGACGTTCGAGGTCTACGTGCGACCGTTCCCGGGCCCGGGCGGGAAGGTGCAGGTCTCGACCGGCGGAGGACAAGTTCCCGTCTGGTCTCGAAACGGTAAGGAGCTATTCTACTGGTCGGGAGAGCAGATCTGGGTAGCCTCGTACGCCGTCCAGGGAGACTCCTTTCGGGCCGAGAAGCCCCGAGCGTGGTCGCCGGGGCGCGTCCCGGGAGGAGCCTTCACCGGGTTCGACCTGCACCCGGACGGCAAGCGCTTCGCGGTCGTGAAGGCAGCGGAGGAGACCGAAGCCCGCGTCGACAAGGTCGTCTTCATCACGAACTTCTTCGACGAGCTCCGCCGCATCGCGCCCTCGGCGAAGCGCTGATCTCGCCGAAGTGAAAAGTTCGTCGTCGATTGCTCACCAGCGCGCGGCACACGGTAGAATCACCAAGCGAAGGTCCTGAGGCATCAACTTTGCTAAACCCTAACCTTCTGCTGGCAAGAATCGAACTGGCCGGTCTGTGGGCGTATTTTCACAAAGACTGGTTACTTCAATTGCGCAGCCTGATTCGACCCCAATTGCCGGCTGAGTACCGTCTGTTCGTGGAGTCGGAAGCGATCCCGATCGCACCTGGTGAGAGGGCCGCAGCCGCAACGGTCTTGCCGGACGTGTCGGTTGCCCGGGAGAAGACGGTGACAGGCTCGACCCCCGCGCGAACGGAGATGACCGCGACGGTTGCGGTGATTGAAGTCGAGGAAACGCGCGAAACGTTCAACAAATACTGGCTTCTGATCCGGCGTAACCCGGAGAATCTGGTCGTGGCCTCCCTGGAGATTCTCTCACCCTCGAACAAAGGACTCGGCAACCGATTCGACCAGGAGAAGCACTTTCGCAAACGCGACTCGCTACTCGAAGCTGGCGTCAACGTGCTGGAAATCGACGCCTTGCTGCGAGGTCAACGTATGGTACCCGCGCCACTGTCGGATTTGAGCAGGTTTGAACGAAACGCCTGGGCGGCGGTTCACGAGGACGGTCGTCGCAAGCTGCGAGGTTGGGGATGGAATGAGCCAGACGCGCTCCCGATCGTTACCTGGGTAGTGGAAGGCGATCTGGAAGTGCTCGTGGACTTGCCGCTGGCCCTCGACCAAGCGCGCGAGTTCAACCGGTGGGACTCTCTCGTAGAGTCGTCGTAAGCACTCCGTCGCGGTAGAAGCCGGGTGCGGAAGGTCCGGTCGCAGGCGCCGCTCACTGCCAGATGTAAGACTCCCGGGGATCCGCTATCATCCCGGCCCATGCGAAGTCTCGGTCTGGCCTTCCCTTTGTTCCTGCTCGCCCCCGCGGACGGGCTGATCGCGATCCGCGCGCATCGGCTCATCGACGGAAACGGCGGGGTGCCTCTTTCCCCCGCGGTCGTCGTGGTGCGCGGTGAGCGCATCGAGTCGGTGGGAGCGAACGTCCCGATCCCCGCGGGGGCGACCGTCGTCGACCTCGGTCGAGCCACTCTTCTTCCCGGGCTCGTCGATCTTCACACCCACCTGACGGGAGGCGCGGTCCACTGGGAGGACGCGCTCGTGAAGACCACACCTTCGAGCGCCGCTCTCTACGGCGCGAAAAACGCGCTCGATACCCTTCGAGCGGGCTTCACCGCGTGCCGCGACATGGGTCCCGAGTGGCCGTACGTGGACGTCGATCTGCGCAAAGCGATCGACGAGGGCCTGGTGCCGGGCCCGAGGCTCCAGGTCGCGGGAAACTACGTGAGCGCCACCGGGGGCGCGGGCGACGCCCGGCAGTTCTCGATCTACGTCGACGTTCCCATCGTCCAGAACCTCGCGGATGGAGTGGACGCCGTCCGCCACGCCGTTCGCACCAACTTCAAGTACGGCGCCGACTTCATCAAGATACTCGCGACGGGCGCGGTTCTTTCCAAGGGAATCGACCCCGGCGCCCAGCAGTACTCCGACGAAGAGCTCCGCGTCACGGTCGAGGAGGCGACGCGCTGGGGCCGTCCGGTCGCCGCCCACGCTCATGGAGCGCAAGGGATCAAAGCCGCGATCCGCGCCGGAGTCCGGACCATCGACCACGGCTCGATGCTGGACGACGAGGGGGTCGAGCTCCTGAAGGCCCACCCGCAGACGTTCTACGTACCGACACTGTACGTCGGGGAAGCGGTGGTGAACGACGGGGTTGAGCTCGGGATACCCGCCTCCGAGATCGAACGCTCGCGAAAGATGTCGGAGCATCGCAACGCCACGTTCGGCCGCGCGCTCGCCGCGGGCATCCCGATCGCATTCGGGACCGATGCCGGCGTCTTCCCCCACGGTCTCAACGCCCGCGAGCTGACTCTTCGCGTGCGTGTGGGAGAGCCGCCGATGCAGGCCATCGTCTCGGCGACGAAGCTCTCCGCGCGGGTGATGGGCTGGGAGGATCGCATCGGGACCGTGGAAGCAGGAAAGTTCGCGGACCTCATTGCCGTCGAGGGAGATCCTCTGAGCGACATCTCCGTCCTCGAGCGCATGCAGTGGGTCATGAAAGGCGGAGTCATCTACCGCGACGACCTCGCCGCGAAGGGGCCTCCCTGACGAGTGACCGCCTGACAGCCTGACAGTATGGCCGCATCGCCGCGGGTTCAGGTCGCGCTGGTGACCGCGCTCGTCTCTTGCTCGTTCAGCGCTATCGGTAAGACCGGCGGCCTCGTTTTCGTCAGAACTCTTGGGATCATGCAGATTGCACTTTAGAAATGCAAATTACACGAGCTCACTTGTCCCGTCAAGACCCATGGGCGCCGGGCGACCAGAACACGACCGGGGAGAGATGCCCCGCTTTATTCAAGGGTTTCTGATGCAGTAGAGAGCCGCGTCGGTCCTCAGGAAGATCTCGCCTCGGGAGATTGCGGGCGAGCTGAGCGTGTAGCCGTCGAGGTGGTTCTCGGCCAGGACTTCGAATGCCGGGCCGGCGCGCAGAACGGTGGTGATGCCGTCTTCGCTCGTCGTGTAGACCTTTCCGTCAGCGAGCACCGGGGACGCGCTGTAGATCCCCGGAGCGATGCGCTTCGGGCCCCAGATGACGGCGCCGGATTTCGCATCCAGGCAAAACACGATCCCCTGGTCGTCGACGATGTAGAGGTACTTGCCGTCGGTCACCGGCGTGGGAACGTCCGGCCCCTTGTCGAACTCCCAGAGGCGGTGCGTCGCTGTGATGTCCCCGCGTCCTCCCGCCTTGAGCGCGAGAAGCGGTCTCTCCCGGGTCGGAGCGTAGATGATCCCGTTTTTGACCACCGGCGACGCCACGATGCGATAGTTCGCGTCGTTCTCCGGGTTCAAACCGTCGGAGCGCCAGAGCTCGCGGCCGGTCTCGAGGTCGTGCCCGGTGACGACGTCGCCTCCGGTGATGACGAGCTCTTGCTTGCCGTCGTACTCGAGAAGCGCGGGCGTGGTGTAGGAGTCCGGAGACTCCCGGATGGCGTCCGTCGGACGCTCGACGCGCCAGAGAGTCTTTCCGTTCGCGGCGTCTATCCGGAGGAGATACGAGGGGTCGTCGGTCTTCATCCCGTGGAGGACCTGAACGTAGAGAAAGCCCTCATGCAGGAGCGGAGTCGAGGCATAGCCCCAATTGAGGCCGAACCTCCCGTAGTCCTTCTGGATGTCGCGCGACCAGAGCGGGTTGCCGGCGAAGTCGAACGCCTTGAGGATGCCGGTTCCGGTCATGACCCAAACGGTTTTCCCGTCCGTGAGGGGCGAAGGAGACGACATGTTCTGCTTGCGCTCCCGGTGATCTCCCCCGCTCAGGAACGCCTTCCACTTCCGGCTTCCGTCTTTTCGATCGAGCGCCCAGAGGTGGAGCTCGCCGGCCTCGGCGACGTTCAGGAAGATCGTCTCTTCCCACAGGATCGGCGTCGAGCCGCTGCGGTCCGGCATGGGGATCTTCCATCGCACGTTCTCGGTCGTGCTCCACTTGACCGGGAGCCCCGTCTCGGTCGAGACCCCGTCGCGCGTCGGTCCCCGCCAGTGGGGCCAGTTGCCGTTCGCGAGGGCGCTCGCGGAAAGAGCCAGTGCGGCAAGAGTCGGAGCCAAGGGCCGATTCATCTATGGAACTCCTTCCAGCTTACGGGTGCGCGATTCCATACACGTGCTCCAGAGTCCGAATCACCAAAAGGCCATCGGACGCCGCGGGTGTCGAGAGCACGACGCCTTCGACGCGATTCTTCGCGAGGAGACGATATTGCGGGCCCGCCTCGACGACGAACGTCTCGCCTTCCTCGGTCGTAAAGTAGAGCCGTCCGTCGGCGGCGATGGGAGACGCCGCGTAGGAGCCGCCTTCGCCTCCGATGCGGGCGCGGTACACGAGCTCTCCGGTCGCCGCGTCGTAGCAGACGAGAAGGCCGTTGTTCTCGTTGGTGTAGAAGTAGCCGCGGTAGACGAGGGGCGAAGGGATGTAGGTGCCGCCGCGGGTCTTCGACCAGGCGAGGGCCTCGCTCTTCTCGACACCCGCGGGAAGCGCCAGGTCCCCTCGGCTCCCGGGACGAATCGCATAGATCGGCTTCACTGGCGGGTAGCCCGCAGTGACGTAGATGAGGTCGGACGTCACCACGGGAGAACCGACGGGGATCTCGGAGTTCGGTCCCAGGTGCCAGAGGAGCGCGCCCGTCTTCGGATCGTAGCCGCGGATCCGGGTTCCGTTGGTAACGAGCTCGTCGCCCGTGGGACCGTGATAGACGGTCGGGGTGGCGAACGTCGGGATCTCACCCTCGCGCGTCGCGCGCCAGACCTCGTTTCCACTCTCGAGATCGTACGCGGCGACGAATGAGCTTCCGTGGACGTCCGCCTGCACGATCACTCGCCCATCGTAGAGGATGGGAGAGCTCGAATGGCCCCACTGGTAGTCCGGGTCATAGAACCAGCCTGAGTTGAGGACCCCGATTTCCTTCTTCCAGAGGAGATTCCCCTCGAAATCGTGGCAGTAAAGAAAGCCCGTCGAACCGAGGAGGCTCACGATGCGCTTTCCGTCCGTCACCGGGGTCTCGTTCGCCTGGCTCGACTTCGAATGCCGCTTCGTCCCCGGCTTTCTTCGCTCGAGCTCGCGCTCCCAGACGATCCGTCCATCCCGTGTGTCGAGGGCGTACAGGAGCCATCGATGTTCCGAGAGGTCGTCGATCGGGGTCACGTCGCCGTAAAGCCCGGTGCGAAAGGTCCGGTCGGAGGCGCCGCTCACCGCGCTCAACACGAAGATCCGGTTGCCCCAGACGATGGGACTCGAGACGCTGAACCCCTCGATCGGAGTCGCGAATCGAACGTTCTTCCTGGACGCCGAATCCCATTCGAGGGGGATCCGCTGGCCGTCCGCGATGCCCGAGCCGTTCGGTCCGCGAAACGCCGGCCACGGCGCCCGGGCCGCGGCCTCGGGTAGCACGTTGGCCGAAGACTCCGCGATTCTGCCGTCGCCGCCCAGGATCTCGCCGTCCTCCATGGGCCGGAAGGATTTGGTCTCGGAGCCGCGGGTGAGAGACGCGTACTCGACCATCCCCCCGCGGCCGCCGAAGGCTACCGCGCCTGCGCCTCCATCGAGAGCGAACTCCCTCTCGCCCGTGAGCTCGAGCGGCGTCATCTTGTCTCCAAGACGAATCACGAGATCTTCGCCCGTCTTCTCGACGACGAAGACCTCGCCAGTCTCTTCGTTGCGATACCTTCCCGCGAGCGAGGTGAGATCGACCCTCTCGGGCGGGGCCTCGGAAGCAGGCGCGGGAGGGGTCGTCGATTCCAGAAACCGGACGACCTCCGTCCTGCCCCGGGACTTCGATTCCTCGCGAATCTCGTCGAAGGACTTTCGAGTTAGTTGACCCGAGGCGAGCACGTGCTTCAGGAGGAAGACCGCGGACTCCTCGTGTCCCCGATCGATCGCGCGCACCAGGGGCGTCATCCCGTAGAACGTATCGCTCACTTCGGTCGAGGCCCCGCGCTCGATGAGGAGCTGGATCAGCGGAAGGTGCCCCTTGTCGGCGGCGAAGAAGAGCGCCGTCGCTCCGTACCGGTTCTTCGCGTCCACGGGAACGCCCGCGTCGAGGAGAGACTTCGCTCTCGCGAGATCGCCTCGCCGGGCGGCTTCCCGGAGGTCCTCCTCCTGGTCGAGGGCAAGGAGCGAGACGACGAGTGCGATGAGGATCATGATCCGAAGCAGTAGAGCGCGCTCCGCGTGCGAATGTAGAGCCGTCCGCCGTCGATCGCCGGAGTCGCGTAGATTAGGTCGCCCAGATCGTTCACCGCGACCACCTCGAGACTCCCGCCGGGCCTCACCACCGCGACCTTTCCGAGCTCGCTCGCGAGGAAAATCTTTCCGTCGGCGGCGACGGGCGAAGCATAGTAGTTGTCGACCGCACCCTTGAGCCGTCCCTGGGCGCGCATTTCACCGGTTGCGGGATCGAGGGAGGTCACGACTCCTCCGTCGTTCACCATGTAGAGAACGCCCTGGTAGAGAAGCGGCGAGGGAAGCTGCGGCACGCGCTTGTTATAGGCCCAGGCGACGTTCTTCTCGGTCATATCGCCTTCGCCGCCGACCTTGATCGCGAGGATGCCGTTGCGCGAGGCGAGCGAAGCTTCGTAGTAGCGCCACTCCGCCTGGTCGAGATGCTTGTCCCCGTTCAGGTCCGTGAAGCCGAACCACGAGCGCGCGTGTCCCTGGAGCTCCTCACCGGAAAGGAGCCCGTCGCCGTCCTTGTCCTGCGAGGCGAGCGCTTCCGTCCAGGAGGGCGCTTTCACGTTCGTCCCCGGCTGATTCTCGGGGGCGCCGTAACCATTGATATAGACGATCCCGTCCGAGAGCACCGGCGTCGACTTCATCTCGAACGAGAGTCCTGTCACCCACCAGAGCTTTCGGCCGGTCTTGGCCGAGTACGACGTGAGCTGAAAGGACCCGGGGACGATGACCTCGAGCTCACCCGATCCGCGGTGTAAAACCGGGGTCGAGTGACCGCTCGTCGCTTCCGGGCGATCGACCTTCCACGCGACCTCTCCCGTGTCCCGGTGAAGGGCCACGATGAACGAGTGCTGGTTCTGATCGCAGACCAGAACCACTTTGTCGTCGGCGACGACGGGTGAGGCTCCCATGCCGTAGACGTTCTCGAAAGCGTCGAGTGGGTGCTTCCAGCGCTCGTTCCCCTCGAAGTCGTAGGCGAGCAGACCGTAGTCGGGAAAGAAGACGTACACGCCCTTGTCGTCAACGGCGGGGCTCGCTGAGGCGGCGTTGTTCCGATCGTCGACCTTGGTCGAGCGCGCCCTCGGCGCCTCCCGACGCCACAGGATCTTGCCCGTCGTCCGGTCGAGGCAATACGTGAAGAGCTTGTCCTCGTCGAACGCCGTCAGGAAGAGACGGTCCTCCGTGAGGATCGGTGACGAGTGACCGGGAGGAAGCTCGGTCTTCCAGATGACGTTCTCGCTGGGGCCGAACCGCAGAGGCAGTGCCCTCGGAGAGGGGTCGACCCCGGTCCCATTGGGACCTCGAAAGCGGGACCACTCGGAGGCCATCGCGGGTGACGAGAGAGCGACGGCGAAGGCGACGGCGCGAATGCCCGAATTCATGAACAAATGCTCCTTCCAGGCTGTTGGACCCCATCTTATATTACTGGGCGTTCTTTGACTCATGGTATGCCGCACACGATAATGACGCCGCAATGCTCATGAAGACCCTGACCCTGTATGCGACGGTATCTCTTTCCGCGACTCTCGCCGCGGGCGCCGGCGTTGAGGACTGGACGGACTGGCGAGGGCCGGCCCGCGACGGACACTCCCAGGAGACGGGCCTTCCGTCGAGCTGGTCTCCCGAGGGCGAGAACCTCGCCTGGCGGGCGCCCTTCGGCGCCCGGTCCGCGCCGATCGTGGTCGGCGATCGTCTCTATCTTCAGAACGCGGCCGGCGCGGGCGCGGAGCTGCAAGAGCGAATCCAGTGCATCGACGCCGACACGGGGGAGCTTCTGTGGGAGCACCGGATCAACCTTTATTTTAGCGACGTCCCGCCGCACCGCGTGGCCTGGGCCTCCCCGGTCGCCGATCCGGAAACGGGAAATGTCTACGCCTTCACTGTCTCGGGAACGCTCATCGGGTTCACTCCCGAAGGAAAAGTCCTCTGGAGCCGGTCCCTGAACGAAGAGTTCGGGCTCGTCACCACCCATGGGGGCCGCACGCAATCCCCCGTGGTCGAGGGCGACCTCGTCATCGTGAGCGGGTTGAGCTCGGGGTGGGGCGACCAGGCGCGCGGCGGCCATCGATTTTTCGCGTTCGCGAAGACCACGGGCCAAACGTACTGGGTGAGCTCGCCCGGCGGTCAGCCGTACGACACCGTCTACGCGCCTCTCTACGCGGCGGACATCGACGGCATGAGGATCCTCATGACCGGCGGAGGCGACGGGTCCATGCTCGCCGTCAAGCCGCAAACCGGCGAGCCCGTCTGGCGCTTCGAGTTCTCGAAGCGCGGGGTCAATACCGGCGCCATTCAGAAAGACGGCATCGTCGTCGTAAGCCAGGGCGAAGAGAATCTCCACACCAGCGAGATGGGGCTCCTCGCGGCGATCGACGCGCGGGCGCGGGGCGAGATCAAGATCGAGAGCACCAAGTGGAAGACCGAGGGATTCCTCGCCGCGTACTCGACCCCGACGCTCGACGGCGATCGCTTCTACGCGATCGACATCGGCGCGAACCTCGCCGCTTTCGATTTCGCCACGGGAAAAGAGCTCTGGCGCACGAACATCGGGCACAGCCAGCGCGCGTCTCCCGTCGTCGCCGACGGAAAGATCTACGTGGGCTCCATCGGCGGGAGCTTCTACATCCTGCAGCCGGGGCCGGACGGCGTCACCGTCCTCGACAAGGACGACCTTGGCACCCCGGATGCCCCGGAAGAGATCTACGCCTCGGCCGCGGTCTCCGACGGAAGAGTGTATCTCGCGACTACCACCTCTCTCTATGCGATCGGGAGCAAGGAGCGGAAGCCCGCCGCTTCGAGCCCGGTGTCTACAGTACCAGCGGGAAACCCCGGGGAGCCGGCGTACCTGCAGGTGGTCCCGACAGAGGTCGTGCTCGCCCCTGGTAAGAGCGTCGAGTTGAAGGCGAGGCTCTTCGACGACCGCGGCCGGTTCGTGCGAGAGACGGACGCGACGCTCTCGCTCGAGGGACTCCAGGGTTCTTTCTCCGGAAAGAGCTTCACCCCGTCCTCCGACCTGCGTTTCCAATCCGGGAAGGTGCTTGCGGCGGTCGGCAATCTCAAGGGTGCGGCGCGTCTGCGGGTCGTTCCTCCCCTTCCCTGGAAGGAAAACTTCGAGTCGATCCCGGGAGTTCCCGGCGCCTGGGTCAACGCGACGGGAAAATTCGAGATTCGGGCCGCGGCGACGATGCCCGGAGTCGGCGAGGGGAAGATCCTGGTGAAGAAGTCCGACAACCCCTTCACCCGCCGGGCGCGGGTCTTCATGGGGCCTACAGACTGGTCGAATTACACGATCGAGATCGACGCACGGGCGACGCGCAAGGGCCGCCAGATCGGAAGCGTCGGCGTCATCGCGCAGCGCTACCAGCTCACGATCATGGGCAACACCCAGCGCCTCGAGCTCCAGTCGTGGCAACCCGAGACCGAGCGCACGGCGAAGATCGCCTTCCCCTGGGAAGCGGACAAGTGGTATCACCTCAAGCTCGACGTACGGAACGAAGGTGGGCAAGTCGTGGCACGTGGGAAAGCGTGGCCGCGCGGCGAGGCCGAGCCCGCCGAATGGATGGTCGAACGGCGCGACGCCTCGCCGAACCTGACGGGAAGCGTCGGAATCTACGCCGACGCACAGCCGGTCGAGGTGTTCTTCGATAACCTGGAAGTGCGAGGAAGCGAATGAAACGGATCGCCTGGTCGATTGGAATTCTGGGAAGCGTCGCTGCCCTTTCCCGGGGAGAAGACGCGCAGAACGGAAACTGGCCGATGTGGGGCGGAAAGCCCGCGAGGAACATGGTCTCGAGCATGACGGGCCTTCCCGAATCCTGGGACGTCGAGTCTAAAAGGAACGTGAAGTGGGTGTCCGGGTTGGGATCGCAGACCTACGGAAACCCGGTCGTGGCCGCCGGAAAAGTTTTCGTCGGCACCAACAACGAAGCGCTCTATGACAAGGAGGTTCCCGGCGACAAGGGAGTGCTCCTCGCCTTCGACGAGGCCGATGGGAAGTTCCTGTGGCAGATGGTCTCGGACAAGCTCCTCTCGGGGCGGGTGAACGACTGGCCCTACCAGGGCGTTTGCTCCTCGCCTCTGGTCGAGGGGAACGTTCTCTACTACACCAC
>CAZKNR010000335.1:0-3133 GCA_964553925.1 uncultured Acidobacteriota bacterium
CTGACGAAAGGAGATGTGCTCGAATCGCCGCTCGGAGGCGAACCCCTTCCAGTAGCTCCCGTCGATGAGCTCCGGCTTGAGCTGCCCGAGGTGCGTCAAGAGCGCGTTGAGCTCGCCTTCGGAGAGTCCTCGCCGGAAGTCGATGCTCTCGAGCTCGCCGCGATCGAGGAGCTCCAGATAGGAGCTCGCGAGGAGGCGGAAGTCGTTCACGTCCACTTTGTTGCCGTTCGCGAGAAGCACACCCTTCGAGCGAGAGAGCTCGACGTGCTCCGCGAACGCGAGTACCGCCGCCACGGCGTCGAACGAGGTCTGGTACGCCTTCTGTATGGGTTTGCTGTCGGGAGGATAGAGCTGAACGCTGCGCACTGTGGTCACGAGCGTCCGGAAGAGGTTCGGAAGCTGCGCCAGCGCCTCGGGACCGAGCTTATCGTCCCTGGGTCCCTCGTCCTCCTCGACGAGAGACTCTCCCGTGTAGTGCTCCGCTTCGTCGCGATTGAACGTTCTCCTTCGCAGATCGCGCTGGATCTGATCGTAGCGGGACGCCTTCTCCTGGTTCGCGGAGCGCTTGAAGTGATAGGCGAGGATCGAGGCCGAGGGGCCGAGCCGCTTCTGGTGGAGCTCCTCCTGGTAGACGCCGACACGCTCGTGCAGCTCCTGCCGTCGCTCTTTCTGAATGGAGCCGTAGACGATCTCGAGGACGCGCTTTCCGAGGAAACGCATGGTCTCGTCGTTGATCTGAAAGTCGGTGCGCAGGAGCCCGAGGTTCTCGGCGCGGTCGAGGAACTCGAGCACCTCGTTCTCGGATACCTCGGTCGCGCCCGCGACCACGCTCAAGGAAACGTCCTCTCCCAGCGTCGAGATCTGCTCGAGGAGCTTCTGGCCTTCTTTATCGAGAGCGGCGATCTTCTGGCTCACGATCTCCTCGAGCGAGCGCGGGAGGTAGCCCTCCTCGGGGGGCTCGACCGTCCAGCGCTGGCCGACGAGCGAGAGCTTCTGATCGAGGACAAGCTTCCGGAGGATCTCGCCGAGAAACAGCGGGTTACCGGAAGTGATCCGGGCGAGCTCGGTCTCGAAGCCCGGCGGCAGGTCGATCCCGGGAAAGACCCCCGAGAGGTGGGTCCGGATGTCCTCGGCGCTCAGCGGCTGGAGCTGCCGTTTCACGAGCGCGAGCTCCGCCCCCTTGCTTTGGAAGAACCTCTCCCAGGGCGGGGCCTCTTCGTCCTGGCCGATGCCGAGGGTCTCGTTCACAGTGCCGCAAACGAATAAATGAACGTCGGCGCGGCGGAGGAGCACCTTGAGGAGCAGCAGCGTTCCCTCGTCGGCGAACTGCAAGTCGTCCACCAGGACCACCAGGGGCTTTCCCTCGAGGAGCTGCGCCGTGAGCTTCACCAGGGTGACGAAGATTCCCTCGCGGCGATGACGCTCGTCCTCTTCGATCGCGACGGAGCGATCGTCGAGATTGGGAAGGACGTAGCCGAGGGAGTAGAGCTCTCGCGGGTCGAGAGCGTCGAGCGCGGGGACGCCTTTGTCGGCGCGCTGGGTCATGAGCGAAACGATTGCCTGTCCGGCGAGATAGTAAGGGCGGAATCCTTCCTGGCGCTTCCCCGAGAGCTTCACCACCGAGAGCGCCCGGTTGAGCGCGAGGCTCCGTCGGACCGTCTCGATGACCGTCGACTTTCCCATGCCCGGGGCCCCTTCGATCAAGAGAAAACGCGACTTTCCCTGGCTCAGCGCCTCGAGCGCCTCGGACACCGCCTGGAGCTCCCCTGTCCGGCCGGCGATTGCGGCGTCGTCGAGTTGATGGAGGGCGACCTTGGGCGCCGTCTTCTGGGGATCGGTGTCCTTCGCGACGGACACCCGGTTGCGGCCCTGTTTTTTCGACGCGTAAAGGGCGGTGTCGGCCTTCCGAATCAGGTCCTTTCCGCTCGCGGCGTCGGTTCGCGCCGAGGCGACTCCGATGCTGATGGAGAGATGGAGCTGACCTTTCCCTTCGGGGAGCGCGAGAGGGCGCTCCTTGGTGAGCTGATGGAGGTGGTGGGCCTGCGTCACCGCCTTCGAAAGCTCGGTCCTCGGGAGGAGCACCATGAACTCGTCCCCGCCGAATCGAACCGGGAAGGCATCCGGGCCGGCGATCTCTCTGAGGAGCCCGGCGATGAACATCAGGGCTTCGTCGCCCGCGTCGTGACCGTAGGTGTCGTTGATGCTCTTGAAGAGGTCGACGTCCAGGATCAAGAGCGACAGGGGAAAGTGCTCGTCCTGATCCCAATGGATCTTGTGCTCGAAGTAGCTCCGGAGAAATCGCCGGTTGTGGAGTCCCGTGAGCTCGTCCTCGAAGATGAGGCGGGAGGGATCTTTGCCGACGTTCTGGAGAAAGTCGATGAGCTCGCCGTACTGCATCGAGACGTGCCGCTCCCGGGCCGGACTGCCGGCCGCCTGTCACCAACGAGTAAATTGGGTCCTGTAGTATCAGGTTAGCTGATGGGGGTTGTTCTGGCAAGGCGGCGGGGCATCGCGTAAGCTCGCATCCCATGAGGCTTTTTCTCGCGGGAGCGGCCCTTCTCGGCGCCGGCGCTGTCTCCGGGGAGACCGCGCCTCCGAAGCTCGTGGTCTTTCTGAGTATCGACCAGGGGCGCGCGGAGTACCTGGAACGATTCCGTCCGGCTCTCGAGGGCGGCTTGCTTCTTCTTCTGGAGCGCGGCGTGATTTTCACCGAGACCCACCACGCCCACGCGATTACCGTCACGGCGCCGGGCCACGCTTCACTTTCGACGGGCCGCTTCCCCTCGCGTTCGGGCATCGTCGGCAACGACTGGTACGAGCGCGGCGAGAAGCGGGCAGTCTATTGCATCGAGGATCGGGAATCGCCGGTTCTGGCGGTCGGAGAGGGAGGAGCGAGGCGGCCCGAGTTTCTCGGCCGCTCGCCGCGAAGACTTCGCGGGACCGCCCTCGGTGATTGGATGAAGCGGCGCTCTCGCGCTTCCAAGGTCTACTCCGCGGGCGGGAAGGATCGGTCGGCGGTGCTCATGGGGGGCAAGAACGCGGACGGCGCGTACTGGTTCGACGGTGAGAGCGGCCAGTGGGTGACGAGCCGGTACTACATGGATGAGTACCCCGCCTGGGTCAGGGAATTCCA
>CAZKNR010000336.1:0-8438 GCA_964553925.1 uncultured Acidobacteriota bacterium
CGGCGTCCTCGGCCCACTCGTCCTCGGTCAGAGGTTCGGTCGGGTCGTAGTGGATCTGGATCTTGGACATGACCGGATGCGGCTCCAGGCGGTTTCGTTTGCGATGCGGGACCAGGTTGGCCACCGGCTTGCCGTTGCGGCAGATCAACACCGTCTCGCCAGTGCGCTCGATCTCGGCCAGAAGGGCTGAGAGCCGCGTCTTGGCTTCGTGAACGTTCACAATCTTCATTGCGTTGGAGTCGACTACATAAACTTAGTTCAGTTAGTCTATATAGTCAAGCGACATCACGGAAGGGGTTTCTTCTGGGTCTTGAGCTACCGTCCGTTCCGTGAGTCGAAATTAAACGGCTGCAGAGTTGCAGAGAGGCGCTCCATTTGTGCCACCGTAGCATCGGCGGTAGGATCGTAGGTGCAGAAAGCGTAGACAGCGACGCGACGTAGTGGCGTCGGTAGGATCGCCTTCGGACCGCAACACCCGGCCCCGACGGGCTGCGCGAGGCGTGGTGTAAATTTGCACATTGACCGAGTCATCTGGCTTGATGACGTCGTAGAAAAGTTCGAACGTAAGCACAGTGTTGAGAAGAGTGAAGTCTGGGAGCTGCTTCAGAGCAAACCCAAGTTTCGGTTTGTCGAAAAGGGTCACCGTGAAAGCGAGAACGTCTATGCTGCTTTAGGACGGACCGACGCCGGAAGATACGTGGTCGTCTTCTTTGTCTACAAGACGACCAAAGCGGCCCTATAGTCATTTCTGCCCGCGATATGACTCGGGGTGAACGGAAACGCTATGAAAAAAAATAAGAGTTCTATATCTGAGGCCACGTCCTACCAGGAAATGGGCCAGTATTGGGATCAGAAAGATCTCGATGACATCTGGGATCATACCGAGCCTGCTGAATTCTCCGTAAGTCTCCAGGCCGAAGCGAACTATTACCCGATCGATTCCGCTCTGTCAGATAAGATTCGCGACTTAGCGAAGCGTCACGGCGTTTCTCCCCAGACCTTGCTGAACCTCTGGGTTCAGGAAAAACTGCAAGAAGAGAAAGTCGGCTAATCCTTTCGCCGGGTGAGAGTGCGGTGAGAATTCAGGCTCACGACGCGAGCGCAGCGACCGGTTGACCCATTGACCCGCGGATACCTCGTATCCGGCGTAGAGCGTCCCTCTCGCGCGACTCGCTCGCTTCTTTCGCGGGGTCGGCGGGCTCGGGTCGAGGCGAGGCCCCTCCACGCGTGAGGCTTACTTCGCGCTCAGCCGCTCGACCGCCGCTTGCGCTCTTCGAACGAGCTCAGGGGGTGCGGCGGAACCCGAGCGCCGCAGGAGCTCGCGGTAGGACTCGAGCGCTTCCGCCTTCCTCCCCATCTGCTCGAGCTGCACCGCAAGATTGAAGTGGCCCTGGGCTCCCTCGGGGTCCAATCCAACCACTTCCTGAAACGACCGCAACGCTTCTTCCTGCTGACCGAGCTTGCTGTGGGCGATACCCAGGCCGTCGAAGGCGTAGAGATAGCGCGGGTTGATCTCGAGGGCCTTCTGGTACTGCGAGATGGCCTCCGCCGGCCGACCTCCCGAACGAAGGGTGTTTCCCAGGTGAACGAGCGCGGCGACGTTTCCCGGATCGAGCTCGAGTGCCACCCGAAGCTCTTTCTCCGCTTCGCTCCATTCCCGGCGGCGGTAGTGGAGGAGGCCGAGGTTCACGTGAAAGTCGGCGTCTTCCATTCCTCGTGTGAGAGCCTCACGATAGATCGTCTCCGCCTCGGCTACACAGGCATACTGGACACGCGCCTGGGTCTATAATCGCGGTGATTTGAGATTCGCTGTCGCCGTCGGATTTCTCGCCCTGCTGGGTCCCGCCGCTCGCGTGAAGTTCGAAGATCGCACCGAGGCGGCAGGGTTCGACGTCGTCACCTGGAGCGGCGGCGCGGAGAAAAACCATATCCTGGAGTCGACGGGAAACGGCGTTCTCCTTCTGGACTACGACGGGGATGGATTCCTCGACGTCTATTTCGTCAACGCGATTCGCCTTCTGCCCGGAAGGAAGACCGAGCCCCACTCCAACACGCTCTATCGAAACCGGGGGGATGGCACTTTCGTCGACGTCACGAGACAGGCGGGAGTGGGCTCGTCGGCCTTCGGGGTCGGTGGTGCTACCGGAGACGTCGACAACGACGGTCTCCCGGACATCTACGTCACCAACTGGGGGCCCAACACCCTCTTCCACAACAACGGTGACGGAACCTTCACGGATCGAACGGAATTGTGCGGAGTCGGGGACCCGAGGTGGAGCGTGGGTGCGGTTTTCTTCGATCCCGACGAGGACGGGGACGCCGATCTTTTCGTCGGGAACTACATCGAGACCAGTTGGGACGAGGTGTGGACGGCTGAGCGGGTTCGCCTCTGGCGCGGGCGGGTGAAAGTGCTCGATGGTCCGCGGGGTCTCGTGGGAAGCCGCAACACCTACTATCGAAACGAGGGCGACGGAACGTTCACCGATGCCACGGAAGCCGCCGGCTTCCTCGTGGGCTCGGGCCAGTACACGATGGGTGTTGTGAGCTTCGACTACGACGACGACGGGGACGTGGACCTCTACACTGCGAACGACAGCATGCCCAACGGCCTCTACCGCAATCGGGGCGACGGAACCTTCGAGGAAGTCGGGGCGCTCTCGGGCGCCGCCTACAACGCGGATGGGGCGGTGCAGGGGAGCATGGGAATCGACGTCGGAGACTTCGACAACGACGGGCGCTTCGATCTCGTGGTCACGAACTTCGCCCACGACTACGACACCCTCTACCGCAACCTTGGAGGAAGTTTCGTGGACCACTCCTTCGTCGCCGGCCTCGCGGTCCCGACGTTCGCTCCTCTCGGCTGGGGCGTCCATTTCCTGGACGTGGATCACGACATGGACCTCGACCTCTTCATGTCCTACGGACACATTTATCCGCAGGTCGACGCGGATCCGGTGCTTCACGAAACGTTTCTCCAAAAGGACCTGCTGCTCTTGAACCAGGGAGGAAGATTCGAGGACGCGAGCGCCGCCTCCGGGAGCGGATTCGCGGTCCTCGAGTCCGGACGAGGGAGCGCCGCGGGAGACCTCGATAACGACCTCGACCTCGACATCGTGGTGAGCAACCAGGACGCGCGGCCGACGTATCTCGCGAACGAGACCGAGGGAGGCGGGCGCTCCATTCTCGTCGAGGTCATCGATACCCAGGGCACCCGCCAAGCGCTGGGAGCGCGCCTTGAAGCGACTGCCGGCGGTGTCGCCCAGATCCGCCAGATCTCCTCGGGCGGGAGCTACGCTTCCCAGAACGATTTCCGCGCTCACTTCGGCCTGGGGGAGAACTCGACCCTAGACCGCCTCACGATCACCTGGCTCGACGGCAAGAAGGAGACTCACGAGGGGCTCCTCGCCGGCCGCGCATACGCGATCCGTCGGGGTGCGCCTCCCGTGCCCGTGCTTTCGCGATGATGCTCACCCTCGTCGCGTTTCTCGCGCTTCTCGCGCAAGATCCGCTTCAGCTCGGCCGCCAGGCTCTCGCCGCGGGACGGCTCGATGAAGCCGAGGCTCAACTGCAGGCTGCCCTCATTTCGAACCCTCCCCGGGTCTTCGAGGTTCATTACGCCCTCGGGCGCCTGTACTTCTAGATTCTTGAAACGCGACTACGGGCGCGCGCGTCACTGATTATGTTCAGCGTGCCGAAGCTGCCCCCCGCGAAATTCGGAGCCCGGCTCTCTGCCGTCCGCTGCGCCGCGCTCGCTTGCTCGCGCGATCGTGCGACCTTTGAGGGTGGTGCCGTATCGCTTCAACCAACCACGGTTGCTCCGCCGCGATGTGGAGCAGAACCAACGCCGGCCCTTCCGGCACCCGTCGGTCTGCTTCCCACGCTTGCACGAGCTTCGTACTTACGTTGAGATATCGCGCGAAGACCGCCTGCGAAGCATGGAGAGCCGCGCGAACGCGCTTCACCGCGCGGCCGTTCAGCGGCGCAGGCGGAAGCGGCAGCGTCGTCGTTCGCAGGCTTCGCTTGCCCTCGACATGCTCCAGCGCCTCTTTCATCGAGCCGAGAAGCTCCCCAAAGGTCTCCTTCTTCATGGAACTCACCTCACGCCTGGTCTCTGATCTGCGTGGCAACCTGTCGCAACTGACGCTTCTGTTCCGCCGTCAGCTTCGCGGATTCGTTCTTCCCGTACACGAAGATCAAATAGATGCGGTCTCTATGTTTGAGCCACAAGTAATGAACGCGCGCGCCGCCACGCTTACCCTTCCCGCGGCCTGGATCACCCATCCGGATCTTGCGCAAGCCGCCGGTTCCCGGTTCCAGGTCACCCGCTTCCGGATTGGCGATCAGCTCCTGCTGCAACATCTGTAGGGACTCCTCGAGGCGGAGCGCAGTTACGCGCTTCGTAAACACCGTCGTCTCGACGAACGTGAGAAGGCCGGGAGCCGCCGCGATGTCCTACATAGGAGTATACTACCACGTTGCGTAGTAGCAGAAGCGACCAGAACTCCGTCGCGACGTCTCGACAGACGACACGTTTGCGCACCTCTCGATAATCGTGCATCGTCTCGTGCGAGAAAGACGAACGAGAACTCCTGGCATGGAATCCGATGCAGGATGAAGCGCTTTACCGGGTGTCGGCTGACATGGTTCAGACACTTGAGGGGTCGCAGCAGCGGATGGTTATCGCTCCCGTTGCTTCATCAGGAATCCAGACATGAGCCCAGCCGTACGCCACGAACAGCACGAGCGATCGTCGATGACGTTCTCGGCCGCGGGATGACGCGTAAGATCTGGACCGCCGTGCCCGTGCTTTCGCGATGATGCTCACCCTCGTCGCGTTTCTCGCGCTTCTCGCGCAGGATCCGCTTCAGCTCGGCCGCCAGGCTCTCGCCGCGGGACGGCTGGATGAAGCCGAGGCTCAACTGCAGGCGGCCCTCGCTTCGAACCCTCCCCGGGTCTTCGAGGTTCATTACGCCCTCGGGCGGCTGTACCTCCAGAAACGCGACTACCCGCGCGCGCGCGCGTCATTCGATGCGTGTCTGGCGCGGGCGCCCCGGTTCTCTCCGGCGTACGTCGGACGGGCCCGGGCGGCGCTCTTTCTCAATGACGTCGAGGCGGGGCTCGCCGACGTGAGCGCCGCACGGAACTTCCCCGATACGCCTGCCGAGGCGGAGCTTCTCGGAAACGACGCGGAGCTCTATGTCTCCCGCGGAGCGAGCGCTTCGTCGACCTCGATTCAGGATCTTTCGAGCGCGAGAGAATACCTGCGCCTCGGGGCCTCTCTTCTCGCTCGGGGCCAAACCGACCAGGCGATCCTCTCGCTTCGGGTCGCTTCGGCGATCGACGATCTGAATCCGATCTCCTTCCTGTTCCTGAAGGACCGCGGCGAAGATCCGTCGCCCCTCTATCCCGAGCTCGCCGCCGAGTTTCTTCTCGCGCGGCAGGCGTTCGAAAGGGGCGACTTCGACCAAGCGTCGGCGGGAGCGGAAGCCATCCTGGAGCTCCGTCCGGCGTTCGTCCCCGCGCGGCTCCTGCTCCTGGAGGCCGCTTCGACCGCGAAGCGCTCCGTCGATGCCCTGGTGCAGTATGAGAAGCTCATCGCCGAGCTTCCTTCGCTTCCAGAGCTTCACGCTCGCACCGCTCGACTCGCTTTCACCGTTGGCGCCTACGAGCTCGCCGAGTGCCACGCCGCGAGCGCCCTTTCGCTCGAGCCCTCCGATCCGAGCCTTCTGGTGCTGCTCGCCCAGGCCCAGCTCGAGGCGGGAAAGGCAAAAGAGGCGGTCGCGACCTGCGAGCGGGCGATCGCGTCCGGCGCGGCCACGGCGCCCATCTACTTCACCCTGGGGAATGCCCTCCACGGCCGCATGGAGATCGCTTCCTCGATCGAGGCCCTTCAGAAGGCGGTGGAGCTGGATCCGCAGGCGGCGGAGGACATCGCATCTTTCGCGCTTTCCTCCCTCACTACCGAGGACTATCGAAATCTGCGCTCGCTTCTCGAGACTCACGTTCGGAGTCACCGCGACAACGTGAACACTCTCTACAGCCTCGGTGTCATGGGCCTGCGCGAGGGCGAGCTCGAGAAAGCGCGGGAGTATCTGGAGCGCGTCCGGGAGCTCGCGCCGAAGGACGTTCAGGCCTATTACAACCTCGCTCTCCTGCACCAGAGAGCGGGGAGGGAAGATCTTGCTCGAGACGCCATGGCCCGTTTTCAGGAACTCAAGGCCGAAGAGGATGCGCTCTGGCAGGAGGGTCACCGTCTTTCCGACGTTCGGATTCGAGGAGAGAGCGCCGCCGCGCGCGGCGAGCTCGAAGAGGCGATCGCCGTCTTCACCGAGCTGGTGAAGACCCGCACGGAGGAAACCCCGGCCGACTACGTCCTGCTGGGAGAGGCGCTCCTTGCTGCGGGACGACTCGAAGAAGCGCGGGAAGCCTTCGAGAGCTCACGAACCCAGACGGCGCGAGATGCCGCGGCCCTCGAAGGTCTCATCCGGGCTTGCCTTGCTCTTGGGGACGCCGAGGCCGCCTCGAGGCACCGGGAGGCTTCCGAGCTTTTGAAACGACGCTGTCCCTGAGAACGACAACGGGACCAGACAGGAAGAAGCTTTACCTGGCTTTCGAGGCGGGAGCTTCCAGCCGCTCGACCGCCGCCGTGGCTCTTCGGGTCAGCTCCGGGGGGGCGCCTGAGCCCGAGCGCCGAAGGAGCTCGCGGTAGGCCTCGAGCGCTTCCGTCCGTCTCCCCATCTGCTCGAGCTGCACCGCCAGATTGAAGTGGCCCTGGGCGCCTTTGGGATCCAATCGCACCACTTCCCGAAACGACCGCAAGGCTTCCTCCTGTTGTCCCAGCTTGCTGTGGGCGATGCCCAGGCCGTCGAAGGCGTAAAGATAGTTGGGGTTGATCTCGAGAGCTTTCTGATACTGCGAGATGGCCTCCTCCGGCTGACCTCCCGCGCGAAGTGTGTTTCCCAGGTGGACGAGAGCGGCGACGTTTCCCGGATCGAGACCGAGCGCTACCCGAAGCTCCTTCTCCGCTTCGGGCCACTCTCGGCGGTAGTGATGGAGGAGGCCGAGGTTCACATGAAAGTCAGCGTCTTCCATGCCTCGCGCGAGCGCCTGGCGATAGATCGTCTCGGCTTCGGCGTGGCGGCCGACCTGCATGTACAGAGCCCCTAGGTTCTCGTAGACGAGAGGGATGTCCTTCTCCGTCTGAAGCATCTTCTGAAGAATCTCGATCGCCGCGACGTAATTCCGCTGGCCGAACTCGTGGATCCCGATCTGGAGCTCGTTCCAGAGGGCCATGTGCTCCTTCGGGTCGAAGGCCTTTTGATGTGACGGCCTCGGGCTCGAAGAAGAGACGTAACCCGGGGCCTATGCCAACCGCGCGGCTCGCGGCTGAGCGGCAGGCCGTTGTGCGGACAAAACGAAACACGCTGATCGATTCTTGCTGCTAAAATAAAGCATGCGGCGAGTGAAAAAGGAAGGAACCGCTGTCAAGCTCAGCCGCAAAATGCTGTCTGATGCCCGCGTCATTGCGAAAGGCGAGCGTATTCGTGACGTTCAGCGTCTGGTTGCACAGTACGGTGGAAGGGTGTCGAAGTGGGTCAAGAAAAGCAGCCCACAGTTCGAAGCCGCCGGGGCGCATTTTGAGTATCATTGGTACGAGCATCACGGGGTTGGCCGGTTCGAGACAAAGCAAGTGCGAGTGAGTTAGCTATGGTCGTCAAACTGAAGAGAAGAAACACGCGGTATCGGGACTTAACGTTCGGACAGCGGTACGTGGTGATCGGAATCGAAGCCGATGAATTCCGCATCCTAAACAACGCGGGCAGTCCTTTCTTGTATCCACCCAGCCTGTTTGAGTTGATAGATGCACGGGAGCCGGTGGATTGGGTGACCGCAATGGGTGATGACGGAGAGCGCTACGCATATCCTCCGCCACTCAACAAGCCGGGTTTTTTCGAAGATTTCTTCGACCGAAAAGCAAAAGCAGTAGCAACTTTTTGGTGTGTGGTGAATCGTCGCCTTGCCGCGGCAAGCGAAGTCGCATAACTCAATAGAGCACCTTCGCTCCCCGGTGCCGGGGACTGCCTGGTCAGTCTAGTCTGTCTAACTACTAACCTAACCCAAAATGCAATACCAGCGGTCGTTCGCGCGCCGCTGATCTCGCGAAGCGAATCTCGGTTGACGTACCCTCGCGCCTTGAGCTTTCTAAGGGTCTCGGCGTCCGGCACCGCCGCCTCGCCCGAGCCACGTTCGGCTCTCAGACTTCGGCCGCCAGACAGGAAGACTCTTACTTGGCTTTCGAGGCGGGAGCTTCCAGCCGCCCGACCGCCGCCGTGGCTCTTCGGGTCAGCTCCGGGGGGGCGCCTGAGCCCGAGCGCCGAAGGAGCTCGCGGTAGGCCTCGAGCGCTTCCGTCCGTCTCCCCATCTGCTCGAGCTGCACC
>CAZKNR010000337.1:0-1825 GCA_964553925.1 uncultured Acidobacteriota bacterium
CCCCCTCCCCGCCTTCTCCCGCGCGAGCGCGAGGCCCATGAGGTTCGCGAGCGAGCCTCCGCTCGTGAGGACTCCCCCGCCCTCTTCGGGGAAACCGAGAAGAGACCGGAGCCAGCGAACCACCTCGGCCTCGACCGCGGCGGCGGAAGCACCACCCCTCACCACGCTCACGTTCTGGTTCAGGGTCGCGGCGAGAAGGTCGGCGACAATTCCGACGATGCCCGTCGAGTTCGGGATGTAGCCGAAATTCCCGGGGTGCTGGAGGTCGGTCGCGAACGGAACGATCCTCTCTCTGAACTCCCGCAGAACCGCACCCGGAGTCGAGCCCTTTTCAGGGAGGGGCTCTCGCAGGAGGGAGAACACCCGCGCCGGGGGCTCGCTCGGCTGGATCGGCCTTTCGCCAAAGCCCGTGAGGTAGGAGACCATCCAATCGACCGCCTCGTGGGCGAATCGCCGGAGCTCCTCGGAGGAAAGATCCTCACGTCCGGGAATCTCGAGCATCGATCGGAGCTTAGCACCCCACCCGAACGCCCGAGAGGACGCGAGCGCCGCCGGTCGAGGCCGACCCTTCTGCCCTGCTCAACGACGCCGAGCTTTCAGAAATACGTCAATGGCGTCGGGTCTCGGGTTCACGAAAACGAGGCGGGTCCGTCCATCCTCTATGGTCGAGATCGTGGCGGGAATCGACGAGACCGTAACGTACCACCCCTCCGGAAGGACGATATCGTTTCTGGACCTGCCGAAGCTCCGATGCCAGAGAAGCTCGTCCCCTGCCAGCCCGTAGCGGCTAGGGTCGGTGTAGGTTTCCTCGATACGGAGCCGAAGCGAGTGGCCTTTCTTCACCGGCGGAAACCGGACGACGACCACCTCGGTATCGGAAGCGACCGGCTGGACCTCGAGTCCCGCTTCCTCGATTTGAGGCCCGCGAAGGGTCGAAGTCGAGAGCTTCTCTCCCGTGTCGAGCACCCGCGCGGACGGATCCGAGACTTTGCTCCCCGCGCGCACGACGTTGAGGTACTTGTCGGCTCCTTCGCGCGTCTCCGTAAAGTCGTGGTACAGACTGAACGAGTGGGTTTCCGGCTGCTTCAGGAAGTAGACGATCTCCGCCTCCTCCCGGGCGCGCTCGGGAACCGGGGCGTCTTCGAGAGGCGGCGTTCCGCTCGCGGGCGAGGCGCTTACCGAACCTGGGGCGGCCGGAGCCGGAGCCGGACGCGCGAGCGGCCGTGCCTTCAAGACCAGGGCCGCGGACCCAGGATAGGTATTGATGAAGCTCACTTTGATCCGACCGTCGGGCTCGCTCAGCACCTGCGAGGGCACGTTGAGAGAAGCAATCTCGTACCCCGCGGGCAGCACGACCGCATTCTTCCGAATACTGAGCGGGCGGTCGAAGACGATGAGATCTCCTTCCCGGAAATAGCTCTTCTTGTCCTCGTACGTCTTGTCGATCCGGATCCGAACCTCCCCTTCGGCCGGCACCGGCCGGGGGAGGCGAACCCGGATGTACTCCGTCTCGGAGTCGGCGTTGGTCTGTCCGGCCTCGCGGGCCGCCGTTCCAGTCACGACCTCGAACGCGAGCGCCTTTCCCGTCGCGAGATCGATGACGGATTCGTCCCGCGCCACGCTCCCCTTCCGGATCGGGTTGAAGAAGAAGAGCGCTCCGGGTGTCGAGGCGGTCACGTCGTACAAGATGCGGAAGCTCGCGGTCTGAGGCGCGAGGAGCTCGTATCGCGTGTATTCATCCTCGCCCTCGGACTGGGCGGAGAGACGCGCTGCCGCGAGAAGAATCACGGGGAGTGCCGGCCATGATTTCATAACGCAACCTTTC
>CAZKNR010000338.1:0-2645 GCA_964553925.1 uncultured Acidobacteriota bacterium
GGTCGAGCGGCTGTCTCGACTCCTCGAGGACTGGTACAAGTTCGCTCAAGCGGCGAAGCTCCCCTCAGACGAAGGAGTCATCGAGACGCTGAATCCCGAAGAGCTCGAGCGCCTGAGAAGCCTGGGTTACGTGCAATAACCGAGGTGCTGTCGGGTGTTCGAACGGGCGGACTTCACCGCGATCCCTCCGCCGGCGCGATCCGGCGCAGGTAGTCGAAGAAATTGAGGATGAAGACGACCTGGTCCTGCTGGATCTCAGAGCGCGCTTGCGGGGTCCTGAGAACCGCGAAGCGCAGGCCGTCCGGGTGAAGGTCCAAGGCGCCCAGCCGGTACGCGACCCGCCCCTCGGACCAGACCCGAGGCTTCTCGGGGCGGAACAAGTCCCCCTCAGAGGCGTAGGGGGTCACCATGATCCTCTGGTCGGCTGCCCGGTAGAAGAGCTCGCGACGGGTCCGAGACCAGACCAGCCCACTTAGTGCGCCGCTAGTGGAGACTTGCCACTTCCCGCCCGGTCCGGGGAAGGGACGCACGTAGACCTCGGATCTCCCCGACTCATTCGACCGGTACGCCAGCCATCGCCCATCCGGAGAAAACGTCGGGTCGACTTCACTGAAGGGTGTACTCAGGAAGACCGTGGGCTTCCCCGGCTTCCATCCCGTGGCCTCACTCCCCGCAATCGGCAGGATCAGAAGGTCGCGAGTGAGGTCCTGCGGGTTGAGCTCGAAGAAGGCCAGGAACTTCCCGGTCGGGTGCCACGATCCAGGTAACTGCAGGTACTTGCTTTCTGACAGGCGCTCCGCATCCCCGGTCCCATCGGTCCGCTGCCAGTAGAGATTCCTCGTCCCGTTGCCCGCCCGTGCCGAGGCGAAGGTGATGCGGCGACCATCAGGGGTCCAGATCGGCGCCATGTCTTCCCCGGGATCGGACGTCAGCCGCGACAGTGTGTCGCGCCCCCATTCGTACACCCAAACGTCCTCCTGGTTGCGATCGCGGATCACTATGGCGAGCTGGCGTCCGTCGGGTGAGAAGCTATGTCCGCGGTAGTCGCCAGGCACGGACAGGAGCGGTTCCGTCTTCCCTGCACCGTCCATCCAGTCGATCGTGAATTCCCCTCCGTCGCTTCCTCCCGGCAGATACAACAGAGCTCCCCGGTCCGAATAGGCAAACTGGGCCCCGGCAGTGAACGTGTTGCTGGTCACACCCTCCACCGCGGGCGCGGGCCGGCCGGTCACCTCCAGGCGGTCGAGGTCGAAGGCGGTTGCGAAGAGCGTCCCCACCGTAGCTCTACCCCCAGATTCGTCGTGGATGTAGATGTAGACGAGGTGTCCGCTCCGAAGATAGCGGCCATGGTATCCGCCTCGCAGGAGGGTCTTCTTCGGACCGCTCGGAAACGGTTGGGCCACGATCGTCGCGTCGGCGAAGCTGCCCGGGGTGGCAGAGGCGGTGTACAGCAGCGCCCTACCTCCAGGTAGCGCCTGAGGCCAGCGATGCCTTTCCGGCGGGTCGGGTTTCGTCAGGACTTCCGGCGTTCCTCCCGCCGACGACACCCGCGACAGGCCCCCGGTATCATCGGGCGTGAAGACGATCGTTCCGTCCTCGGCCCAGGTCCCACCGCCGTCGTTCCGCGCCTCGCAGAGCGTCACGGTGGCGCCGCCGGTGACCGCGACCTTCTTCAGATTCCCTTCGGCGAAGAAGGCGATCCACTGGCCGTCGGGCGAGAAGAACGGATTGCGTGCCCCTTTCGTCCCCGGAAGGGGCGAGGCCTCGAGCTCCTCCAGACGCCGCACGTAGAGCTGTGGCGCCTCGCCTGGACCCTTCTGCGCGACGAATGCGAGGAGAGCGCCATCGGGTGAAAGGACCGCGGCCGGTCCTGCGGTGCCGGCCTGGGGCACCAGCGATGCGTCTACGCCGAGCCGGACGCTCAGACGAAGCGGCGGCGCCAGGGGAGGCGCCGGCCGGGGCCATAACGCCCAGAGCGTCACTCCCAGCGCAAGCGCAAGCGCGCCGGCGAGCGCGGGCCAGAAGGCCGACGCGGTGCGCGCCGCAATCGCCGCATCCGGCGCACCTGCAATCGCGTCCTCGATCGCGATCCGGGCTTCACCGATGGCCTGAAGCCGTTTTTTCGGATCCTTCGTCAAACAGCGGGTCAGAAGCCCGCGCACCCGCGCCGGAAGCCCCGTCGGAAGAGCGCTCCAATCCGGCTCCTTCGTCAAGACATGCGCGAGAGTTTCGGAGACGTCTTCGCCGTCGAACGCGCGTCTCGCCGTCAACATCTCGTAGAGCACCACACCGAATGCCCACACATCCGCCCGCCGATCCGCGGACTTTCCCTTCGCCTGCTCCGGGCTCATGTACGCCGCCGTTCCCAAAAGAACGCCCGCCTGCGTGGCCCTTGTCAACGTAGGCGAGTTGGTGTCCTCGACGGGAGGCGATTCGACTTCGAGCGCCTTCGCCAGACCGAAGTCGAGGATCTTCACGTCCCCGTCCTTCGTGAGCTTCACGTTCGCCGGCTTGAGATCCCGATGAACGACCGCCTTCTCGTGAGCAGCTTCGAGTCCGTGCGCGATCTGGGTGGCGATGCGGAGCGTCTCTTCCAGCGGAATCGGACCGGAAGCGATCCGCTCGGCGAGCGTCGGACCTTCGAC
>CAZKNR010000339.1:0-4951 GCA_964553925.1 uncultured Acidobacteriota bacterium
CGCGCGGGATCGAAGTCCTCGAGAACGAAGAGCGCCCGCTTCCATCGGGGCTCGGGCTCACGCACTCCATCCCAGCGCTGCGTCGCCTCCTTATATAGACCGCCGTAGGGGGCTTCGAGATCGGTCGAGGTGTACTGAAGGCGAAACGTCGCGAACTCGACGCCGAAGTAATCGACCTCGATGACCGCCCGCGGAGCGAGCCTTCGCCTTTGCTTCTCGTCGAGCCGGAAATAAAGGTATTGAGACCACGGCTCGGGGGTCACCGCCTTCCGACCCGCCCGCTCGACGATCTCGTATCGACCATCGCCTTCGTTCACGAGCGAGAGGGCGCCGTCAGCGCTCCTATCGCGAGGAAGCTCGAGAAACAATTCGCTTGCGGTCGTCTTTCGCAGGACTCGATCGAGAAGAGTCGGCATCGGCTTAGGACTCCTGGGGCTCCTGGGACTTGAGGGGCTCGAAGAAGCCCTTCACGATTTCGTCGATCCAGGGCTCGATGGCGTGATAGACCTGTTTCCGAGAGTTGAATTTATAGATGAAGCTCTTGCCGTCCCGGACCGCGTAGACCGTGCGCTCGAGGTATTCGGCGAGCTGCGTTTCGACGTCGTAAAGGGTCGAGATCGCGGAAAGTTCTTCCATCGTTTCGTGCTCGAGAAGCGGATACGTGTCTCCGAGGGTCTCGGTGCGCGCGGCGTAGAATTTCTCGATCGTAAGATCCGGAGGCGCCCGGTTCACCGTGACCTCGAGGGTCGCGTGCACCGTGGCTCCACCTTCTTCGACGGCGAGAGGCGGGCTGCGGAATCCCACGAAGAGCGACTCGCCGGGGTTACTCACCGTATTGGTCCTCTCCCAGTTCTTCGGATGCCTGACGTGAACGTCGAAGTCGTCGCCTCCGGGGGCTTGGTAGACTTCGAAATACTTCGACCGCTCGAGGGAGTAGGCTGCCCAGGTCTGGTCGAGCGCCTTCTCATGGGCGTCCATGGTTTTCGCTTCGCCCCGGGCGAAGAGACCGTAGAGCGTTCCCTCGACGTCAACCAGGGCGAGTCGCGATCTCTCCTCTCCATCCTCGGAGACGAACCAGAAGCTCTTTCCCTTGTTCCCGGCGAAGGCGTATTCCTCTTCGCCTTCGAGCTCGAGCTCCCTCCGGTAGCGCGTGGCGACGTCTTCGAGCGGGCCGTCGGGCATCGGTCCTGCCATGATCTGGAGACGGATTCCCGCCCGCTCGGGCACGTCGACCGATTGTCCGGTGAAGGTCTGCATGTGAAAGCCCGCCTGCTCGACGGCCGCGTCCGCGGTCCAGCCCTGCGGGAGAGGAAACGAAACCTGGAGCTTCGGGCTGTAGACGGTGATGAGCGCGGGCTTGGAGCGAAGCTCGCACGAGACCAGGGAGACCAGAAGAAGGCTCGCGAGGGTCAGCCGATGTGGCATCACGTCGATATCTTAATCCAGCTGATAGTTCGGAGCTTCTTTGATAATGATGACGTCGTGGACGTGGCTCTCCTTGTGCCCCGCGGCGGTGATGCGGAGGAAGCTGGCCTTCGACTGGAGCTCCTCGATGCTCGAAGAGCCGCAGTACCCCATTCCCGAGCGGAGCCCTCCGACGAGCTGCTCCACCACCCCCGCGAGGTCTCCCTTGTAGGGGACGCGCCCCTCGATACCCTCCGGTACGAGCTTCGATGCCTCGACATCCTGCTGGAAGTAGCGATCCTTGGTGGCATCGCTCATCGCTCCGAGCGAACCCATGCCCCGGTAGGTCTTGAAGGTGCGGCCTTGATAGAGGATCGTCTCACCCGGGCTCTCGGCAGTCCCGGCAAAGAGACTTCCGATCATGACGGACTGGGCGCCCACCGCGAGGGCCTTCACCACGTCGCCACTGAACTTGATCCCGCCGTCGGCGATGATCGGAACTCCGTGACGCGCGGCGACCTCGGCACAGTCCAGGATCGCGGTGATCTGGGGAACGCCGGCCCCCGAGATCACTCGGGTGGTGCAGATGGAGCCCGGGCCCATGCCCACTTTTACCGCGTCCGCGCCCGCGCGGATCAGGTCTTCCGTCGCCTGTCCCGTGCCTACGTTTCCGGCGACGATATCGACTCCGGAGACGACGCTCTTCAGTCTCTCGACGGTCTCGAGCACACCGCGGCTATGGCCGTGGGCGGTATCGACCACGATGACGTCGACCTTGGCCTCGAGGAGCCGTTTCGCGCGCTCGATCGCGGCCTCGCCGACGCCGATGGCCGCGCCCACGCGGAGCCGGCCCAGATCGTCTTTGGCCGAGCTCGGGTACTTCATCGCCTTCTGAATGTCCTTGACGGTGATGAGCCCCTTGAGCGCGTAGCTCTCGTCGACCACCAGGAGCTTCTCCACACGGTGCTGATGCAGAATGGCGCGCGCCTCGTCGAGCGTCGTCCCCACGGGCACGGTGATGAGCTTCTCCTTGGTCATCACCGCGGAGATCGGAAGGTCCATCCGGGTCTCGAACCTCAGATCGCGATTCGTAAGGATCCCGACGAGCTTCTCTCCATTGGGGCCCTTCTGGGTGATGGGAACTCCGGAGATGCGGTACTTCTCCATGAGCGCGAGAGCGTCTTTCACCGGCCGCTCGGGCGACATGGTGATGGGGTCGACGATCATCCCGCTCTCGGAGCGCTTCACCTTGTCGACCTCGTCCGCCTGCTCTTCGGCGGGAAGGTTCCGATGAATGATCCCGATGCCTCCGAGCTGGGCGATGGCGATCGCGAGCCGCGACTCGGTCACGGTGTCCATGCCCGCGCTCACGATGGGGATGTTGAGCGGGACATTGCGGCTGAACCGGGTCGAGGTATCGACCTGAGACGGCAGCACGTCCGACTTCTGGGGGACGAGGAGAACGTCGTCGAAAGTGAGAGCTTCCCGGAATCGAGTGTCGTTCACGGTGTTAGTTTACGCTGGCGCCACAGCATTTCTTGTATTTCTTTCCACTGCCGCAGGGGCATGGGTCGTTCCTTCCGACTTTTTCGGCGGTCCGCCGAACCGTCTTCACCGCGGCGTTGACTCCGCCCTGCGACTCCCGTCTCGGCCCGCCGCCGGAAGGAGCGGCGGAGCGCTGGGCCTCGAGCGCCGTGGGTGTCGCCGCGGGATCGTTGAACGAGAGCCGAAGCGGTCTCGCCGCGGGGCGGAGCTCGAGCGACGACGGCTCCCGCACCGGCTGGAGGAGGAAGAGGATCCTCACGATCTCTTCCTCGATCCGGTCCCACGTCGCTCCGAACATGTCGAAGCTTTCCTTCTTGTACTCGATTAACGGATCCCGCTGCCCGTAGCCGCGAAGACCGATGCCCTCCTTGAGGTGGTCCATGGCGTAGAGGTGGTCCTTCCACTGGGTGTCGACCACCTGCAGCATGATGATGCGCTCGTGGGTGCGCATCAGGCCGGGTCCGATGACCGCCTCCTTCTTCTGGTACTTCTCCAGGAGCCGGTTCCAGAGCTCCGTCCGGATTTGCTCCCGGCTGAGACCTTCCCAGTCGATGCTGGAAAGAGATCCCGAGTCGAGCCCGTACTGCCGGCCGAGCCCTTGCCGGAAACCGTCGACATTCCACTCCTCGGGCGAGGCGCCGGGTGCGAGATGGGTATCGAGGAGGAACTCGAGGACGTTCTCGGCGAGCTCGAGCACGTACTCCCGCTGCTCCTTCCCCTCGAGAATCTCGCGCCTCAGGCGGTAGATGGCGACGCGCTGCTTGTTCATCACGTCGTCGTACTCGAGGAGGTGCTTGCGCATGCCGAAGTTCTGCCCTTCGACTTGCTTCTGAGCCCGCTCGATGGCGCGGGTCACCATGCCGTGCTCGATGGGAACGCCTTCCTCCATCCCCATCCTCTGCATCAGACCGCTGATGCGGTCGCTGCCGAAGATCCGCATCAGGTCGTCTTCCAGGGAGAGGTAGAACCGCGAGCTTCCGGGGTCGCCCTGACGGCCGGCGCGGCCGCGAAGCTGGTTGTCGATCCGCCGCGACTCGTGGCGCTCGGTGCCGAGGATGTGGAGACCGCCTTTGGCGACGACCTCCACGTGCTCGCTCGAAACCTCTCGCTTCGCTTTCTCGAGCGCCTGCTCCGAGGCGTTCTCTGGAAGCTCTCCCTCCTCGGCCTTCTTCTTGATCGCCACTCTCGCGAGGTATTCTGGATTGCCTCCGAGGAGGATGTCCGTCCCGCGTCCCGCCATGTTGGTGGCGATGGTGACGGCCGCTTTCCGGCCCGCCTGGGCGACGATCTCCGCCTCCATCTCGTGGTACTTCGCGTTCAGCACCACGTGCTTCACGCCCCCGCGCTTCAGCATCTGCGAAAGCTTCTCGCTCTTGGCGATGGACGTCGTGCCCACCAGGACCGGGCGGCCCTGCTGGTTCATGTCCCGGATCTCTTCCACCACCGCGTCGAGCTTCTCCCGCTCGGTGCGGTACACCATGTCGGGGTACTCGTCGCGGATCAGGTTCACGTTCGTGGGCACCGGGACCACTTCGAGCCAGTAGATTTTCTCGAACTCCGCGGCTTCGGTCTCGGCGGTACCGGTCATGCCCGCGAGCTTCCCGTACATGCGGAAGTAATTCTGGAAGGTGATGGTTGCGAGCGTCTGGTTCTCGCGCTCGATCTTGACGTGTTCCTTGGCCTCGACCGCCTGGTGGAGGCCGTCGGACCAGCGGCGGCCGGGCATGAGCCTCCCGGTGAACTCGTCGACGATGATGACCTGACCGTCCTTCACCATGTAGTCGGCGTCGCGCTTGTAGAGCGTGTGCGCGCGAAGCGCCTGGTAGACGTGGTGAAGGATGGGCATCTGCGACGGCTCGTACAGGTTGTCCACCTGGAGGAGCTTTTCGACGCTCGGGACCCCCTCTTCCGTCAGGGTCACCGTCCGGGTCTTCTCGTCGACGGTGAAGTCCAGATCGCGGCGGAGCCGGGGGACGATGCGATCGATCCGGTAATAGAGGTC
>CAZKNR010000340.1:0-9249 GCA_964553925.1 uncultured Acidobacteriota bacterium
CATCCCCGAGGTAAGAGAGCTGGTGCAGTCGCTTTCGAAAGACCTCACCGCGCTCATGACCGGAGTGCAGAAGCTCCAGCTGGTGCGCGACCTGATCGTCATCTCCTACTCCGACGGCACCATCGACGAAGCGGAGATCCACTGCCTGGTATGGCTCTGCGAGGGGCTGGGCGTCGATCCCTGCTTCATCGAGCAGGTGCTCTCAACCGCCCGCCGCGGTGTCGACTGATCAACGCCGGACCCGCCCTTCTCCGAGAAAGCTCTCGCAGTAAGCGAGGCTATTGACCTCTTCCGCGCCGCGGTCCCGGCCCGCCGCGTGGCTCTGGAACGCTCGCTCGATCGCCGCGAGCGCGGCCTCGAGGGGAATCCCCGAGCGATACCAGCCCTCGGCGCGGGCGAAGTCGCCCGGGGACAGAGTTCCCGGCCGTCCCTTGAAGCGAAAGAACTCGTGCTCGACCCGCTCGCAGTAGGTGAGGAGCGCCGGATCCTTCAAGGGCCCGCCTCGAGTCGGGCTTCGATCGCCTTCCGCGTGGGAATGCCTTCGATCCCCGGCGCCTCGACGGCGAAAGAGGCGACACAGGCCGCGAAGCGCGCGGCGCGTACCACCGGCTGCCGCTCGCGGAGAGCGATGAGAAACGCGGCCGCGAAGACGTCGCCCGCTCCCGTAGGATCCACCTCGACCGCGCGGAAGGCGGGGAGATCGTAAACGTCGCCCTGGGCGTAGACACGAACCCCCTTCGCCCCCTTCGTCACCGCGAACGCGCGGCCCGGGAACTCTTCCGCGAGCTCCTCGGGGGCGACATGATCGTCCTCGCTCATGGAGACGACGTCCGCCCGCACGAGCGCCGTCAGCGCGTCCTCCCAGTCGCGGGCCTCGACGAGCCCCTGTGGTTTCCATTGGCGAAAGAAGCCCTGAGGCGCCACTCCCGAGAGCCCGAAGGAAGCGAGGGGCGCGAGCGGGAGCTGAACTTCGTGGAGCACGGGACAGTAGAGCACCGCGGCGTCGTCTTGGAGGCGCCCCCGAATCGAGGCGAGGCTCACCTCGGTGAGCGCATCCGCCTCGGCCAGTACCCGCTGCCGCCTTCGGCTCCCTTCATAGATGTTGTCGAACTCCGTGGTGCGCGCGGCCTGCTGACAGTGGATTTCGACTCCGTCGAGGGAGGCCCAATAAGGGAAGGTGGGAGCGGCGGAGGTGACGAGTCCCGAGCGGAGCCCGAGGCGCGCGGCGGTCAAAGATGCGAACGCCGCGGCCCCCCCGAGCCTTCTTTTGCCCGAGACGCGGTCGATGGTGACGTGGCCCACGGCCACGAAGTCGAGAAGGCCTTCAGCGGCATGCATCGTCTTCATTGTCGTCTCGGCTGGCCTCTCCGAAGAGCTGAGGATAGGATGCCGGGTGCATGATCTGGACCTCCCTCATCGCGCAGGGAAAACGCCGCCTCTGGATGTCGCTCTTCGCCTCTATCCTGGTGGCGCTCATCTATATCCATTTCGCGAGATTCTACCAGGGGCGAGTCTCCGTCTGGATTCTCGCGGCTTTCGGCGTTCCGGTGCTCTTGAACCTCCTTCGCGCCGCCCTCGGTCTTGCCTATCGCCTCGATCGGCATCCGTTCCGCGATTTCGAGCTCGGGCTCGTGAACGATCAGGCCGGGCCGGGGAAGCCCTTTGAGGTCGAGCTGGTTCTCGAGGCGCGCCGCCCGGGAGCTCTCACCCGGCTCGACGTCGAGCTCCGCGCGCTGCGGCAGAAGTACGCCGAAGGGGGCCGGAAGAGCTCGGTCTTGCATCGCGACGTCAAGCCCGTCGAGCGGGCGCTCGCGCTCGTGCCCGGACTTCGAAAGAGCTACCGGGTCTCGATCGATCTTCCCCCGAACGCCCCGTACTCGTTTCGCTCGATGGAAGGAAAGCTCGTCTGGGTGATCGCGGTCGAAGCCGAAATCGCGGGCTGGGGGACCCTCCGAGACGAGATCGAAGTGACGGTGGCCCCGGATTGAGAGTCGTCCTGGTCTTCAACCCGGAGTCCGGAAGACTTCGGGCGAAAGAGAAGATGCTCGGCCGCGTCGTTCCGGTGCTCTCGCGCGCGGGAATGAACGTGGAGGTGCGGCCGACGGAAGGGCCGGGCCATGCGACGGAGGTCGCCGCGCAAGCGGCCCGGGACGGTGTCGACCGCGTCCTCGCCTGGGGCGGCGACGGCACGCTGAACGAGGTTGCCCGAGGCATCGTGGGGACGGAGACCGCGCTCGGGGTCCTCCCCGGCGGCACGGTCAACGTCTTCGCGCGTGAAGTCGGAATCCCGCGGTCGATCGAAGCGGCGGCGGAGACCTTCGTTAAAGGAGAGCTCCGGAGGATTCCCGTGGGTGTCGCCTCCGGGCGTCCGTTCCTGCTCATGGCCGGCGTGGGTCTCGACGCGGAGGTCTGCCGCAGGTTGAAGACGGGTTTCAAACACGCTCTCGGCGCCGGCGCCTTCTGGCTCGATGGGTTTCGCATGCTCGCAAGCTATCCCATGCCCACGATCCGGGTTCGATCCGAAGGTCGCGAGGTCGAAGGGAGCGGGCTTATCGCGGGGAAGACCCGGCGGTACGGACCGAGGTATGCGATCACCCCGGAAGCGAGGCTCGAGGAGCCGCTGCTGCACGTCGTGGTCTTCCGCGGCCGCAAGCGCCTCGACTACGTACGTTATCTTGCGGGGATCGTCTCTGGATTGCACCTCCGCTTCGACGACGTCGTGTCCTTCAAGACGAGCGCCCTCACGGTGGAAGCGGATTCGAGCGTTCCCTGCCAGATCGACGGAGAGTACGCCCGATGCACACCCGTCGAGCTCCAGGTCCGCGACCGCGCCCTTTCGGTCGTTCTTCCCCGGCGTTGATGCATGGTACAGTTTTCGGGAGGTGATGACATGCGAAGACTTGGGGCGTTCCTCGTTCTGCTGATCGCCGGCACCGCCGCCGCCGAGGACACTAAACCGGTCGTGGGCCGCTCGGTCGTGGCGACCGAGTACGGGATCGTGGCCGCGAGCCAGCCGCTTGCGGCGCGGGCCGGGGTCCAGATCCTCGAGCGCGGCGGTAACGCCATCGACGCCGCCATCGCCGCGAACGCCACCATCGGCCTCATGGAGCCGACGGGTAACGGCATCGGAGGCGATCTCTTCGCCATCGTCTATTGGGCGAAGTCCGGCGAGATTCTCGGGCTCAACTCGAGCGGCTTCTCTCCCGCGGGCCTCACCGTCGAGCTCCTCGCCTCGAAGGGGATCGAGGAGATGCCTCGTCGCGGGATCTACTCCGTGACCGTTCCGGGCGTCGTCGCGGGGTGGGACGCTCTCCGGAGCCGCCTCGGGACACTCCCGTTCTCGGAGCTCCTGGCGCCCGCGATCTACTATGCGGAGAACGGGTTTCCTCTTTCCGAGGTAATCGCCGGCAGCTGGGGCCGCTCGCGGGAGTTGCTCGCGAGCCACCCGAGCTCGAAAGAGACGTACCTCATCGACGGCCGACCTCCGCGCGCGGGCGAAGTGTTTCGCAATCCCGATCTGGCCGCGTCTCTGCGGCGGATCGCGGAGAAGGGCCGAGACGGTTACTACAAAGGGAAGACGGCGGAAGCGATTCTCGGGATCTCGGCCGAGACGGGCGGCGTCTTCACGTCGTCCGACCTCGAGGAGTTCGAGCCGGAGTGGGTGACTCCTATCGAGACCAGCTATCGCGGCTGGAAGGTCTACGAGATCGGGCCCAACACACAAGGCATCGCCGCTCTCATGATGCTGAACCTGATGGAGCGGTACCCGATGAGTGAGTACGGCTTTCACTCCACAAACGCGCTCCACGTGATGATCGAGGCCAAGAAGCTCGCGTACGCCGACATGCTCCACTACGTCGGCGACCCCAGGTTCTCTCCCGTGCCCGTGCGGGAGATGCTCGACAAGACCCACGCGGCCGAGCGGGCGAAGCTCATCGAGATGGCGAAGGCGCATTGCACGGTGACTCCCTCCGAGCTCCGGACCATTACCGACGCCGAAGGCGGCGACACCATTTACATGTCGGTCATCGACAAGGACGGGAACATCGTATCCCTCATCCAGAGCAACTACTCCGGGTTCGGATCGGGGCTCGTCCCGAAGGGCGCGGGTTTCATGCTCCATAACCGCGGGGCGCTCTTCACCATGGAGCCCGGCCGGCCGAATACCCTCGGGCCGCGCAAGCGGCCGCTCCACACGATCATTCCCGCGTTCATGGAGAAAGATGGAGTCCGCATCGGATTCGGCATCATGGGTGGATGGAACCAGTCCCAGGCCCACGCGCAGTTCGTCGCGAACATCGCGGACTTCGGCATGACCATTCAGGAAGCGCTCGAAGCCGGACGGTTCACCAAAGGAAGCTTCGACGGCTGCGATCTCGACATGGAAGCGCTCGTTTCCGAATCGGTGCGCGCCGAGCTCGCGAAACGCGGACACGAGATCGAAGTGGCCGCTCCCCGAAGCGGGACCTTCGGCTTCGGGCAGGCGGTGATGTCGAATCCCGAGGGAGTCCACTTCGGGGCCTCGGAGCCTCGCCACGACGGCGCCGCAATCCCGGAAGCTCCGCCGGTGTTCCGCGAGCGGTAGTCGCCCGTGAGGCTCGTCGTTCTCTTCCTTCTGGAAGTCGCGCTCGAGCCCTACTTGCCCCTGACCCCGGCCACGTTCGCCTACCGCTCTCCCACCGATGAGGTGCTGACCGTCGAAGTCCTCGCCGTCGAGGTCGATGGTGCTCCCGCCGCCGTGCGCATGGGGAGCGACCGAAGGCGGCGGATCGAGAGCTTCAGTGCAGAGGAAGGTCTCCTCGTGCACCGTCTGGGCCTCGGCCGCTCCGGGGAGCTCGTTTATGAGCGCCCCCTCGTGATTATTCCGGCTCGGATGACGCCGGGAGAGGTCTACTCGAGCCAGAGACGTTTCGCGCGGATGCGTGGCGGAAGCAAGGAGGATGTTGGAGCGCACTACGTCGAAGCGGAGCTCCTCGGGGTCGAGGAGCTTACGATCGCGGACGAAGTCTTCGCGGAATGCCTCCGGATCCGGAGGCACGAGACCCGAATGGACTTCAACGGGGGGCAGGAAGTTTACGACGCGACGGAGTGGTACGCCAAGGGAGTCGGGCTGGTGAAAGTGCGGGGCGAGAGGCTGGAGAAGACCGACGATGGAGAGATCCTCTCGAACGAGGTCATCGACTACTGGCTCGTGACCTCATCTCAACCTTAGGCCTAAGAGAAAGAGGGGAGGCGCTGCGCCTCCCCTCTTCACAAGACTCAGTTCGTGGGAGCCGGTGAAGCCGTGAAACGGCTCAGGTCCGGGCGATAGCGAAGGAGCCACACCTCGCGGCTCCGGACGGCGCCGTTTCCCGCTTTGGTGATGGTTTCGGCGCCTTCCTCACCGTACGCTTTGCGCATGAGCTCGCCTTGGTTCGGAATCCGATCGAGGTCGGCGAGGCTCTTCACGAACGTCGCCGAGGAGTAGACGGAGCCCGCTCCGAGGGCAGAGACCCGGCGTATTACGCTGGGGTATCCCGCCGCTTTTTCTTGAGCGGCCTTCACCTTGGCCATGTATCGCTCGTATTCGCCGGCCATTGCGGGATCCACCTCGGTGCGGAGGAGGCGGACGAAAGGCGTCGCCTGGAGATCCAAAGGCTTGGGGTTGGTGCTCAGGTCGATTTGTGTGCGATTCACCCAGGTCTCCGAGCTTTCGATCGCGGACCGGCCAGCCTTCAGGATCTTCGCGCCTTCGACGTCCCCGTGAGCCTTCATCAACGTTTCGGGGATGGAAGACCACTGCCCCATCTCTTCGTAGGTGGAGAAGGGGCTGGTGAAGAGGTACGTGTAATTGGGACCGCCGGCCTGGAGCTGGGCGGCGTAGACGATCTGGGTCGAGCCGACCTTGGCGAAGGCGGCCGTGACCTTTTTGACGTAGTCTTCGAATTCCTGCACCGCCGAGGGCTTGACGGTGACGAGAATCGTATGGGTGTAATTGGGTTGGGTCTGGGCCTGGGCGAGAGCGGCAACGACGAAGACCCCGGCGAGACCGAGAGCGATGCGAGCGACACCTTTCACGAGAACCTCCCTGATTGAGAAAAGATTGAGGAAAGCGGGAGTGTGTGCCACCCCCGGCATTTTGTCAAAGGCGTAAGAGGGCGGCGGCGTTGTCGTGGAGGAGCTTGCGCTTGACCTCGGGGGTGAAGCCCTCGAGGGTGTCGAAGTCCTCGAGCCACCGCTCGGGGAGGATGAACGGATAGTCGCTCCCGAACAGGATTCGATCGGAGAGCCGTTTTCTCGCCTCGTTCATCACCGCTTCGGGAATGTATCTAGGAAGCCACCCCGAGAGGTCCATGAACACGTTCGCCTTGTGAGCGATGATGGCGAGCATCTCCTCGTGCCACGGCCAGGCGGGATGGGCCCCGATGATAGTGAGCTCCGGGAAGTCCGCCGCCAGGTGATCGAGGTAGATGGGACGGGTGTAGTCGAGCCGCACTCCCATTCCCCCCTTGATCCCGGCGCCGAGGCCGTTGGTTCCAGTGTGGAAGAGCGCGGGGACTCCGAGCTCGGTCACTTTCGCGAACAGCTCCGAGAAACGCGGGTCGTTGGGGTAGAAAGCCTGAATCCCCGGGTGGAACTTCGCGCCCTTGAGGCCGAGCTCTCGGACCGCGCGCTCGATCTCGGCGACGGCGCGTTTTCCCTTCCAGGGATCCACGCTCGCGAAGCCGATGAACCTCTCGGGGAACTCGGCGACGATTCCCGCGATCTCGTCGTTCGTGAGGGGCGGAAGCCCCGTCGCCGTCTCCGCGTCCCACGCGAGAAGCACCCCGACGATGTCGAGCTTCTCATAGTGCTTCGCCACCTCGTCCATCCGGGTGATCGGGACTTTCCTGCGAAAAAATTTCTCGGCGGGCTCGCGGAACGGCTTGATGGCGGAATCGAGAAAGCTCACCGTCGGCAAGTGAACGTGCATGTCGATAGCGAAGGTCACGAGATTATCCGTGAATCTGTTCGGCGAGGTAGCGCTCGCGACCCACTTCCTTGACGAGGTGGAGCTGGCTCTCGAGCCAGTCGATGCTGTCCTCTTCGTCCTTCAGAATCCTCTCGAGGAGCTCGCGAGTGCCATTGTCCGCCTTGTCGCGGCAAAGCGCGATGGCAACGTTCAGCCGCTTTTGCGCGTCGACCTCGAGCTCGAGATCGACCTGGTGCTGCTCCACCGGCTCCTCGCCCACCTTGACCGGGCTCAGCCTCTGCATGTTGGGGACGCCGTCGAGGAGGAGGATCCGGTCGATGACCTCGTCCGCGTGCTTCATCTCTTCGATCGACTCTTCCCGCTTCTTCGCCGCGAGCTTCTGGTAGCCCCAGTTCTCGCACATCTTGGCGTGGACGAAATATTGATTGATCGCCGTGAGCTCCGACGTCAGGACCTCGTTCAGCGCTTCGACGATCTTGGAGTCCCCTTTCATTTTTCGCTCCTCTCGGGGTTCTTGGGCCCCAATCTTACAGCGTGGAGCGGCAAATGGATAGAAAGGGCGTCAGCGGGCGGGAGCGAGCTCGGTCAGCAGGGCTTCCGTTCGGTAGCGCTCTTCCTGGCGAACGATCTGCGCTACCAAGAGCCGGCATCCACCGCAGCCACGCCCTGCGGAGCGTTCACAGAGGGCGAGGCCGATCTGCGAGACCGTTTTCGCGCGGCCCTGGCGGATGAGCGAACGGATATCGCGGTCGGTGATGCCGGTACAATGGCAAACGATCACGATAAAGATAGCTTAACCCGTCTGATTGTGAAATTCAATGTCAAAGTAGGCCCTCATGAACCGCAGGAGCTTTCTCGCCAAAACCAGCGTGTTTCCAATGTTTTTCGGCCTGTCTCGTGCCCGTCAGGACCGCGACTTCGACGTCCTCGTGAAGGGCGGGTCTCTCCTCGATGGGAGCGGCGCCCCGGCCGTGAGGCAAGATGTGGGGATACGGGGTGAGGTCGTAACTGCCGTCTCCGACCTCTCGGGGGCGACCGCGCGCAGGATCGTCGACGCTTCCGGCCTCACGGTGACTCCGGGCTTCATCGACGTTCACACCCACAGTGAGAAAGAGCTCCTGGTGAATCCCAAAGCCGAGAGCAAAATCCGCCAGGGGGTGACGACCGAGATTCTGGGAATGGACGGGGGCTCCTACGAGCCCGCGGTTTTCTCGCGGGAGCTTCGAAAGCTCGAAGAGAAAGCCGTCGCGGTCAACGCGGCGTCGTTCGTCGGACAGGGAACGATCCGGGGTCTGGTCCTCGGGATGTCGGACCGGGCCGCGACGGCGGACGAGATCGAGGCGATGCGGACGCTCGCGCGTTCGGCATTCGAAGAAGGGGCTCTCGGGATCTCGAGCGGCCTCGAGTACACGCCCGGCGGGTTCGCCGCGCTTTCCGAGATCGCCGAGCTCGCGAAAGTCATGAGCGGAACCAAGGGCCTCTACGCCACCCACATGAGGAACGAGGACGACCGGGTGCTGGAAGCGGTCGAAGAGTCGATCGAGATCGCCGAGCGGGCGGGTATCGGGCTTCACATCTCCCACCTGAAGTGTCAGGGGAAACGGAACTGGGGAAAACTCGATGCGATCTTCGAGGCCATCCGGAAGGCCGAAGCGCGCGGAGTCTCGGTCACGATGGATCGCTACCCCTACATCGCGTACAGCACGACGCTCGCGAACCTCATGCCTCTCTGGAGCCGCGAAGGCGGAACCGAGTCGTTTCTGCGACGTCTCCAGAGCGCGGACGATTGGCCGCGGATCCGCGCGGCCATGGAAGAGAAGATCGCGCTCCTGGGCTCCTGGGAGGCGGTGATGATCTCGTCCGTCGAGCTCGAGAAGAACCGGTCTCTTCAGGGAAAGACCATCGCCGAGATCGTGAAGGAGCGCGGCGAGGACCCCATTCCTCTATACCCGCGCGCTCATCCTGGAGGAGAAGAACCAGGTGGGGATGGTCGGATTCGGGATGGAGGAGGAGACCACGGCCCGAGTGCTGGCGCACCCGAGCTGCATGCCCGCATCCGACGGCTCAGCCCTTGCGACGTACGGGCCGCTTCGAGAGGGAAATCCTCATCCGCGCTCCTACGGCACCTTCGCCCGCGTACTGGGAAAGTACGTCCGCGATGAGAAGGTCATGCCGCTGGCTGAGGCCATCCGAAAGATGACGAGCCTTCCGGCGGAGCGTTTCGGGCTCAGCCGCAGGGGCCGTCTCGCCGAAGGCTTCTTCGCGGACGTCGTGGTCTTCGACCCCGCAAGCGTCAG
>CAZKNR010000341.1:0-28086 GCA_964553925.1 uncultured Acidobacteriota bacterium
TCGGACCCGCCCAGCGTCCGTAACTCCACCGACCAGATAACGCCCTCCCGGCGCCCCCGCCGAGCCGTCGCACGCGGCCCATCGTGCCCCGGCCCTGCGTGTCGCCGTCGGTTTACCCGGGCTTGCCGAAAGGACACATTCGTCGGTTCGGACGGCCCGACTCGCCCGCGATCCTCGGCAACGTTGCCCGCTTGCACGCGGAACTCCGCACACTGTTCCCCGCCTTGGAAGCCAGCTATGAGAATCCGCCGTTTTCCGTCCTCCACAAACACGGCGGAATCACCCGAGGCTTCCTGACCGATTTCGTTCCCGACATCACGACACTCGCTCTTGAAGATCGGGACCAGTTTTACCTGATCGTCAGCGACAACAGCGGCACGATCGAGAACGTTGAATTGTCGATGAAGCTGCCACGCATGCAGGGCGTCGAGGCGCGTCCTGCAACGGTGCTGAACGAGGCTTGGAGCCGAACGCTCGCCTTCTCGGAAGACACGGGCGAGTGGTCGCTCGACAAACACGCGATGTGTTTCGGCGATATCAATGTCTGGGTCATTCCCAAGGCACGCCCCGCGCAGTGAATCCCTCCTCGGTCGACAATTCGCTCCTCTGCGCAGCCAGGACAACGAAGTTTCAGAAACCCGAAGCGCGGATCGCCGCAGGGCAGAAGATCCGGTCGCGACCCCCAGTTCTCCACTGGCGCATTCTCGGCGACAACGGCCTTCTGCAACCGGAGCTTCCCTGAGTGTTGGTGCGCATGCACGTGCTCGTCGGAGCTATAGACTCTTGCCACCCGACAAGACGGCGATCGAGAGCGCGATGCTGCTCGCTACCCTCAGGAGCTCAGCAAGCGCTTTGAATCGCGAAGTGAGAGCACGAAACGCGATGAGCCGGGTGGCCGTTGCAGCCCAAGAAGTTGGCCCCGGCTGCCGAAGCGATCGAGCGGACAGCGTCCGGCGAGCGCACCGGACGCAAGGTTGACGCTTCCGCGTCGCGGCCGGAATTGCCGTTGAGCGGGTTAGATTCGCACCGTCTATCTTTTGAAGTCTGGGTGTTTGGGATCGCCTGAGGATTCCAAGAAAGCCAAGAGGTCCAGAATCTCCTGTTCCGTGCAGGTGTTCAAAAGATCTGACGGCATCAGCGAGATCTTCGACAGTTCACGGGATTTGATCTTAGATTTTTTCACCGTGGAGGTCGCGGCCGCATTGAACGGATCGGTCATCACCACGACTTTGTCCTCCGTCTCCTGACTCACGCGGCCGGCAACCAGCGCTCCATCGTTCAACGTGAAAACAGTGCTCATGTATTGCTCGGGGACCACCTTCGACGGCTCGGTCATGGAGTCCAAGATATCTTGCCGTTTGAACCGCGAGGAAATCGCGGTCAGGTCCGGGCCGGTCGCCCCGCCTTGATCGCCGTAACGGTGGCACAGAACACACTGCGCGGATTCAAAGGTCGCTTTACCGCGAGCGAAATCGCGCCCCTTGCCGACCTTGTCCAACAGAGGCTGCAGGTCCGACGCTTTCCATTCTCTGACGAACTTGCGCGGCGCTGCTGCGGGCTTGGCGCGCGGCTTGAACGAACTCAAATCGCCAAGCGCGGCGAGTTCGGCCGGCGTCATGGTCGCTCGCGCTTCATTGAGCGCGTTGTTCAAGAAATTCTGAAAGCTCGCGCCGTTGTTGAAACTGATTCCCGCGTCCTTGAACCACTGCAGAACCTGTTCGGGATGCTGGGTGCTGCGGCCGGCGGTCCACCACGACAAGTAGTCGCGCCGGAGCTCGTGGTTCCAGCCGGTCTTGATGTTGCGAAGCGCGATCGCGTAGGCGACCTGCTCTTCCTGCGTCGGCGCCGTCCTGAGCAGTCCGACGGTTTTGGCGACGGCGCTCGGGGCATTGAGCGCCAGAAGAATCTGGCACAGTTCTCGGTTCGCAGATTCCGTCTCGGCGGGGAAGAGCGCTGCCAGCTCGCCGATCACCTGACCGGAAAGCTCTGCGGACGGGACGCCCTGCCGAGCAATCGAAACCTCGATCACGCGCAATTTGGCGAGCGCCTGCTCCTCTGTCAGCGTCGCGAACGGGAATGCCAGGAGCGCTTTGAGAATCGCGGGCTGCGCGTCGGCACCGCCGAGCCGAGCCAGCGCCAGGAGAGCCTGAAACGCCGCGTTCGGCAGTTTCTCGGCGAGCGCCTTGGATCGCCATTCTGCAATGGGATTGCGCTCGATGGCCATCCGTGCGGCGTAGCGAATGAATCGGTCAGGACTATCCAGGTGGGGCCAGGCGAACGGCACGGCCGATGGGTCGGCTTTGACGTTCAACGCTTCGAGCGCGTGACGCAGCTCCCGCTCGTTGCCGCCGTTCTTGTCGCGCAGCTCGTTGAGAGGGAGAGGCGCCGCGTCGGTGCCCGTGTAGGTCACACGAAAGAGGTCCGCCTGCGTCCCGCGCCCGCCGACCGTGAAATAGAGCGCTCCGTCATCGCCGATCACGACGTCCGTGAGATTGAGCGGCACTTTCCCCGCCCTCGACTTGAGCGACTTGGGAGCAACGAAGTTCTCCCAGGCGCCCGAGTAACTGGCTCCATGGGCAGTCAAGTGAACGGCGATCAATCGCCCGTACGTCCAATCGCAAATGTAAAAAGCCTTCTGGTACTTTGCCGGAAACCTTGCTCCTGTGCCGAAGCCCACGCCCGTCGGGCAGCCGATGCCGATATTCACCGTCGCCGGCAAACTATCCGTGTAGTGCTCGGGCCACTTGGCGCTGCCTTCGCGGAATCCATGGTCGCCTCCGCGGACGGAATGGAACACGCGAACCGGTCGGTACCACGGCGTGCCCCAGTCCCATTCCATGTCACTGTCGAAGCCGAACAATTCGCCGTCTGAGTTAAAGGCAATGTCGTAATTGTTCCGCTGGCCGGCCGAAAACAGCTCCGCGTGTTTTCCATCTAGATCCATCCGCACGACGTAGCCGCCCGGCGGCGGCTTGCCGGCGCCAAATCCGTTGCCATCTTCGATGCGCTTGAGCGCCAGATCATCGGCGTAGTTGCGATGGGGCGAACTGGGCGCCAGATCTTTGGGCACGTCCGTGAAATTTCCACAGACCGCATAGAGCATGTTGTCCGGCCCGAGGACAAGCCCGTGCGCACCGTGCTCGCCCGATCCCCCGCGCCATTCGCGAAGAAACTCCACGTCGTCGTAGCTGTCGTTGCCCTTCGTGTCCTTGCAGCGATACAGCGCAAAGCCGCGAGTGCCGTTGCCGTTGATGTAGAGCGTTTCTCCGACGAACAGCATGCCCATCGTTTCACTCACAGGAACGTGCAGGATCTCCTCCTTTACGCTTTTGCCATCCTTCACTGTAACGCGAGTGATGGGCTGGCCGTGCTGCCCGCCGAGCAGGAGCCGCCCCTTCGGATCCTTCGCCATGGAAATCCACGAGCCGCTCTTGGCGGCGTCGGCTCGGAGAACGTGTTCGAGTTTGAATCCAGGAAGCGTGTCCAAAACATCACCCGGGTTCTCCAGCACCGCGCTCGCGTTCACCGGCGTTGACCCATCGGCCGGTCCATAGACAGCCTTCAGAATGACAAGCTTCTTGCCCGCTGGCGCCGACAGTTCCAACTCGCCACCTTCGGGCACGTCGCGCGAGAGGTTCTCGGCGCCGATGCTGTATTCGACACGCAGTTTCTTGACGACGCCCTGCGCGGGATCTCCGAACTGTTCGTTGGTCGCCGAAATGGAAAGCCGCCCGTCTTTGACGGCCCCGGCCACGATTGCGGTCACGTCCGTCGGATCCTTGGCCGCCGGAGCGGATTTCGCAGCCGCTGCGCACAGAAGACCGATTACCAAAACTGAAGTGCTCAATCGACAACAGCGTTGAACACAACGGGCAGGCAACTTCATGAACTTGATCTCCAGATTGGCTTGATCAGGTCGGTCGACTGGCACTCATAGCCGGTCGAGCGGACAGTCGAAGCGAGACGTTGCGTTGCTCTTCCTCGGCCAGCAGGCCAAGGCGGAGAAGTCTCGACCATCACCCCTCGCGGGTCAAGGGGTCCAGTTGCCTTGACAGGGGTCCAGTTGCCGTCAGCTCGCAGGCCGGCGCCCGTCGGAGAAAACGACTCGGCGAGGCCCGAGGCCCTGACCTCTTGAAAGTCAGCGTCGGCTACAGATACTCAGCGCAGTGTGAGTGCGACCGAAACGCAGTTTTTCCTCAACTGGCGGTCAATTTAGGAGCTTCAGAAATGAGAATTTCACTCCCTGGATCGCGTTGCCGTCCCCCTGTGCGGATGTTGTTGACCCTAGTTGTGTCAGGAATCCTGACGGCCGCAGAGCCTTCGAAAAGTGCGTTCGAAACCGATTCGAAGGGTTGGGTCGACGTGATGCCGCCCGCGGATCTGAAAGGATGGTCGCGTGTGTCGGTCCCGCCGGGCGCGCCGCTCGGCAAGCAGCAGTGGCGCGTCGAAGAGGCCGGCAAAGTGCTCGTTTGCGAAGGCGACGGCGGACACGACATGCTGCTGTGCGATCGCGAATTCGGCGACGCGGTTTTTCACGTTGAGTTCCGCTACACCCACGTCAAAGGGAAATCCGGCTACAACAGCGGCATCTACGTGCGAAACAACAAGGACGGCTCGCTTTGGCATCAGGCCCAAATCGGCGATGCGAGCGGCGGGTACCTCTTCGGTGAATCGCCCGGCGCGGACGGGAAGAAGAAGTTCTTCACCACCACGAAGGACGTGAAGGATGGCCGCGTGAAGCCGGCGGGCGAATGGAACACGCTCGAGATCACGGCGCGCGGCAAGGTGTTGACCCTGTGGGTGAATGGCGCCGTCACTTGCGAGTTCAAAGACTGCGGCAATCCGAAAGGCCTCGTCGGTATCGAGGGCGAGGGCTACCGCATCGAGTTTCGCAACCTCAAGGTCAAGGAGCTGCGGTAAGACTTCGTCCGCGACCCGGACCGGCACGCGGTCGATCGGTGGCGGCGAAGGTCAACGTCCGACGAAAAGGGGTACGGCCGCGGCTGACGTGAGGACACAGGGAGAGAGGTCAGCGGTTCCTCGAGCGTGAAGCCCATGGGGCCCGGGTCGGTCGGAGAGATCCACGCGATCGCGTCCTTCCTCAAGCGTCACACTCTCTCGACGAGCCGATGATCAACCGGTCTAACCGCTGGCGAACCTCTTGTAACGCAAACCGATTTCGACGACACTTCGTATCTCGATGAGGCCAGACGTGAGGTGATTCTTGGCAGGCGCCGTCGGCGCAGGGCCGACGAATCACCGCAGGCTCATCTCGTTCTCGTGGATTCGGCGCTCCCTCTGTCGAAGGTGTCCCTGTGGTTCGATCGAGAATGTTGACCTTGTTGGTTTCCTGCGTGGCCTCGGGATGGGATTGTCCCCTGGCACCGGCGCTCGGCGCGGACGTTGCGATCGATGATGGAGAGATGGCCGGATACCTCCTCGTTCCCAACGAGAAAGTTCCTCAGTCGTACAACGCTGGATTCTCTCTTTATGTGGCGGCCTGGCCTCTATTGAAGGAATACCCGGGGAATCGCTTTCAAACCGGCCTCTTCGGAACCTGGATGCATGCCCAGTACGACGGGCCGGACCCCAAGAATCTGTATTCGGACATTGAGGGCGGCTTGGGCTGGTGGCGTGACACACGGTTTGCCACTCCAACGCCAAAGTTCATCATGGGAGGGGTGGCGCTCAATTTCGTTGAATGGGCCAACGGGCCCGGAGCGGGAAAAGGAAGGGACTGGAAAGCGCCGAGCGGCAAGTATGGGGTGGCCCAGCTCAGTCCCTGGGTACTCTGGCCTCCGGATGGCCTGAATCTTAAGCAGGGCACCTGCGGTGAACTGCTCGGCTATGGCTATCTGCCGCTGCCGCTCATCGCGCCCAAGCCCAACACCGCCGGGAAGAACGTTCCCACGGGCGGTCAGTGTTGGACCCTGTTCCTCAACGCGGGCAACTTCAAGGGTCCGGTAGCGTTCTTCACGCCCTATTTCTTTTCCCGCCCATCGGTGGACGACCCAAGACTGGCGGGCATGTTCCTGGATACTCGACCATCCGAGCCAAACCGGGCGCTGCAGATGGAAACCCAATATGTCCCCGCCAGCCAGTCCACGACCCAGAGCGGGCAGACCTACGCCCGAATCGCACCGACATCGTTTCCCCGTGCGCCCGGAGGCGATTCTCCGGTGGTGCACCGCATCACCTCGTACAACAAAAAGGCGCTCTGGGACGCCGTGGCCGCGTGGTTCGACGGCGGGCCCGAGGCCAGCGGCGCCATCGACCCCCAGGGGGCCGTAGTCCACACGTTTACCGGTGGCGGCGGAGCCACCTGGAGGATCTACACGCACGCAGTCCCAAAGGACGAACGAGCGTCGGTTGCCTGGAACTCCTTCGCGACACCGGCAGCGCTGGAGCCCGATACCTTCGGATACCGATGGAACTACCAGATGGTCGCGAAGAACGATTCGAGGGACGGCCCGCTGGCGACGCTCCCCGAGTACTATCACCAGGTGAAGGATGCTCGAAAGAAGGCGGAGTGGATTGGAGTGCGCGGCGAGGATGTTCCGGTCGAAACGGGCCTATCTCAGGTTCGCTGGAGTCAGCCTCGCGAAGGGCGCCCCGAGCCCTACGTCACCCCGGACGATGGGATGAGCTGCTGGCAGAAGCCTGGCGCCAAAGCGGGGCCTTTCGATGCGCTGATTGGGGACGGCAGCGTGGTGACGTACTCCTGGTATCGATTCGCCGACCAGCCGGCATTGCTCAACGCTGATTTGACGGATCAGGAGCGCGAGGCCCTGCAGGCACGGATCGAACGACTTCACCGAAGCTGGCGGAAGGACCGGGACTATCTCGCCCCGCCCAGGATTGGAACGTTGGCGGACATTGACCCTGCCCTGATCGTTACTCCACCGGCGGGCCTGGAGATTGGATACGTACCCATCGCCACACGACAGGCATCGGGAAAGTAAGTTGCCCTCGGTCGCGGCGTTTGCTGGACGTCGTGACAGGAGAGCCCTCCTTGCCTTCCCCTGATTCGGGGGCGACACTCCGCCGACTTGCTCCGTTCGCTCAGAAAGGATCCCCATCGTGATGGCCCGACTCGTTCTTTGCGTCTCGATCTCGCTGTCTCTCCTGATTCCGGAGCTGGTTCTCGCTCAGTACACGGATTGGAGTCATTCCGGCTCGATGTACCTGTTGACCACGCCCGAGGGCGCCGATCTTCCGGCGTCCGCCTCGGTGGAGAACTTCCCCGTGCTGGCGCGCTTGCACCGGGATCTCTTCGATTTCCATCAGGCCAAGGCCGGTGGGGAGGACATCCGCTTCTCCGCCGGAGGCAAGCCGCTGGCGTACCAGATCGAGGAGTGGGACGCGGCAAAAGGCGTCGCAAGCCTCTGGGTGCGGGTCCCTCTGATCCAGGGGAACTCGCACCAAGAGCTCCGGGTGCACTGGGGCAAGGCCGACGCCACAAGCGAATCGAGCGGCGCGGCAGTGTTCAATGAGTCGAACGGATACATCTCTGTCCTCCACCTGGGTGACGCCGTCGACCCTGTCAAGGACGAGGTGGGCGCGGTTTCTCCCGTCAACGCGGGGACGACTCCCGCCGCCGGCCGCATCGGACTGGGACGCCATTTCGAAGCGCGCAAGGGATTCGACTGCGGCGAGAAGATCACCACTTTGCCCTCAGGCTCCAGCGCCCACTCGACGCAGGCCTGGCTGAGGGCAGAAGCGCCGAATGCCATCGCGGTTGCTTGGGGGAACGAGCATGGGCAGGGAAAGGTGACCATGCGCGTCGCCAGCCCCCCGCACATTCAAATGGAGTGCTATTTCTCGGGGGCCGACGTGTCGGGCGGCAGCGCGCTCCCGATGGGCGACTGGGTGCATGTGGTGCACACCTACCGCAAGGGGGACTCTCGCGTCTACGTCAACGGCCGCCTCGACGGTGTCTCGTCTCGCGACGGCGCGCCCCTGGCGATCAAGAGCCCAGCGCGGATGTATCTGGGCGGCTGGTATGGCGACTATCGCTTCATCGGGGACATCGACGAGGTGCGGATCTCCAGGGTCGTCCGCTCCGCCGACTGGGTCAAGCTCGAGTATGAGAACCAGAAGCCCTTGCAGACTCTGGTTGGCACACTGGTTCAACCGGGCAACGCCTTCTCGGTGGCGCCGAGCGAAATCACCATGGATGAAGGACAGACCGCGACCGTCCGCGCCCAGGCGGATGGCGCCCAGAAGGTCTACTGGATCTTCAAACAGGATGGCTCGGAGGCCGTCGTTGCGGTGGACCAGTTCGCCTACACGCTACCTGCCAGACGGGTGGCCGGCGATGCAGCCAGCGTCTTGCGGTTTAAGGCAGTGTACGCTGACCAGGTCAAGACCGTGGACGTGCGGGTCACGGTGAAGGAGGCGATTCCCGAGCCGGTCTTCACTCTGAAGGCGCCCGACTCCTGGAACGGCCGGAACACCATCGAGGTGGTTCCAGGGATCAGCAACCTCGACGCGCTGAAGGCGAAGGGCGCAGGGGACCTGCGCTACCGATGGGCGGTCTCCGGCGGAGCCGTCATCAAAAAGGTGGCGCCTGACCGGCTGATCCTCCGGCGATCGCAATACACCGGCCCGATCGGAGTGACGGTTTCTGTCGACAACGGCGGCGCCGCCAGTGCCGCCGAGGTAACCATTCGGGTGACCGAACCGAAGAGCGATCCATGGGTCGCGCGGATCCCCGGAAACGACGAGAAGCCCGAGGAGAATCAGTTCTATGCCCGAGACGACAGGAATGAGGGGACGCTCCACTACAACGGGACGCTCGATCGGGCGGCCGACGCGGTCTTTTTGAAGGTCTTTGCAGATGGCAAGCTCCTCAAGACTGAACAGCGGAACATCGGCGCAGACCGGAGCTATGCGTTCGCGGTCAAGCTCGCGCCGGGCCTGATCAAATACAGGGTGGAGTTCGGCGCTCAGATCGGCGGCGCCGAGACCGTGCTGGAGAGCGTGGGGAATTTGGTCTGCGGAGACGCCTACCTGATCGAGGGGCAGTCCAACGCACTGGCGACCGACACCTCTGAGCAGGCTCCGAGCGAGACGAGCGATTGGATCCGCAGCTACGGGGGGCCGCACGGCGAGTCCCCAGACGCCCGCGAGAATCGGTGGTGCTCTCCGGTCTGGAAGGCGGAGAAAGGTGAGAAGGCGGAGCTTGGCTACTGGGGCATGGAGCTGGCCAAGCGGCTGGTGGCAAGCCAGAAGATTCCGATCTTCATCGTCAACGGAGCCGTCGGGGGAACCCGGATCGACCAGCACCAGCGGAACGATTCCCGTCCCACCGATCTCAACACCATCTACGGTCGCATGCTCTGGCGGATCGAGCGGGCCCGCCTCACGCACGGAATCCGCGCGGTCCTGTGGCACCAGGGCGAGAGCGACCAGGGCTCGGACGGCCCGACGGGGGGCTATGGCTGGGAGTCGTACCAGCAGTATTTCGTGGACATGTCGGCAGGTTGGAAGCGGGATTTCCCCAATCTGCGGCGCTACTACCTGTTCCAGATCTGGCCAAACTCCTGCAGCATGGGCAACGGACACGGTGACATGTTACGCGAGGTGCAGAGGACGCTGCCACGTCTCTACTCAAACATGGACATCCTCTCGACGCTGGGTATCCAACCTGCCGGACCCTGCCACTATCCGCTGACCGGATGGGCGGAGTTCGCGCGCCTGGTGCAACCCCTCATCGAGAGAGACTTTTACGGCAAGGCCCCCGCCGGCTCCATCACCCCGCCGAACCTTGTGCGGGCGGTCTACACCAGCTCGGCGAGGGACGAGATCGCCCTCGAGTTCGACCAGCCCGTCGTCTGGACCGATGCGCTCGCCGGCCAGGTGTACCTTGACGGGGTTGGTGGTCGGATCGCCGCGGGCTCGGTCTCCGGGACCGTGGTCACGCTCCGGCTGACGGAGCCATCAGCGGCGAGAACGGTGAGCTATCTCAAGGAGACGAAGTGGAGCCAGGACAAGCTCGTCAGGGGCGCCAACGGCGTCGCCGCGCTCACGTTTTGCGATGTGCCGATCGCCGATGTGAAGTAGGGCCTTGTTCCCTTCGACGGCGTCGTTGGGCTCGCAGAGATCCGCGACCCGAGACCTCAGAGCCGCCGTTGGCGCGGCCTCTTCGCCGGCGCTTCGTTGCTTGTGTCCGGAGTCTTCGCTGTGTGATTCTTCAAGAGCTGGGCAATCCGCGGCCGCTCGAACTCGATTTTTTGGAGATCGAGATCGATGTCCGCGATTGCTTCGAGCAACGCATAGAAGTTCGCCAAATCGTCACTCCAGGGCGCGGAGACGACATCGAGAGGAGTCTCCTTCTTGTTGTTCCGTTGAGCGGCGGAAGCTCCCTTCTCTAACAGCAGCGTCACCAAGTCGGCGCGACACAGGAATGCGGCCGTGTGAAGTGGAGTATTTCCATCCTGGTTCGCACCGGAAACGTCTGCGCCCTCCTCGATGAGGAGCTTTGCGATTTCCAGCCGCCCGTGCAAAGCCGCCCTGCTCAAGGGAGTCGCGCCTCCGTCGGGATGCTTGTCGTTGATGCCCGCGCCGTGGCGCAGATGGCGGCGTGCTGCCTCCCAATCGCCTTGAGCGATCGCCGCGGCGAGCAAGTCCCGCACGTCGGAATGGTCCGCATCGAGCCGCCGCGTTAACTCCTCGGCAGCTTCGGCGTCGCCGACGACATGGAAGAGGAAATCGTTGCTGAAGAGGCCGTCGACGTTTTGAACCTGGAGCAAGTGAATGCCTGCCGGCGGCTGGGCTCCCAGTTCGATCGCCACCGCCTCACGGTCTTCCAGGGACAGCTTGCCCCGCACACGCCGCCCGTCGACGAGAAGATGCGCGCCTTCGCGGATGTGCCGGCCGCTGACCTTCATCCGGGTGTTGTCTGGATACAGGACCGGGAACTCCTGCCGCCCCCGCTGCTTTTGGATCGGGCCCAACGTCCAGAGAGCGGGCTGGGGATGGTCGAGGTCCACATTCCTGCCTGACCGCGCCGTGAAGGTGCCGACGAAACGTCCGCCGGCTGCGAACGATACAAGCTGCGCCCGGGTGAAGGCCTTCCGGTCGCCATCTCCGTGGCCAGCGTGCTGTACATAGGCGCCACCCTCGTCCTGGGAATCGAATTGCAGGGCGACCGGCGCCGCTTTCCCGCCCTCGACAAAGACTCCCTCGCCCTGAAGAACGACGCCCCCGTCGCCGGCGGCTTGTTCCAGGGCGTTCAAGAGATCCTTCGTCAACGCGGCGCCAGAGGAACTCTGGTTGAGAGTCAGTTGGCGGGCGAAGGCTCCAGAGAACCCGGTGCAACCTTCGAGCACCATGTTCCACACGGGGTCGAAACGCGGACGTCCGCCCCAGGAAAACTGCCACACGCTGCGCTCAGCGGTTCCACGCTCCGCGACGCGCTGATAGAAGTCGAAATCAATGATGTTCAGCCGCCCTTGCGGCAGGATCAGCCAGCGGTCGTAGGCTCCCCGCCATGTGGGGGCGTCCATGCCGGTGCCGGGAGTGTTGGTGCTGACCCAAAAGGGCATGCGATGGCAGTCTCCGCAGACGTTGGGCTTGTGCTTGGAAGGATCCAGATCGCCATCGACGTGAAACAGCTTGAATCCTTCTCTCGCGCCGCTCGAGAGCACGTTGTCATAGGCACGCCGCGGCGCCGGAGGATAAGGCACGCTGAGGAGGAACTTCGCCATCGCGTCGCGTTCGGCCGCAGTCAACGCGCCGGCCTTGCCTTCGTCGTTGATCGCCGTGTCGCTCGCCAAACGCATTGTCGCGGCCAGTCCGCCGTCGATCAGATGCCGCGTGCTGCTTTCCGGTACGCCAACCCGGCTGTTCGGTGGAACTTTCCGGCGGATGCTCCCTGAGTGAATGCCGCCATACGGGTCGCCGGGGATGCCGTCCCAGTGATAGGGTTCCGTGTCGCGCAGACCGCGAATCGGCATCGTCGAGCGCGGCATGATCTGATTGCCGCCGGTCACGATCGGCGTCTGAAGCACCCAGAGCAACTGATCGGTATGGCCATTGGGGTGACAGCTCGCGCAGGAGAAGGTCTCCGTCGTGGAAGCGCGCGCCGTCTCGAATGCGATGCGCCCGCGCTTCACCTCGGGGCGCGTCGGATCTTCCAGGGCGATCGTCTCCAGAACTTTCGGGCTCGCAGCTTGGGAAACATCAACAACGGAAACCGTGTTCGCGGCCGCGTTGAGCACCCACGCTCGCACAAGCTTGCCGCCGGGGCCAGACTCCAGCGCGATCCCTTCGGGCACCGCTTCGACCGCGACGCGACCGAGCACCGCTCCGCTCTTCGCGTCGACGGTGAAAAGTTTGTCCGACCCGGCCGCAGAGACCACCAGCGTGGAGTCATCCTCGCTGACCACGATCGCAAACGGGGTCGCCAACGCCATGCCCTTCGCAGGGTGTTGTGGAGGCAGCGGCTCGAGATCGATGAACTCCGGCTTCTCTGCGGAACCGTCCTTGAAACGGACGCTGGTGATGCGGTTGAGAAATGCGCGATTCTCAAGTTCGGCCAAACCGTGCTTTTTCGTGCCGGCACGTCCGTTGACCTCGTTGCGCGCGTCGGTCTGGGCGATGAAGACCCGCCCCTTCGAGTCGACCGCGAGGCCATAGAGCAGCGTGCCCAGCGTCGTGACCGTCTCGACGAGCTGATCGGTCTTGGTGTCGAAAACGAACAAATCCCGGTCCGGAACTTTGGGGTGCTTGACGATGTCCACGACGTGTCCAAGCGACAGCACGTTGTTGTTGGCGATCGAGTGCTCCCAAGCATTAAAGGTCACCAAATCGCCATCGATCTTGCCCGTGCCCCCGGAAAGCTGAGTCTGATTGTTGGATTCGAAAGGAATGACGTAGAGGCGCTCGCCGCGCACGACGATGGCTCGCGGATCCTGCGCCGGAATGTCCAGTCGACGGATCACCTCGCGTTTGGCGACGTCGATCACCGCGATCTGGTTCTCCGAGGAAAGCGCGACGTAAGCCTTGTCGTTGCCGGCGAACGCGATGCCCACCGGCTCATCGAAGCGCGTCGCCTTCGTCGCGGGATCGAACTCCTGCACCGTGGCGATGACCTGAAGATGGGTCGGGCTCGCGGGATCGCAGTCGATCACGCTCACCGAGTCCGAGACGTGATTGGCGACCCACACTTCCTTGCCGTCGGGCCTGACCGCGATGCCGACCGGATCGACGCCTACGTTCACGCGAGCCACGACGGTGCGCGTGCCGGCGTCGATGATGTCGACCGTGCCGGACGGCGTGTTCGCGACGAAGACACGGCCGGCGCTGATTGCCACCGGCGAAGCGTGGGGGCTCAGGAATAGGGGATGCCCGATGGCGGTCGGGGGCTTCGGCGAGCCCCCGTTGGGCAAGAGATCGCCAGCGGCAGCGCTCCCGGCGATCAAGGCCACAAGGCCCAGCGGGAGAAGGATTCGTCTCATTGCGGTTTCCTCTTTTCAGCCACGTGTTCTCTGGCACTCAACGGACGACGCGCGGGCTCATTCCTTCGCGGATAGCCCGCCGTTCACCACTGCGAACTGCTTCTTGGCGAGCTCTCCGGCCATTGGCACCTGCTGTCGTGCGTAGATCTGGATGAGCTTTTCTCTCGGAACGATCTGGAAATCCGTGCTGGCGTAGCCGCCCCAGGAGTACTTCGCCACCTTGCGGAGTCCGAGTCCAGATCCAATCTCCACGTCTCCAAGATCGAATCCAAAGCCAAACCGAAACTCGCCGGCGATGCCGTTGAGCTGGTCGGTGAAGATCAGCTGCACAGTGTCTGTCTTCAGGACGCGACGTCCCTTGAACACTCCGCCATCCAAGAGCATTTGGCAGAAATTCGCGTAGTCGGCGACCGTCGAGAGCAGCCCTCCACCTCCCGAGAGAAATTCGAACCCTTCGTTAAAGAGGCTCGCTTCTCGTTTGTCGATCACGACGACCTTGCCGTCGCGCAGTGTGTGGCACGAAACGAATCGGACGCGTTTTTCCTTCGGCACCGAAAACCCGGTGTCGACCATCTCCAGCGGCGCAAAGACGTGCTGCTGCAGATAGGCGTCCAAACTCAAACCGGACCAGACCTCAATGAGTCGCCCTAAAAGATCGGCGCTGAAGCCGTAGGTGAACTTCTCCCCCGGATGATGCAGCGTTGGGATCCTCGCCAGCGCCTCGGCGGCCTGCGCGATGGTCATGCGAGGGGGATACATTTCCTCCGGGCCCCAGTAGCGCATCCGGCGGCTCTCATTGAGCGGGCGCACGCTCGCCTCGTCGCCGTAGCTGTAGCCCGTTGTGTGCCGCAAGACATCGCGAATTGAGATCGCACGCTTGGGGGCGACCTGTTCGGTCGCCTCCCCCGTCGTCTGAAGCACGGTGGCGCCGGCGAACGCCGGGATGAACTTGGCGAGGGGATCATCGAGCGCGAACTTTCCCTTTTCATAGAGCTGCAGGGCCGCCACCGAGGTGATGGGCTTCGTCATCGAGTAGATGCGCAAGATCGAATCGAGTCTGAGCGGCGTTTTTTCGTCGATGTCGGCGACCCCGGCGACTTCGGAGTAGATCGTCTTCCCATCCCGCACGACAAGGTGGATCGCGCCGGCGACCTTGCCCTCCTGGACGGCCTGGCGCAGCTCCACTCGCGCGCTTTCGAGCGCGGCCGAGGTTGGTTGAGCCAAGACGATCAAGGGCTGCGTCGTGAGCAGTGTCACGATGGCAAACGAACGCAGACGAGCGGTGGACTTCATGAGAAGAACCTACGAATCTTCCCTCGGTGCCAAGCGGGCGACGCGAAAGCCGACGCTTGGATAGCGAATCTGCGGATTGCTGTAGAAGTGGCCGGCCGACTGTTTGTTGTTGCCCAGGAACCAGGCCCCCGAGCGAAGCGAGCGGTGCAGTTCGCTCACCGGCGACTCGGTCCACTCCCACACCCGATCGAATAAACCCGCCAGGCCCCAAGGACTGAGCTTCTCCGGCTGCACGGACTCGATGAGAGGCCGATTCGTTTCCTTGGGCGCGAAGTGGCGGTAGATGCCGCTTCCGTCGGGCATGGGTTCATAGTACGCGGCTTTGTACCATTCGTCCTCGGAGGGCAGAAAGAATCTCGCGCCCGGACGACGCGGGCCGGCTTGGCGCGGACCTTCGAGCTTGTAGGCGCCATCCTCGGTCGTCGTCGGACCCTGCCCGCCGATGGGCCGGCCGTTGTGAAGCCAGTTGCAGAAGCGCAAGCAGTCGAACCAGCTCACGTGAGTCGCGGGAACCGGAGGCGCGTCTTGAAGAACGAGATAACGGCAGCCGTCCGCGCCGTCGACCCGGCGAATCGCGCTCTCGCCATGGGCCATAGCCGGATCGTAGAGACCCGCGGGATCAGCCTTCGCCGCCACCGCGTTGAGAAACGTCGCGTACTCGATCTGCGCGACCTGGTTCGTCGCGAGCTCGAAGATGTTCGCGACCGCGCCATACCGCCCTTGGCCGTGAAGCTCCACGTCCGTGGGATTGCCCGGCAGTCCCACCGCGCGGAACTCGAGATCCTGCGTCGCGGGAGGCGGCTCGACGAACGAGCCGGTGGGCTCGCCCTCGACGGAATGCAACGCGCGAGCCACCTTCCACGAGTCGTACTCTGCGGGAAGCGGAAACTTCGCGGGCCAGAACTTCGCGCGTTGGGCGGGCTCTCTGCCGAAGAACTGCCACTCGGCGAATTCGAGGATGGTGACCCAGTCCTGTCTCTCCATGGTGTGGCCACCACGCCGAAAGTGGATTCCGTTTTTCTCCGGCGCGCCGAGGAACTCAAAGACCTTCTGAGCCGCCACGCTCGTGGTCAAGCTGCCGAGAGGATTGGCGAACTCGTCGTCGATCGACTCGGTGCACAGCAATGCCCGCGGCGCGATCAGAGCCTTGAGAAAGTGCTGGTCGAAGGGCAGACGCTCTTCTTTCTCGCGGAACCACCGGAGCCGTTCGTGATACCAGTGGGGTTTGTCGTTTTGGCCGAGCGTCTCGGCACCAGGGCCCAGAACCCGGTAACAGCCCGCTCCGCCCGAGCCGGACTGGTGCGGGACGACCAGACTGATGCGCTCATCGAGCGCGGCGGTAAGAAGCGCCATCTTGCCGCCGCGCGAATGCCCGGTGATGCCGATGCGCGACCTATCGACGTCGCCGCGGGTCTCGAGGTAATCCACCAGCCCCATGCCACACCAGGCCCAGACCGCAAGGGTTGCCCAGTCGTAGTTTGGGTAGGCGGCCTGCGCGGTTCCCACGACGCGGTCGCGATCGGGGTCCAAGTCGTGGCGGGCGTATTCGACGAAGATGTAGCCCTTCTCCAGGAAGAGTGGTGCGTCTTTTCTCTGGCCGATCGTGTCCTCCTCGCGGATCAGGACCGGTCGACGCCCTGAATGCTTGGGCAAGTAGAAGACGGCTCGGAAGCGCAGCTTCTTTGCGCTGTCGATCTCGAGCACCATCGATTCGACCGTGCCAAGTCCGCTTTCGTGCGGGCGCTGCTGCGATTCGATCTTGACGACCCGATCGGGCCGCGGAGGAGTGTTGCCGTATTGGTAGTAAAGAAGAATTGCCTTGAGTTCCTCGCGCCGGCGAGGCCAGTCCTCGGGCGTTCTCACCGTGCTGCCGTCGGCGAACGTGAACACGTTGGGAAGTTCGCGAATCGCCGGCAACGACGAGAGCGCATCCGGAGGCGACCAGCCATTTGCGGCTTCCAACGACACACGTGACGACACAGCGAGAGGGCTCCAGTCATCGTTGATCCTTGCGCGGGCTTTGATCGGTAGAGGGTTGGCGCCGGTTGAAACAGGAGCGGTGTACTTCACAGCCCTTGGTGAGACCGTGCCGCCCACGATCCGCGGATCCGTTCCGTCGGTGGTGTAGTACGTCACCGCGTCAGGCGTCGCCGATTTCATAGCGAGCGTGGTCGATCCTCCGCTGCCTTCGCGGATGAACCGCGGCGGCTCGATGTCGGGAAGCAGGCCCTGAGCAAACAACTGGCCGAGCACGATGCCTGTGCGCTTGGGAAGGTATTCCTTCACGAGGCGGTTCACCTCTCGGCGCCAGTCGTCATCGCGATTGAAGGGGCCGGTCACAGGGTTGCCTTCCTTGTCGAGGCGAGGGGGCGGATTCATTGGAAGCGTGTGCTTCACGTCGCCCCAGCGGGCGGACTCCGCGATGACCGCGGACTCGATCTCCCTTGCACGTGCCAAGAATCGTTCCTGAAGCGCCCCAGGACTCAGGATTCCTCCGTTGAAGGCGTACCGGTAGACCAGGTCGGCGACCCGCATTCGAAATTCGGCGTTCTCAACACACTGCTGCCACAACCATTGCGGGCTGCTGGTTTCGAGTCGTTCGCCGGTCTTGAACGGACCCGTACGGTCCTCCTCGACATTGAGCATCGTGTGCTCGGCGTCCCAGATGAAGAACCGGAACCCCTCGGCTCCATGACGCCGGTGCAGCGAGTGAAAGTTGTTCGGATTGCGATTGTCGCCGAACGCGCTGATCGGCGCGTCGAGGTTCCCGCCCCAGAGAATGATCAGCATGTAGGAGATGAGATTGTCCACGTCGAGCAGCGGCTCGAACGCGGGGTTCGCCGTACCGTCCGGATTGCGTCCCTGGAGCGCAAAGTAATCCGCGTCCTTCCCCAGCCTGGCCGCGGCCCGGTTGTAGAGCCGCGTCCAGGTCTCCATGTTTCCATCGGTGGGCACTAATGTGTAGGTGCTCTGTCGCTTCGTGAAACCGGAGTCCACCTTGACCACGTCGTACTCGGACTTCTTCCCGCCAAGATAGGTAGCGCCGTACGACGCCTTGATGCGCTCGCACGTGTTGTAGATGCCCCAGTAGTGGCCGTTGATGTAGAGGTGGCAGAAATTACCCCGCGCGGCCGGCTGCCCCATCGCCAACTGAAGGTCCCGATTGAACTGGTCGCGGATGAGAGTTCCTCGCGTGTCTCCGCCGAGGCTCCACGAGTAGTTTTGCGGCGTGCGCAGGTCGAGGTTTTCGAACTCCTGGGCGCCGTCCTCGCCGAACAACGGGAACTTCAGCTTCGACGGGCCGTACTCACTACGGAAGAAGAGACGAAACGCGTGTTTCACATTGACAGGGAGGCGGCTGAATCCGCCGCGAATTCGAATCCCGCAATTGATCTGAAACCCTGGTTTCCCATCGGGACGCAGCATCTCCAGCGAGCACGGGCGCTCGGATTCTCTGCCCTGCTCGTCGGGGTTGGAATAGACGCCGTTCTTCGCTCCGAACATGGAGTCCATCTCGGTCACGAGGGAGAAACTTGGCAGCGCTTTCAGCCCCGCCAAGATCTCGTCTCGGAACCGCGGATCGTTGACGATCCGAGGATCCATCCCGTAGTCCACTTGGTTCTTGCCCCAGCGGTACGGGAATCCTTCCGGAGCTAATCCGTCCGGAGACTGGTGGATCACGTCTCCCGGAAAGAGGAACGTGTGAGTTTTCACTTTGGTTGGACGGAGGCCTGGCTTGAACGCCGTCACGCGCAAGACCGTGGTCTTGGACATCTTCAGTGGCGATCGATAGGCGACGCCCTGGTCCAAAGTTGGAGTAGATCCGTTGGTCGTGTAGCGGATGACAGCGCCGTCGGTCTTGGTGGTCAGCGTCAGTTCGAAGGGCTCATCGAAGAGACCTCGTCTGCGACTCAACTTGACTTCGGAGACAGCTTCCAGCAGCTCGTCGGAATCGGACCCGCGCGGCGCGGGATTGCCGAGGATCTGTGGCGGGCTCCCCGGCGACGCTCCGAGCCGCAACTCCGCGCGACGCCCGGCTTCGCGAATACGCGCCAGCTCGTCAGCGCTGGCAAGACCATCTCCGTCCGCGTCAAACCTGAGCAGTTCTTGCTGCTCAGCCAAGTACGTCGGCTCTGCAGAGCCGGGATCGTTGACCATGCGTCCGGCAAAGAATGCTGGGATGCCAGTGATCTTGCCCTTGCCGACGTCCGCCATCATCGCCTGCCGTTCCTCCTTATTGAGCGAACCATCTTTGTCCGCGTCGTAGGCCTCACGCAGGATCTTCGTTTCCGCCTCCCAGGCGACACGCCATTCGTCGCCCTGCATTTCACCATCTTTGTTGGCGTCGTACTTCGCCAGGAACTCGGGTGGGATCTTGAAGCTCGATCCCGCTTTCTCGAGCCGCTGCTCCTTCATCGCCAGCCGCATGAGTTCTCGTTCCGCGGCGTCGAGCCGGCCGTCGGCGTTCTTGTCGTGTTTCTCGACCAGCGCGGTGCGACGTTGTTGGAAGTTGGTTCCGTCCTCCCCGCGCAGGCGTGGCCCCGCGGCTCCTGACAGGAGCACAGCCCCGACCAGGGCAAGCGCTGCTCGGGATCCGAGCCGGTTGCTCATCGTGATGCCTTGGTAGTGGCTCAGATCCAACGACTTACTCCTGCGGCAGAAGCTCGATGTGGTTGATCTCCAATCCAGCGTCGTCCCTGACCGTCAGGGCATACACGTCGGTCAGCTCGAAGCCGTCCGGCGACGACGACAGGTGTGGATGAAGCGGTCGAAAGCGCGTTAGAGGCAGGTCAATCTCCCACGTCTCACCCGCCGGGCCGAGTGCGTCGGGGTTGACGTCTAGTTCAAACTTTCCGGAGAAGATGCCCCGCATCTTCTGAGTGCTGAATCCGAAGCGAACGGTATGCGCCCGCTCCGTTCGCCCCCGGAAGCGAAGCCGGGAAGTGGAGTGGAGCAACACCGGCCACTCACTGCTCTTCCAAGCTGCGAGGGACACCGCGTAAAGCATCAAAGGGTCCCGGTCGGGAATGGGCCAGAGCAGCGGTTCGGCCCCCAAACGCGCCCGCTCGTTGCCTGTCGACGGCAGCCATTTCCCCAAAATCACCTCGGGGACCTGCCACAGATCGCACGCCCAGAAGTTGATCGGTTTTGGCTGAGGGATTACGGCGAGCGGTTCCTTCTTACTCAGCGATACCGTCACCTGGTGTCCTCGCGGCACATCCACCGCACCGCCATCCACATACCGCCGGACCCGTGCGGAGCCCTCGTTGACCCGCACGATCATCTCGGTCGACGAAGACTGGACGTCGAGCTGGGCACTACGGGCCTCCACACTGCCGATCGGAGTGTGAATCTCCATAGGTTCCCCGCCCGGCGCATGGGCCGGGCTTACCCAGAGATTCCCAAGCAACAACTTGAACCGATTCGCGCCCGCCTCTGCCTCAAGAAGTCTCAGGGTCGAACGCCCGGCGATCGTAAGGGTCGAACCGTCGCCCAAGTCCAGCGCGATCGAGGCATCGCAGGAGCGCGTCTCCAACGTATCCCCGACACTGAGGGCAGCTTGAACACTCAGCTCGTTCTCACTCTTGCCGTTGGAACCAAAGTATTGGCTGGACCCGGACATCTTGGAGACACGCACAACCAGAGGTCTTGGTATCGGAAGCACCTCGAATGCGACCACGGCCAGAATCGCGATCATCGCGGCGACGGCGGGGCCCCAGAGCCACACCCGAAACTTGACCGAGACACCCCTGCGGCCATGATCCGCCGATCGGGTGGGGCGCTCACGAAGTGCTTCCTGGCGACCGAGCGCGATCCGTTCGAGGTCCGCGACAATGACCGCCTGCTCCGCCACTTCCCGCAGGAACGCCCGGGCTTCTGGATCGCTGCGCAACAGCTCCACGACGCGCAGACGTTCCTCCGGGGTCGAACGACCGTCGAAGTGCCGAAGCAGAAGTTCGTGCTGTGAATCGTTCTCTTTCATGGCACCTGTGCTCCGGGATTCCCGGTCTTGCCCAACTTCCCCTCAATGCAATCCCTGAGGCTCTCGTGCAGCCGGGAGACGCGCTTGTAGATCGCGTTGAGGCCCATGCCCATCTGCTCCGCCACTTCCTCGCAGCTGCAGCCGTCGAAGTAGCGCAGCTTGAGCAGTCGACGCGAGGCCTCGGGCGCCGACTTGAGGCAGTCCTGCAGTGCCTCGATCTTCTCGGCCACGGGCTGCGACGAATTCGACTGCCATTCGCGTTCCATGATTTCGAGGATCGCCGCGTCGAGGCAGGTGGACTCGCGCCGATGGCGGCGCAACCAATCGATCCCCTCGCGCCGTGCCGTGATGAACGCCCACGACAACAGCGCGCCCTCGGCCTCGAAGCTCACCTCGCGGGTCATCGCCTTGAGCGCGACGTTCTGGAAAATATCCTCGGTGGCGTGCGCGTCCCGCACGACGACCCACGCGGCGGCGGACACGCGGGTTCGCCACTTCATCAACGTCTGCAAAATCACCGATTCAGTCAGCGGCATGCAATGGTGCCTGCAATTCCTCGACGTCGACGGCCTGAGACGGACGGGAACGCCAGCTCCGAAACCGCGCTAAGGGCTTCACAAGGTCGTCCGCCATCAACAGCGCACACGGGACCAGGTACAGCGTAACAACCGTGGTGAAGAGAATCCCAAAACCCATCGACACGGCCATGGGAATTAGGAATTGAGCTTCCAAGGATCGGTCAAAGATCATCGGTGCCAGCCCGGCGAAGGTTGTTACGGAGGTGAGCAGGATGGGTTGGAATCGCCTGACGCCAGCTTCCAACGCCGCCTGGAGCAAGGTGGCTCCCCCCGCCCGCCGTTGGTTGACGTAATCGACCAGCACCAGCGAGTTGTTCACGGAGATGCCGGCGAGGGCGAGCATGCCGAAGATGGAGAGGAACGAAGGCGTCATGCCCATGAGGATGTGGCCAAGAAGCGCGCCGATGGTGCCCATCGGAATGATCAGCATGACGAAGATCGGTTGGGTGAGGGACTTCAACGGAATGGCCAGCAACGCATACAAGGCCAGAAGCAAGGCCGCCGTTCCCAGGATTGTCCGCTTCTTCGACTCCTCGGCCTCGGCCACGTAGCCTTTGAACTGAAACGAAAGATCCTCACCCTCGACGCACATCTGAGTGATCCTCGGCGCGATGTCATGCGCGATCCCGATGACGTCCACGGTCTCATCGACCGGAAGCCCACCGATGCGGATGACTTCGGCGGCGTCGTTTCGTTCCACGAACGAGGGTGCTTTGGTGAACTTCACTTCGGCCACAGTCGCGAGGGGCACTTCGGCGCCGCGGGGCGTGCGAATCTTCATCTGGTCGAGTGTGTGCAGCGTCTCTCGATCTTTCTTGGGCAACCGAACCATGACCCGGATGTCGTCGATGCCGCGTTGCACCCGCTGGGCTTCCTCCCCGTAGAACGCCTGGCGTATCTGACGGGCCAGGAGCGCCTGGTTAAGTCCAAGTTCGGCGGCGCGAGGCTTCAGGCTGAACTCCAGCTCGTCCTGACCGTAGTTCACTTGCGCCCAGGCGGCGCGGAAGCCACCGTAACCTTCCAACATGGCCTTGATCCGCTCCGCAATCTCCGCTTTCTTGGCTGAGGCCGGTCCACGCAATTCCAGGTGAAGGCTCCCGTCGGCGTATTCCTGGCCTCCCTCGAACGACTGTTCGGAATAGACCCTGAAGCTCATGGCCTCGGGTATCGGTCCGATGAGCTTGGTCCACCGGTTTGCGATCACGCTGTTGCGGGGCCCCGGCTCGCTCCGATCGCTGGGATCCATGATTTCGACCGACACAGAGCCTGAAGACTTGTTGAAACTGCTTTTCGCGTCGTAGCCGCCGATGACACGCGACACGTTGCGAAGGATCGATTCGCCGCTGCCGGGATCGATGAACTCCCTCTTGATCTGCTCGAGAGCGGCCGAGATCCGTTCGACGTATTTGGCGGTGGCTTCGAGTGGCGTGTCATCCGGGAGACGTAGAGTCGTCGTGATGCGTCGAGAATCCACGGTGGGAAACGAAACGAACTTCATCCGGCCACCGAGGCAGTAGCCGGCCATCACGAGGCCCATGGCAATGAAACTGGCCAACACACTCGGCCGATGCCGCATCGCCCAGTTAAGGGTGGGCTGGTACACCCGCTCGACGAACCACTCCAGGCCGCCGGTGATCCGCTGTTGGAACCTGTCGAAGGCATTCGTCTTGTTCGTCATCCGAATGTGCTTGAGGTGCGTCGGCAGGAAGAGCTTACAGGCCAGCAGCGAGAACAGGAGGACCGACGCGACCACTGGGGGGACTTGTTTCGCGTAGTCGCCCCAGGTGCCTTCGAAAAAGAGCATCGGGATGAACGCGACGATCGTCGTCAGCGCGCCGAAGGTCACCGGCGTGGAGACCTCTTGGGTTCCACACACCACCGCATCAAGCGGCTTCATGCCGGATTTCAATTTGTCGTAGACGTTCTCACCCGTGACGATGGCGTCGTCTCCCACGATGCCGATGACGATGAAGAAACCAAACAGACTCATCATGTTGAGGGTGAGCCCGAGCCAAGGCATCGTCAGCAGTCCACCGGCCAGCGCGACCGGGATGCCCACGGCGATCCAGAACGCGAGCACAGGGCGCAGGGTCAGCCCGAGCAAAATCAGCACCAGCAGGCCTCCCTGGAGTGTGTTGGAAGTGAGAGAACTCAGCCGGGCCCGGATCGACAACGACTCGTCGTTCCAAATGGACAGCTCGATGCCGTCGGGAAAACGCGTGCTGGCGGTGTTGACGTACTCCCGCACCTTGTCGGAGATGTCGATGGCACTCTCGTTTCCGGTCCGCATCACCTGGACGAACAGAGCGGGCTTGCCGTTGAACTCCACCCTCTTGTCGCCATCCTCAAAACCATCGCGGATGCGGGCGACATCACCCAGCAGAACCTCGGCTCCGTTTGCCGCGCGGATCGGGACCTTGGCGAATTCGCCCTCCGTATAGGCCTGTCCCCGTGTGCGAACAATCAGCGTGCCGCTCTCACTGTCAATGGCGCCGGCAGGCAAGTCGATCGAGAACCGCCGGATTGCATCGGCGAGATCCTGGAAGGTGAGATTGTAGGAGAGCAGCTTGTCGGCTTTCGCCTCGATGGAGATCTCGTAGCGCCGGCTGCCCTCAAGGCCCGCGCGACTGATGCCCGGCATTTCCAATAGGTCTTCCTGCACGCGGCGGGCGACCTTTCTTAGATCGTGGGCTCCCAAGTTGCCGGTCACCGCGACACTCAACACCGCGAAGTAGTTTCCGGATTCGGGAATGAAGACCCGCGGCCGTTCCGTTTCATTGGGAAAGGTCGTGATGGTGTCCACTCGCCCCTTCACGTCCTCCAGCAACTCCCGCAAGTCGGTGCCAGGTTTGGCTGAAAGGTAGAACCTCGCCATCCCCCGAGACCCGTCGGCATTCAATTGCTTGATGCCCTGCACCCCTTCGAGCGCCTCCTCGATGGGAATGAGGATCGCTCGCTCCACATCCTTCGCGGTGGCGCCGCGGTAGGGCATCTCGATCATGACCGTGTTCCAGCTGAGCGCGGGTGTGATCTCGAGCGGGATGTGGTAGTAGGCCGTGTAGACGCCCACCACCAATATGGCCACCATGAGGAAGTTGGCGGCGATTCCATTGTTGGCGAACCAGCGAATCATGAGTCAGTCCTGCTCACAGTTTCTTGGTGCTGTCAACTTGAACGGCGACCGGCTTGCCCTTGGCCTCTGATTCCGAACTCGCTGTCGCGGCGCTCGGCGCGATGTCAGGAATGATCTCGACCTTCGCCCCCTTCGGGGCATACACCAAGTGCGTAGTGGACAACCACCCGCCGTCTTCGATCAACGGATCCCGAACGATAATGTGTTCTTCATCCGACCAGAGCGCGACGATCGTCTTGGGGTGTAGGGTCAGCGAGGTCTTGTCCACGAGAACGATTTGGTCGAGCTGACGCACGGCAGCGCGTGGAAGCGCCATCACGCCGGTGAGCACTTTTCCGGCGATGGACCCCGTCACCGGTTGTCCGATGCGCAGGGGCGGCGCCCCTGACTTCAATCCAAATGGATCATCCACCCTCGCGATCGCAAAGAGGTCCAGCGAATTGTCGTCGAGCGCTCCCTCGGTCCGAATGATCTTCGCCTTCCATACGGTTTCCACTTCTTCGCTCATGGAGCTGCGAAGTTCGACTTCAACCGGCGCGTCTGCGGCGGTTTCGGGTAGATTCAAAAACCGGATCTCCCCGCCAGCAATCGGCAGTCGGACCTCCGCGAGATCGACGGCGAAGACACTGCCAAGCGCCGTACCAGCGCCCACCGATTGCCCCAGGCCCACAGCTCGCCGGCGAACCCGCCCGTCGAACGGCGCCCGGACCTTCGTCCGCTCCAGATCACGCTTGGATCGTTCGAGTTGGGCCAGAGCCGAGTTGACGTTGGCCTCTGCTTCCCGAAGCTGGGGCAGACGCAGCACGAGCGCGTTAGGCTCCTCCTTGTAACCAAGGTCCTGCCAGTTGAGGCGGGCCTGCTTGGCGCGTGTCTCCTCCAAAGCGTGGGCCGCCCGGGCACGAGCGACCTGTGCCTCGGCCGCGACAACGGATGTCTCGTAATCGACCGCTTCTAGTTCCACAAGAACGTCGCCTGACGAGAAGAACGCTCCATCTTCAAACCCCGGATGCACGCGTACGATCCGGCCGGGTACCTGCGCGGTCAAACTGACTTCATTGTTCGAACGGACAACGCCATGGGTCTTAATGACAACCGGATAGTCCCGGACGTGGAGTTCCATCACCTTCGTCCGGATCACTCGCTTCTCGGACGGAGGGCGCGCCGCCTTCTCGGGTTCCACTGAAAGGATCGAGTAAGCCGCCCAGCCCGCGGCGAGAATCCCGATCGGCAGCACGCCGCGCACGAGGAAGCCTACAATTCCTTTCCGCTTCGGGGCGGGGGTCGCTCTCTGCGAATCGTCGGTCATGAAGTCTTTGGTCATGGGTTATGAGACACTTGCGTTGGCTGCGCTGGCGCGTCGGCGAAATCACCCCCCAACGCCAGGTACAGGTCGATGCGGTTTTGCAGACGCGCATTGCGCAGGTTGATCATCGAGCTGCGGGCACTGAATGCCCGGCGCTGCGCCTCGAGCACGGAAAGATAACCGACGATGCCTTCCGAATAGTCGCGCGTCGCCTGAATCTCCGCGAGATTCGCCTGCCGCAGTTCGGTTTCCAGAAACTCGTACTGCTTCGTCAATGAATTCCCCGTCGCGAGCGCGGACTCCACGTCCCGAAACGCACGCAGCGCGATGCCCGCGAACGACAAGACAGCCGATTCGTTGAACGCAAGCGCCTGATTCGCCTCCGCCGTCAGCGCACTTCCACGATAGATCGGTTGCGCCAGCGACGCAGCAACGTTCCAGGCGATGACCGAGGGACTTGCGATCACATCAAGCAGATCGATGCTCGCCTTTCCCGTCGAGCCGCCGGCGCTCAAGCTGATCGAAGGCAGCAGGTGCTTTCGAGCGGCGTCCGCCCGCTCGGCCGAGGCGCGCAAGTCGGCAGCCGCGGCGACCAGATCCGGGCGCCGCATGAGCAACTCCGACGGCAGGCCAGCCGGCACCGCATCGCTGAGTACCGGCAGCTCCTGGCTCCCATCCACCGATCCGGCGGGATAACGGCCGAGTAACAGCTCAAGCGTGCGCCGCGTCTCCTCCTGCACAAGCCGCTGCGAGATCAGGCCACGCTCCGCCGCGGCAAGCTGGTTTCGCGCGAACTGCACGTCCAGCGGGCTCGCCGCGACGTCGCCCGCCTGGAAGTTGCGCTCGACGATCCGCTGATTGCGATCGAAACTCTCTCGCGTTTTCTCCGCGAGCTCGACCTGTTCCCGGGTCGCTATCAGGTTACACCACGCCTTGACCGTGTTCGCCGCCAGCGAGAGCCGTGCCCCCGCGAAGTCTGCCAACTCCCCCTCGTAATCCGCGATGGCCGCGTGGTGGATGTTGGCGAGCCGACCCCACAGATCGATCTCCCAAGATGCATTGAGCGACAGCCCGGCCTCTTCGGCGCCGACGAAGTGTTGGTAGTGGCCGTTGGAGTCCCGGACCGAGACCTCCGAGTACGAGCCCCCCGCGCCCGCCCCGATAGAAGGCAGCCTCGCTGCGCGCCCGATGATCGTCGCCTCCTTCGCCGCCTTGAGCCTCGCAGCCGCGACCCGGAAGTTGTGATTGTGGTCGATCGCCTCAGCGACCAGCTTCTCCAATTCAGGGCTATTGAACGACTTCAACCATCCCACCGTCGCATCGCCTGGATTCCGCTCCTCGGAACGGGCCCACGCCTTCGGCAGCTCAAAATCCAGGCGGGCCTCGCGCTTCGGAGCCGTCATCGCCGCACACCCTTGGCAGCCCAGAACTAGGCACAGACTAGCAAGTCGGGAGCCGAACGACCTCCAGCGAGCGATGGCGCTACCGTTTCCCCGGGCATCGACTCCACCGTTCGCGCCGGGAAGCGGCCCTGTTCTTGGCGCCAACCACACTCCGGATCGCCTCTGCGCCGCGAGGCCGTCTCGCTCGAATTGTGGCAACATGAATGCAAAGACAACGGCCGATGAAGTCAGATCCTGACATCAATCTTGGCGATTTTCTGATTGCGCCCCACGTACTTCTTCGAGGCTGTGGAACGGACGGGCCTCTCAAGAGTTCTCCCGATCCAACGTTAGGATCGTCGGGGCTCCGACGACGAAGAGGCAGGCGAAAAGGACCGGTTTCGGACCCATCCGACTCTTTTCAACAGGCTGTTGGTGCGGGGTGCTGGACGGGGCGACCATGGACCGCTGCCGAAGGGGTGTTTCGACATCGGTGGAACCTCCGGCGAGCTCCGCGGTCCATCGCCTGCAAGACCCGAACGCACACCGATCTCCCAGCAGGCGTTCCCTGTTCCAGCTTGCCAGGCGACGCGGCGGTCAGGGAGCCATGGCTCTGTCCCGGGCCTGCTTCACCTGGCGATGCACCGTTCCTACGATCCGCTCCTCCACATCCAGGGCAAAGGGACCGGGAAGCGACTGGTAAATCACGGCGTCCGTGCCCTCGTAACCACCTTCCATCAACACCCGTTGGTTGGGCACATACGCCTGCACAAGGTTCGAGTAGCCTGCCACCCACAGTGTCTGTCCTTCCGTGTCCTTTCGGCAAGCCCGGGTAAACCGACGGCGACACGCAGGGCCGGGGCACGATGGGCCGCGTGCGACGGCTCGGCGGGGGCGCCGGGAGGGCGTTATCTGGTCGGTGGAGTTACGGACGCTGGGCGGGTCCGATAG
>CAZKNR010000342.1:0-2566 GCA_964553925.1 uncultured Acidobacteriota bacterium
GGCTTCTCGTCGAGAACGGTCTCCCGATAGACGGAGGGGATGCGCTGCATCCAGCGGTCGTAGGCCTTCACCGGGCGATCCAGCCGGACGGCGTGCTGCATCACGACGTAGCCGACCGGTGCCATGGCGCCGGTCGGAATCGACAGATCCTCGACTGGATTGCGCGCACGCCGGTCGGACCATTCTCCGCGCCACCGCCTAAGCGTCGGTCCGAGATTTTTCATGCCTTGGAGCGAGTAAAGGTCGGGGGCCAAAGGAATGACAATGTTCTGGGCGGCGATGAGGGCCGCGCGGTTGAGAGCGCCGAGGTTCGGCCCGACGTCGAGGAGAACGAGTTGGGAGTCGCGTTCCTGAGCGGCCTTCTCGATCAGGCGCCAGATCGCGGAGAGCACGCGAAAGGCCCGGGGCTTGCGGTCGAGGCAATCCGGCCATTGGGAAGACAGCTCGTCTTCCGATGCGGATAGTGCGAGGTCGCCGGCGAGGAGACCGATGTTCTCCGCGATGCTTTCCGTATGCGGGGTACCGATGTCTCCCGTGCCTTCGAGGAGGGGCTGGAGCGCGCCGTAAACCGTCTGCGAATGCGAACCATCCGGCCAAAGCTGCTCCAGCCGGTCATCATCGATGAACATGCTGGTCAGGTTCGCCTGAGGGTCGAGATCCGCCGCGACGACGGGAAGCCCGAGGTCGGCGTACATCCAGGCGAGGTGATAGACGAGCGTCGTCTTCCCGACGCCGCCTTTGTTGTTGAAGAAGGCGATGCTCTTCACGGGACGGGCCTCAGGATGACGCCCACGTGTGATGGATTCACCTCGAACTGTGGCGGCGGATTGCCGTTTTCCAGAAGCTCTCGGCGCGCGGTAGCGATTCCGACCCCGAACCGCTGCACGAAGCCCAGGACCCTGAGCGCCTCAGCGAGGCTCGGGTTGCGGTAGTCGGCGACGCCCGGCTGGCCAAAATTCTCCGGCGTCACCGCTCCGTAGGGGCCCCAGGACTCTGGATCTCGATGCGATCGTCGTACCAGGTCACGCGCACGGGCGCGTTCGTCGCCTCGTAGCTCCGGTGCATAACGGCATTTCGCACGATTTGCTGCAGCGCTGGAATTGGATAGATGGGCGTCCGCTGCTCGCGATCACTGCTAACGATGTCCACGGACGTACGGTTGTGCGCGACAAGTTTCTCGTCGATCCGGCGGAGCACGTCCGACACCGTGCCATCGATCAACTGTTCGTCCGCGATCGGGGCGGCGAGCTCTTGCCCGGCGATCCGAAGAAATTGAATGTAGGCACCTGGCAGGAAGTCGCGCGTTCGAGAGCTAAGCACGAGGACGCCGAGCACCGTGGGTGTGGGGTCGTCGGCCGAAGAAACCATCTTGGTCGCCGCGAGGCGCTGCTCGTAAGTCCGGTCGTTTGCAACCAAGACGTCCATCGCGAACGCCGCGGGTAAGTACTCGTCCTCGAAGCGCCTGCGATCCAGGTCGGAAAGAACCGCGGAGCGAAGGGGCTGAACGTCAAAGGGTCGATCCCCGTGGCGTCTCTTCTCGTTCAAGATCCGCTCGTCCTGGAGCGACGCAATGCCGCGGCGAGGGCCGATCCGAATGTAAACCCGTCCCTTGTAGCGGACTGGAGGGGAATCCGAGGGCCAGACGGTCACGATCGCCATCTCTGCGCCCCGCAGAACGCGTTTCCCGACGGTCAATGTGGGCGGTGGGAGGATGTTCCCATCTGTCTTCATGTCCGCGAGGTCGCGAAGAAGCTGATCGCTCACCGCGAGTCCTGCCGGACTCCCGTCGTCTCGGGCGCCGACGAAGAGAACGCCGGGCCGGCCGTGGTTCGGGAGATCGTTCGCGAACGCGCAAACGGCCTCGCGGGCCTTGGTCGGAGCGTCTCCCGCGAAGGACTCCTTACGCTCGGTCAAGTCCGACTCGACGTCGGAAAGCATGCGTTCGAGCTCGAGATCGCTATAAGGGGTCATGCTTCCGGCGTTGTCCTTGACCCCGTAGTCTACTCTGAGGGCGCCGATTTCGGGGCGGGCGTCACCGTGGCGCCTCTGCCCGCGCGAGGAGTTCCGCGAAGTCGTAGTTGACGCTCGTCACTCCGAAGTCGGGCTCGCGCTGAAACGGCGTTCTCACGTAGTGGACGCGGTGGCTGTCGCCGTCGAACGCGACGATAGCGAGGATGAAAGTCCTCGGCCTTATTGAGCGAGTACAGGATCTCGTTCCGGGTGACGTTGATGGTCGGAGCACCCGAAATGCAGCCTTTGACTTCCAGGAACCGGAGTTTTCCAGACCTCCTTTCGACGGGAAGCGCGGGAACCGAGGGCACCCCTGGAGGCCTCGTCGAGCAGGGGAGAGAGCTCCGAGAGCACCTCGGGCTCGCCTCCGACATGGGCGCCCTCTGTTCGAACGACCCCGTCTGCGCCTATCATTCCCCGAGAAGGACCCCTCCGAGAGCTTCCTTGAAGGCTCGAAGGCGCCGCCTGCCACGGGTGCCTGTTCATCGCCGAGTGCTCCTGCGAGCGCTTCAATCGGTACCTCGACCGGGCCCTCGTCGTCGTGCGAGAGCTCTTT
>CAZKNR010000343.1:0-7099 GCA_964553925.1 uncultured Acidobacteriota bacterium
GCTTCTGGACTACATTCGGACGAAGCACCACTTCGACGCCCTAGAGGAGCTCATGAAGACCGAAGCGTCAGCGGAGCTCGCGGAGAACCAGGAAGACGAGCGGGACCTCATGCCGTTTCCCGTGCTCGACGCCTGCTTCGCGCTCTTCGCGGGCGAGAAGATGATGCCCGTCGACCTCTATCGGGCCATCAGGGCGACGTGGACCGACGAGGAGCTCCGGGAGATGCGACCCGACTACCGTCCGGGGATGCTCAAAGAGTGGGTGAAGCGCTTCTGTCGCCTGTTCATCGGATCGATCTTCAAGTGGGTCCAGGCGCCCCAGGCGGTGCACCTCGGCGCCCTCGACCTCGACCGGGAGCGCGCGCTCCAGCTTCCCGTGGTGCAGTCGCCGGAGTGGCTCGAGATCGACAACATCGACTCCGTCCCGGATTGAAGCCCACAGTTCGTTCTGGCCCGATCGAGTTTCCAGTCTCATCGTTTGCGAGTTACTCTGACCGCTCTCGCAACTCGGGACTTGCCGACCTCTCGATGGACAGTGTCTTGGAGCGCGCCGACGCGTTCTTCGGGCGGAGGCGGCATCCGCGCAGCACGTGCGGCGGGCGAGAGCCTGTGCAGAGCGGGCCTTGAAGGCTGGGGACCTGACCCGAGTCGCTCTTTGACTTCCTCGAAGTGGCTTTGCGCCAGGAGTTCGAAGGGGGTCGTGCCGTCACTGAGCGCGGTCAAGAGGGCGCGCGTAGCCTGCGCGCTGCCTCGGTCGATGTAACGAACCACAGCCAGCATCTGGTCAAGTCGCGCCTCGTTTGCGGGGTTCAGCGCCTTGCCGGACGCCCAGAAGTGAACGCTTCGTCGTTCGACACCAAACAAACGCGCGAGCTCGTCCCAGGTGAGGCCGCTGCGACGGCGCAGCTCAGCAATTGCTGCGCTCGTCGTCACCTTCGTCATAGTTGGCACAACGAGCTTCTCCTCAGCGCGCCATAGTTACCGGACCCAAGTAGGTCGTCCATCCAGATCGAGACTTTCCCGGATGAAGTCTCTCGGCGGAATGAGAGGTCCCGCGTCGACCTTCAACGCCGACGCGGCCTTCCCATCAAGACCGACGTTCAAACAAAGTAGTCGCCTTTCGCCGTGCTGTCAATGCGGACCTAGCCGGCCGGTTTGGTATCCTCGAAGAGCGAGAAAGCCGCCGCGGCGACTGCCCCGAACCAGAACCACCGAAACGTAGTGTGGCCCCGCCGGGCCGCATCGTGATAAAAGTGACGTCTGATTCGAGGAGACCGACACATGATGAACGAGTTGACGCGACGAGAAATTCTTCGCACCGGCATGGCGGGATTAGGAGTTCTGGCCCTGCCGGAATGGGCCTTTCCCGCCCTGGCTCCGGGCGAAGAGATCGTACCCTTTACCGACATCCCGGAGAGCTTTGCTGCCATCCGCGGACCCGACAGAAGGTTTCTGGACCTCCGGGAGATCGACGGACCGTTCACACCCAAAGACCAATTCTTCACGACTCAGCACTACGGCCACCCGACGGTGGACCCGCAGACGTACCGGCTGAAAGTGTCCGGGCTCGTCGAGCGCCCGAAAGAGCTCACGCTCGAAGACATTCGCGGCATGGGCAAGACTGAGCTCGATGCCGGGTTCGAGTGCTCGGGCAATAGCGCGCGCTCGGTCCAAGGTCTCGTCTCGAATGGACGCTGGACCGGTCTTCCTTTGCGCGACGTTCTGAAAGAGGCGGGGGTCAAGGAGAAGGCGCGGGAGGTCGTCTTCTTCGGCGCGGACAAAGGAAACGAGGAGGTCGAGTTTCGCGGCCGGAAGTACCCGGTGGAGCAGCAGTATGGCCGCAGCATCCCCGTCGACAAGGCGATGAGCCCCGAGCCGTTTCTCGCTCACGCCCTGAACGGCGAGCCCCTGTCGGTTCACCAGGGCTTCCCGCTGCGGCTCATCATGCCCGGATGGTACGGAGCGCCGAACGTCAAGTGGCTGGTGAATATCCACCTCCAGGAAGACCCCTTCATCGGAAAGTTCCAGGCGCTGTGGTATCGCACTCTGCGGGGGGAGACGATCGGCGGCGAGCTGAAATGGACCGAGACCGCGATCACTCACATGCGGGTGAAATCGGCCATCGCCCGGGTGACGCGCGCGCCCTCTGTCGGAGATACCTGCAAGATCCTGGGCTTCGCGCTGACCGACGGCACGGCGCTCAAAACCGTCGAAGTCAAGATCGACGACGGCCCATGGCAGCCTGCGGCCCTCGACTCGTCTCTGAGCAAATACTCCTGGAAGCTCTTCACCTGCGAATGGAAGGGCGCGACCCCGGGACTGCACACGCTCGTTTCTCGAGCGACCGACGTCAACGGGGAGGTTCAGCCCACGACCGAGGATCTCGAGAACAAGATGACGTTCCTCGAGGACAACGCCCAGTATCCGCGCACCATTTCGATCGCATAGACGGGCAGACAAAAACCGGGCGTCAGATCTTCGAGAGCGCCCGCCGGATGGTCTTGATCGCCGCCTCGTCGCGCTTGTAGAACGTCCACTGCTTGATGCGCTTCGCGCGAAGGAACTCTGCTCGGCAGAGGATCTTCAGATGCTCGCTTGCCGTTGGCTGGCTGACGCCGAGCTTGTCGGCGATGAAGACCCCGCAAACGCCGTCCTTGACGAGGTCCCCTTCGACTTGACGGGGAAAATGCTTCACCGGCTCTTTGAGCCACTCCAGGATCAGGAGCCGCCGCTCGCTCGCGAGGGCCCGAAGCGCGTTCTCCATATTGACACTTAGCTAAGTGCCTAACTACAATAGCACGGAATGATCGACCGCGACGAGATCGAGGCCGCCCACGAGCTCATCCGCTCTCACGTGAGGCGAACACCGCTCCTTACGCTCGACGGTGGGGACGTCGGTCTCGATGTCGAGGAGCTCGTTCTCAAGCTCGAGCTCTTCCAACACGCCGGGTCTTTCAAGGCCCGAGGCGCTTTCGCCAACCTCCTGATGCGCGATGTTCCCAAGGCGGGCGTTGTCGCCGCCTCGGGGGGAAATCACGGAGCCGCGGTCGCTTTCGCCGCGCGCAAGCTTGGAAAGCCGGCGACGATATTCGTTCCCTTCGTCTCCTCCCCCTCGAAGATCGAGCGCATTCGCTCCTATGGAGCGGAGCTGGTCGTCGGAGGAGAGCGATACGCCGACGCCCTCGCCGCGAGCGAGGTGTTTGCGGCGGAATCGGGGGCTCTTCCCATCCACGCCTACGATCGAAAGGAAACTCTCCTCGGGCAGGGCACGCTCGGGCTCGAGATGCAAGCGCAGGCTCCTCACCTCGACTCCCTCCTCGTGGCGGTGGGGGGCGGGGGCCTCATCGGCGGAATCGCAGCGTGGTACGCGGGCAACATCAAGATCGTCGGAGTCGAGCCGGAGGAGGCCCCGACCCTCACCCGCGCCCTCGCCGCGGGAAAGCCCGTCGACGCCCCCGCGGGAGGAATCGCCGCCGATTCCCTCGCGCCGAAGCGCGTCGGCGAGCTGATGTTTCCGATCGCGCGCGACTTCGTCTCCGAGGTCGTCCTGGTCTCGGACGAGGAGATCGTCGAGGCGCAGAGAACGCTCTGGAACAAGGTCCGGATCGCCGCCGAGCCCGGCGGGGCCGCGGCCCTCGCGGCGCTCCTCTCGGGGAAGTACGTCCCCACGCGCGGCGAGAGAGTGGGAGTCGTCGTCTGCGGAGGCAACACCGACGCCGTCGACATGGAAAGAAAACACTGAATCAGGAGAACGCATGTCCGTCTACGACAAGTTGAAATCGTTCGGTATCTCGCTTCCTCCGCTGACCCCTCCGGTCGCGGCCTTCGTCCCTTACACCATCACCGGGAACCTGGTCTTTCTTTCCGGCACCATCGCGCGAAAGGACGGCAAGACCTGGGTAGGAAAGCTCGGCCGCGAGATCGATACCGCGGAAGGGAAAGAGGCTGCCCGCGCCATCGCCATCGATCTGATGGCGGCGCTCCACCACGCGACGGGAGGAAACCTCGACCGGGTGAAGCAGCTGGTGAAGCTCCTGGTGCTTGTGAACAGCGATGAGGCGTTCACCGAGCAGCACCTGGTCGCGAACGGCGCCTCCGAGCTCCTGAAAGAGGTCTTCGGAGAAAAGGGGCCTCACGCCCGGAGCGCCGTCGGCATGGCGCAGCTCCCGTTCGGCTCCTGCGTCGAGATCGAGATGATCGCCGAGCTCGGGTGACTCACCTACGCCACCATGCCAAAGTGGGGCCGGACTTCGCCGGTTCCGACGAACTGCGACAACAAACGATAGTTTCCCTGTTCGTGGCGAACCCTTCCCGCCACGATCGCGGGATGGATCTGAAGTGCGTTCGCGAGACTGATTACAGACATCGGCGTCGCCTGTCGACGCACCGCGCTCGTCTCCCAAACGGCGCGAGGGATGAGTGCCTCCTCCGCCCATTCATCGGCCTGGATCTCTTTTGGGTCCTCACGCGCACCTTTGGCACGGCGAAGCGTCAGGTCGTCGACAAACGCAGCTTCACCATCGACGTCCATGTGGCGTCCGACGTGCGCGAGTTCGTGCAGCAGGCAAAACCAGAAGTTATCGAGCCGGTCGTACCTCAAAGTGAGCCCGATCACCGGGGTTCCATCACCAAGTTTGAGGGCTGCTCCGTCCAGGTAGGTTCTTGGCAGATGAGGGACTCCGACGAGTGGAACGCCGTGCTTGGCCAAGAACTCTTTGGCTAACCGCGGACCCCTTTCTAGCCAACTTAGCTTCGCAAGTTGGCGGAGGAACTCGAGCGTCACCGTTCCCTGTTCATAGGAAACAGACGGTCGATTCTCGTTCGCTTCCGCGAGTACCTTCCAACACCACGCCTTCAGCGCATAGGGGTCCATTTTCGCATTCACCCGCGCATGGTTACTCTTGCGATAGAGGACGGCACCTGCGACCTTTGCCCCTCCCGCTCTTCTTACGAGACTGCCAACTAGTTCTTCGGCGCGAGAGGCGAGATTCCGCCCGGCCGGAATCCAGCCAAGCTTCGCCATCGTTTTGAGCGGGAATCGACGCCACTCCAGTTTTTCTTGCGGAGCACTAAGCGTCGCACCAGCTTGCTGCAGAAGAACTTCAGCTGGAATGCCGAAGTGCTCGTGGAGGGCCCGTGCCATCGACATCGTGAGCTGCCGTTTTCCGGAGAGTACCTCGGAAACCTTCGCGCGACTGCCAATGAACGGAATGAGGTGCCTCTGCGTCAATCCTGCTTGCTCGAGACGAAACTCGATAGCGACAACGGGACTTGGGAACCCCATCCGGACGTGCCTCTCCTCGTAGTGCTCGACCAGATCGGTTAGCACATCGAGTTCCTCGCCCTCAGGCGTACGGGGTGCGGCGTCCATGAGCGCGTTGATGCGGTCGAGCGCGGCGTTGTAGTCGGCTTCGCTTCGAATCGCCTTGATTTTGCCCATGCTCCCTCCACGTCGACCCGATCGTACTCCGCGTGAGTGCCAACGAAACGGATGTACACAACGCGATACGGGTAGTTGATCTTCACTACCAGCCGGTAGTTATTTCCCTTGATGTTGAAGACCACGCGATTCCCTCCCACGATGCTCGCGCTGGCGTACTTCTCCTTAAGTCTCGCGGGCGTGTCCCAATCCTCCTTCTCAACTTCCCGAAACCACGCCAGAAGCGGTTCCTCCGCGTCCGGATGTACTTGCCAGAACTCCCGAAGAGCCTTCTTGGCGATGATTCGCATAAATAGTAACTCTGTTCCCAAATAAATTGCAAGTACTCTGCTCCTATAATACAAAGCAGTAAAGAACTCGACTAAAGCTAGCAGATTGAGCTATTTGAGCCGTCGAATTTCGGCCTTCCCCCGGCTCAGGCCTTCGGGTGCGATTTCTCGTAGACTTCGAGGAGCCTCTTCGTCGAGAGCTGGGTGTACTTCTGAGTCGTCGAGAGACTCTGGTGCCCGAGGAGCTCCTGGATGGCGCGCAGATCGCAGCCGTGCTCGAGAAGGTGGGTTGCGAAGGCGTGCCTCAGGCTGTGGGGTGAAAGGCCGGAGTGAAGCGCCGTGAGCCGAAGGTAGCGATCCATGAGTCTTCGAACGCTCCGCGCCGTGAGCCGTCCCCCGCGGTGGTTCAGGAAGAGCGCATCCGTGCCTTCGCCCAGGGCCACGAGGGCGCGCCGGTCGCGGAGGTAGCTCGAAAGCGCTTCCTCCGCCGGCTCGCCGAAGGGGACGATGCGCTCCTTGTTTCCCTTCCCGCGCACGCGGACGAGGCGCGAGTCCATATCGCAGGTCGAGAGGTCGAGGGATGTGAGCTCGCCGATGCGAAGGCCGGAAGCGTAGAGGAGCTCGAGCATCGCCCGGTCCCGCCGCCCCAGAGGGGTCGTGGTGTCGGGTGCTTCGAGGAGCCGCTCCACTTCGCTCTCCTCGATTCGCGGCGGGAGCTTTCGATCGAGCCTCGGCGTCGCGACCAGCCGCGCGGGGTTCTTGGTGATGATTCCCTCGCGGAGAAGGAACCGGAAGAACGTGCGGAGAGCGGCGAGCTTCCGGGCGATCGAGGCCCGGGCCATGCCCGCTCCGTGCAGATGCGCCAGAAACGATCGAATCGCGAGGACGTCGACGGAAGACGGCTTCGAGCTCCCGAGCTCTTCCTCGAGAAAGACCTGGAACTGGATCAGGTCTGACTCGTAGCTCGAAACGGTGTTCGGCGAGAGTCCCCGGCGATGCTTCAGGTCGTCGAGGAAAGCGCGGATCGCGCGTTGCATCTAACTTTGGACCTGCTCCGCGGAATCGTAGCACAGCCGCAAAGGGTGGACCGTTTTGACACGAGGCGCTCCCTCTCCATACACTGCCGCAAAAACGCGGAGGCCCTCCCTGCTCGCTGGTCAAAGCATTTCGCATTACCGCATTCCACGAACGCCGGGGACGTTCAATTTCACGGCGACGTTCGAGGAGGATGACCCGTCGTCGGGTGAATACCCCGCAGTCGTCACCCGGTCGTTCTTCATCACCATACGGGCGCAGGCAGTTTGACTCAAGGGGCGGTGACGCGCGCGAACTCCTCGAGGTCGGCGAGCGCCCTCTCGACGATTGCCTGATTTCGGGCCTTGCGGTTCTT
>CAZKNR010000344.1:0-20835 GCA_964553925.1 uncultured Acidobacteriota bacterium
GACTTCTGGACGGCACGCCGCACCTCGATCCAGCGGCGGCCCCAGTCGGACAAGTCGCGCAAGAAATAGGCTGCAGGGGGGGCCGGAGCCGAAACCCCGGCCCCCCTGGAGTCTCTAGGTCGCCTAGCCAGGTAAGCCCACCGGCTTCTTCCGCTTGGCTCTCTTCTTCGCGGCCTTCTTGACGGCCTTCTTCTTCGCTTTCTTCTTCTTTGCCACTGAGCGTCTCCTTTCGTTTAAGGCACGGGTCGCGGTCATCGAATGACCAAATCTCCATCCCCATTGATGGAGAACTGTTGTGAGCTCAGGGAACGAGCGCGGCTTCGCTCGGCTCGTGACGCGGCGACAGAACGAGCGGCGCGGACGGCACTGCGGCTCCATGAAGCGAGCGGCACGACCACGCCCCGGCGACTCCGCCGTCCGAGCCGCGACACCAGAGCGTAGAACTTTTCGACCACCCGAGAATCGGGAGCGTAAGTGTCTAGAGGCACCGCGAGGCTCAGGAAGAGCGACCGGTCCCGCAGCATCAGGCCGTTCGCGACCAATCTTTCGAGCGAGGCCGCGATCGGCCGCTCGGGACCGAGACTCGATTGCAGCCGAGCTAGGTCGGTGGTCGCGTCACAGAGCTCGTAAAGCTCCTTCTCGAGCCCGTCGAGCACCGTCAGAGGGCGCTTTCTTGCCGGTCTCAGATCCCAGATCAAGAGCTTCCCGTCGACGCCGACCGAGAACAGGTCGCTCGTTCCATGGACGCGCTTCCAGCGGCGAAGCGCCGCAAGAAGGGGACCCACGTACCGTTTGGGCTCCTGTGGCTTCTGGTAGCCATAGTCGAAATAGTAGGCAAGATTCGCGACGGTCGATTTCGGCAACCCTCGAAAGACGTGGTGATACGAAGGCAGGGGCTCGACGTCCCGGAAGCCGAGAGTCGCGGGATCGGCGAAGCTGGGGCTGAACCGATCCATGCGCAAGGGATAGACGCCGTTGGGAGGCATGAAGTGCGTGAGCAAGGGAACGAGCTTCGCCATCCGCGCGTACTCTTCTGGAGCTTCCCCCGGAAAACCCCAGAGGAGGTTCCAGTAGGGCTCAACCGCGAACTCCTTGCACCACTTCAAGAGCTGGACGTTGTGAAGCGCTTTGACTCCTTTGCGCATCCTCTGGAGGACGTCGTCGCTGAAGCTTTCGATGCCCGGCTGGAACATCCGCACACCGGCTTCGCGCATCAGACGAACCTGTTCCTTCTTGAGGTTGCTCTTGGTCTCGATGAAAAGGCCGAAGTCGAGCTTTCGTCGGGCGATCTCGGGGAGCAGCGTCTTGAAGTAGCCCATATCGAGGATGTTGTCGACCACCTGCAGATCGCAGTCGGGATGCTCTGCTTTGAGTGCGATCATCTCCTCGAGTGCCCGGCCGGGCGACTTGCTCCGATAGGCCATCGACGAGCCGTTGAGACCACAGAACGTGCAATGCTGCCGCTCTCCCCACCAGCAACCTCGCGAGGTCTCGACGAAGATCCCGGCCTGCCAGTTCTTGTCGAACCGGCTGTGCTGGAAATCCTCGAAGTAGTCGCTTACCTCCGGATAGGGAAGCTCGTCGAGGTGCGCAACGCTCGGAGCATTCGAGAATCGCCCGCTCGCGAACTCTTCGGCGAGGCGTTCCCGGGTGCGCACGCCCTGGAGACCTCCAATCGGCTCCCCGGACAGGACCCGCCGAACCAGGGCGGGAACCGCCACCTCCCCTTCTCCGGAGACCACGGCATCGACGAACGGGAATTGACGCAGGGTCTCCGCTCCCATGATCCCTTCACAGTTGGCCCCGCCGAACAGAATGAACGTGTCGGGGAGGGCCTGTTTCAGCCGCCGGGCGAGAGCGAGCGATGCCAGATGCTGCTCGAACATGCTCGTAAAACCGAGGACCTTCGGCGGCCGCCGGACGATCTCCTCGACGCACCAGTCGAGAAAAGCAATCGCCCGGTCGCGGGCCTTCAGGATATGGTTCAGAAGGCCCCGGGATACGGGCTTGCCCTTGGAAGGATGGGCGCTTCGCTTGACCAGGATGTCCTCGATGTAGCGGTCGACGTCTCTCGGCGACTCGTCGAACAGTCCCCGCGAGAAAACCCACTCTCCCGCGAGCTCGCGCGCCACCACCTCGCCGTTGAGAGCGATACCGCTGTACGCGGGCTCCCCCACGAGCTCCGCGAATGCGATGGTGAAGTAGCGAACCTCTACCGAGATACCGGTTCGCACCAGGGCCGACTTGAGGAGGCTCAAGCCGAACGAAGGATTGAAGAGCGGCCCGAAAGGCATCGACACCAGCACCACGTCACTCGCGCTGCCTCCGCGCACCTGGCGCGCGAGCGCCCGGGCGTATCTCGTACCCAGCCGCGGAACGGATTCGGTAGTTATCGGCGCCTCTGTCTCCTGGCCGTCATGCGTGACCACGTCTCGCTTCCAGACCGACGATCTCATACTGTGGGCCGAGCCTCGCTCCTCTTTGCCACGGCACTTTGTCGTATTCGACGCTGAAGTCCTTCGGATCGTAGAAATTGTCCGGTGGATCGAAGGGCAGAAGCCCCAGTCGCATGAAGGTGGCCGCCACCAGCTCTGCGCAGTACATCCTTTTGTCGGTGGTCACGAAGTGCAACTGGCCGGCCAACCAGTCCCCCGCCATGTGGAGCAACGATGGAAACGGGCGTCCTTCGAGCTCCTGGACGATCTCTGTGGCCATCCTTTCGAACTCGCCGGTGCGTTCGAACTCCAGCTGGCGGACGTAGGGCGTATCTCCGAACGCCGGTCGATTCATGGTTCGAAGCGCCTGATCCAGGTAACCGAGCTGCGCCCCGCCGTGTTTGCTCCGAGTGTGCGGGTCTTCCACGATCGGATCCGGACCCGTCTCCCACAGCATCGGTGGTTCGTCCAGTTCGGGCCGGTAGATCATCGCCGCATGGGAATAGCGACTGCCCGTGACCCGCTCGATCGCGCGGCTCGCAAAAGAAACTCCGTGGAACACCACCACGTCCCCGGTACGAAGCTTGGGAACGAGCTCGTCGTAGGCAATGGCGTCGAACGTCGGTCGGTTGGCCTTGCTTCCCATGACGCTCTCCCCTTTCGGCCTTTTCGGGTGGTCTCGGTGTCTTCCGATCGCCGCGCATTATAAACTGACTACTTTAGATTTCCATCAATTTCTTGTTTTTTGGGAAACGCGGACGACCGGCGATGACGGATTCACTCAAAGAGCAACCGAAGCACCGAACCTCGAGGCCGCCCTTCTTTTGGCTCGCCCTCGCCGTCGGGATTGGCTTTTTCGTTCTTCTCGCCTACGAGTCGGTCAACGCCTTTCGATACGGGACGCTCACTCGCGACGCGCGCTGGTCGGCGAGCCTCGTCGGCGGAAGATGGCTCGTGACCGCCGTCGACCCGGACGGCGCTCTCCGCGCGAGGGACGAAGTGCTGGCGATCGACTCCGACCGCCGGGTCGCGCGAACCGGACCGCGATGGAAGCTGCAAGATCGCGAGCCCGGTTCCTACGACGTGGAGATTCGGCGGGGCGACCGTACCGAAGTCGCTCGATTGCGCCTGGAGGTTCTGGACGACCCCACCTACCTTCCGTGGATCTTCATCTACCTCGGCTGCTCGCTCTCGTTTTTCGCCGTGGGCACGCTGATGGCGCTCGCCCGGCCCGAGAGCCGAATGATTCGGTGGGGTTTCGCGAGCTGCCTCCTGACGGCCGCGCTCATGCTGGGCGAGGCGCTCCATGCCATCGGAGGTATTCGCCACGACTTCACCGTGATGGCGCTCCATTCGGCGTTCCCCCTCCTCTACATCACCGGATATCTGTTCTTCACTTCCTTCCCGGAGCCGGTTTCCCCATCTCGGCGGTGGAAGCTCGTCTTCTACGCCGTCGCGACGCTCGGCCTCGCACTTTGGGTGCCCCGCACCACGCTGAACATGCTGCGGGTGATGGGATCGGAAACGGCGATGGAGGTTCTCGACCGCCACTTTCGGCTCCTCCATTTTTATTACGCGGCCCTCGAGCCGGCGGAGGTCCTCTATGCTGCGGCCGCCGCCCTGACGATTTTTGCCGTCTTACGCAGGAACTACGTGCTGCTGCCCGAGGGAAGCGGCGGCCGCCGCCGCATCCGATTCGTGGTGTGGAGCCACGCGCTGGCGCTAGCTCCCGTCATGCTCGGAGGTATCGCGAAAGGGGTTGGGTATCTCCTCGCCGTGGGCGGGGAGACGGCGGCGGCGCTCGATATGACCGCGAAGCTCGCGAACGGCTTCACGATTCTGGCTCCCATCGGCCTCGGCTACGCCGTGTTGAAACACCGGATCCTGGGCTTCGGCGTCGTCCTTCGAATGGGTCTGCAGTACATGCTGGCGCGGAACGTTCTGCGCGCCGTGGTGCTCCTGCCCCTCGCCTGGATCGGGTTCACCGTCGCCACCCACCCGGATCGCACGCTCGGCGAGCTCCTCTTCTCCGGCTGGTCGAGGCTGAACCTCGGCGTTGTCGCCGTCGCCGCCCTCGGGCTGCGCTTTCGGGCTCAGCTTTCGACGGTCATCGACAAACGCTTCTTCCGCGAGGCCTACGATCAGCAGCAGATCCTCCTTTCTTTGATCGAAGCCATCCAGAAGAGCGACTCGCTCGCCGAGATCGCGAAAATGGCGGCCGCGCAGATCGATGCCGCCCTTCACACCCCGCGGGTCACCATCCTCTACCGCAGCCCCGAAGGCAAAGGCTTCTCGGTGGAGTACTCGTCCGAGAGCGAAGCGCGGGCCCTTCACCTGGAGGAGAGCTCACCCATGCTTCGAGAGCTGCGGCAAAACTCCGCCGCCCGAACCGCAAAGGAGCTCGCCTTCGTGTCGACAGCCGACGAGACATCCTGGTTGGAACGTCTCGGGGTCGATCTCGTCATTCCCATACAAGGGGTGGAGCGAGACTCTCTCGTAGGGCTCCTCATGGTGGGAGAGAAGCGCTCCGAGGAGCCGCTCACTTCGAAGGACAAGAGCCTCCTTCAACTGCTGGCGGCGCAGATCGGAGGCGTCTATGAGGTCCTTACGCTGCGGGGAGAGATCGGCCGGCACCGGCGGATCCAGCAGGAAGTGCTTGCCCGCTTCGAGCCCGAACGGCTGAACCTGGTGAAGGAATGCCGCGCATGCGGAGCCTGCTACGACAGCTCGGCCGAGCGGTGCGAGAAGGACGGCCAGGAGCTCGCAATCGAAGTGCCGGTGGAGCGGATCGTCGAGGGCAAGTATCGACTCGAGCGGGTCATCGGACGCGGTGGGATGGGAGCGGTTTACGAAGCGACCGACCTTCGCTTGAACCGCCGCGTCGCCCTGAAGGTGATGACCGGGCATCTCATCGGAAGCGGCACGGCGCTTCGCCGGTTCGCCCGGGAGGCCCAGGCCTCTGCGAGGCTGGAGCATCCGAACATCGTGCGGGTGTACGACTACGGCCCCCTCGGCGACGACTCCGCCTATCTCGTCATGGAGCACGTTCAAGGGGTTACCTGGGCGGACGAGATCGATCGACTCGGTGCCTTTCCGCTTCCGCTCGCCGCGGACGCGCTCGACCAGGTGCTCGACGGCGTCGAGGCGGCACACGCCGCCGGCATCCTTCACCGGGACTTGAAGCCGAGCAATCTCATGCTCCGGCGGCCGAAGGAAGACGGGCCGGTTCAGGTCAAGATTCTCGACTTCGGTCTGGCCAAGGTCAGGGAACTGGCCTTCGCGGATCCGAAGAGCCTGACGGCACAAGGAGTCACGCTTGGGACGTTCGGTTACATGGCGCCCGAACAGATGCTCGGGGAAGAGGTCGACGAGCGGGCCGACGTCTACTCTCTCGGCGTCATCGCGCTCGAGACCTTAACCGGGAGACTCCGTATCGCCCAACAGTTCTTTCACCGAATCATCGAATCCGAGCTGATAGCGCGTCTGGTGGTCCCCGCCTGCACCGCTCCGCAACGCGCGCTGGCCGAGGCGCTCGAAGGCTGTCTCGCGCGGGGGCGCGACGTCCGAACCCCTTCGGCTCGAGAGATGCGCCGGGTCCTGATCCCCGCAATCCGCAGCTGCGAGGATCTTCCGCTGCCTCCGCCGCCCGGGGAGCTCGCGTGGACCGAGGACAGCACCTCGCGTACGCGATTCCGCTCGCTCCCCTCCGACGAGCCGACTCAGAACCGCAGCGTCTCCCGACGCGGGAAAGCGTAGAGCGAGGCCGGCTCGACGAGCTTGACCTCTGCCTCCCAAGCCCCTCTCGAGCACTCTAGAACGGCTTAGTGGCCTACGTCCGCCCAGCGCGAATCACCGAGGGCGAAGAGAATCGCATGTCGGGCCTCGTGTCTCAGGGCTCCCTTTCCCGGCACGTAGCGAATCACCCCCAGGTTTTCCCCCTCGGGATCGGCGCGGAAGCATCCATAGACGAGGAGGACGGCGTGCAGCCCAGTTTCCCCGCAGTAGAACGGCTCTCGCTCGGCTTCAATACGGAAAACCTGCGCAGTAACCTCATGCGGGTCGCCGTTTACGGTGGGTTGGAGGCGTAGGAGATCGCCCTGGGCTTCTTGCCACTCGCTGTCGGGATCGGCGGTCGGTCCGGGAACGGACGTTTTAGAGGCATCGTACTTCAGCGCGCACGCGCTACCGGTGACGAAGAAACCAGCGAAGATCAACGCTCGGATCCGAATTCCCCTTCCGAAGCTCCACATGGCTCCGCCTCCTGTCCAGCGGCAGGGGGGAAGACCGAGAGGTCATGTTCCGATTCGAAGGGTCCCGAGTCCTGGAACTGTCCATGCAAAATTCGTGCCTGTTTAGGGCTAGGAGTCGTCTGTTGTGTTGGGAGCGGTTGCGGCGGGACCGCGTCTTCGACTATGATCGCCGACTCCAAGCAGAAGAAAAGTCCTTATCCAAAGGAGGATTAGGTAATGTTGCGAAAAAGTGTTTCAGCGGGTCTGATGCTTCTCTTCGGCGCCGGTCTGGTTCTTGCTCAAGCGAAGGCAACGACGAAGGACGCTGAGGGTGCGGTCAAGTCCGTGGCGGCGACCTCCATCACCATCACCGACGATGCGAAGAAGGAGTGGACCTTCATCGTCGACAAGGACACGACGGTCACTGCCAAGGGTGCGAGCCACAAGATGCGCGCAGCCGAGGGCGCGAATAAAACCACGCAGATCACCGACTTCGTGATGGAGAAGCAATCCGTCTCACTGAAGTACGAAGAGAAGGACGGAAAGCTGTACGCCAGAGAAGTGAAAGTGAAGTAGGAAGAAGTCTTTTCGCGCCGGCTCCTCCTCCTCGAGAGGAGGCGTCGGCGCAACATTTATATAGTCCGAGCGTAGACCCTTCCCGCGCCACTACGCAGATCCCCGAGCGCGGAAACCATGAGCCAGAGTCTTTTCATCGAGATGTCAGCGATGGTAAGCGGAGTCGTGGTCGGGGTGGAGCGAGACCAACCGCAGGAAATCGCCGTCCCGGTAGGCGATTGCACGGACCTTCTGGCTCAAGCGGAACGAATAGACCTTGGCGCCGTTGGGAGCCTCGAGATGTTCGATGGCTTCCCAGCGATAGCCCGTGTGTCGATACAAACCATTCCAGTCCAACGCCCGCAAGCGCCCTAGTGACGCGACCACCTGCTTCAACTCGCCCGCCTCGAGGCGAAAAAAAACGTCCTGGAATTCGGGGCTGTTGAGGTCCAGGCGGACGCGACTACTTGCGGGAGGCACGCGCGCGCCCCGATCTCCTCTTCCGGAGCTTCAGCAGGTCCTCGACGCCGGTTTCCGCGGGCAAGGTCTCCGCGGCCCAGCGGAGACCGCGCGCGATCCGGGAGCGGTCAGGCTCCTCGAGCGTCCAGATCTGGCTCGCCGGCACCATCACTACGTCGGTGAGCAGTATGGTTCCGTCCTCGCGCCGTTCGAGACGCAGGGTCTTGCCGGCATAGCTCTTGCCGAGCGAAATCTGCCCGCTTTTTCCAACGACTTTGATTTCGGCGCCGCCCCCTCGTCCCATGGGGAATTTCCTGCCATAATGCTATCATGCCGCCGTGCTGGCGACAACAACGGTTTTGGCGCGGAGGAGGTCACATCCCCGAGCGGGCCCAGCCCCGATAACCGCCCCTTGTTGAATGTTGAATGCCTTCCGGATCCGGGGTAAGCTCGGGCCGGTTGGGAACGGGGGAACCCAACGCCCTCCTGCTCGACCGCTTTCATAGCGGAGTTCATTCATGTTCGGATCATGCCGTATTTGCTATCGTTCCACGGACAAGTGGCAAGACTTCTGTAACGAGTGCGCACTCCTTGGCTCGCCGCCGCGATTGCGGGTGATTCCGGGAGGGCGGAGCGAGTGGGAGCGTCCGGGCCCGAAGCCGCCGCGCACCCATCGCTGGCTTCAGCCCGTTGCTCGGCGGCGAAGCGCGCCTCGGAGCACGACCTGAGCTTCTTCCGTCAGTAGCTCCACCAGGGAGTCGTGGCGCCGTCGGGTTTTCTCCGCAGCATGTACTGAGCGATCTCTCGAAGTCTTTCCGCCTCAGTGACGGGGCCGATCCAGCAGTGGGGCTTGCGGTCGCCGTACAGGAAGAACCCCTCGTAATGCGGGTTCTCGGTGGACTTCATCCACTCCTGCATCAGAACGACGCCTTTGTCGAGATAGAACGTGTCCATGTCGCCCGTATAGAGATGTAGCTTCCCCTCGATCTTGGGTCCGAGAGTCGCCCAGTTCTTCTGCATGTAATAAAGGAGGTCGTAGTTCTCCTTCCAGTACCCGGCTACCTCGGGATCCATGACTCCCGTGAGCTTGTCGAAGACGGGCTTGTAGTAGCCGTCCTCGCCCACGGGCCCATAGACCGCGGACCAGATGTCCATCTGGTACCCCGAGCGTCCCTTGGTGCCGCAGACGAGCTCGAAGTGGTTCTTCTGCTCCGCCGTGAGCCGCACCTGTCCGAAGGTGTCGCGGATGTTGGACGTGGGCACACGGTACCAGCCGTAGTCTTTGTAGAAAGCGTTCTGGTCCTTGTAGATATCGATTCCCTCGTAGGCCGAGAACGTTACGGGGTCCGGGCAGTAGGCCCAGGTGCCGCCGAAGAAATCCGGATGGAACAGCTGGAGGGCGAGCGCTTCCCAGCCTCCGGTCGACCCTCCCGTGAGGGCGCGCGCCCAGGGCTCGCGGATGACGCGAAATCGCCGCTCCACCTCGGGGATGAGCTCTTCCATCAAGGCGTCGCCGTAGGGCCCGACGTTCGCGGAGTTCACGGCGTAGGAATCGTCGAAGTACGGGTTCGGGTGCTGAAACGTCACCACGATCATCCGCGGAAAGTTGTCCTCCATCCAGTCGCGATGGAGCTCTCCGCCCTCCTCGAAGCGAAGAGGAGCCTGAAGCGAGAAATGTCCCTGGTGGTAGACGACGGGGTAGGAGATTTCTCCGGCCTCGTAGTCCCGCGGGAGCAGCACGGTGGCGCCGAGGGCGATCGGACGGCCCCAGAACTTCGTGAGCCGCGGGCTTTCGAAACGGAAGCGCTTCACCCATTGGCTATCGGGCGGAATCTCGATCGGAGGAATCACCTGATCGGCGAGGAGCGACACTCGGTAACCGCGCTCGGGGTCGAGCCGAACCTTCGAAACAAGGCTGTAGAGATTCCCGGGGGAGACGTTCCACTTCTGCCCCTCCCATCGATCGTCGTGCATCCAGACCACGTGGCCGTCGGACCGGCGGAACTCGGAGTAGACGTTCACGAACGCCTGAACGAAGTACTCACCTGCTGGGATCTGCTTTAGCGAGGGGACGGGCGAGCCGAGGTCGGCCTCGTCGAGGACTACGGCTTCTCCCGGTGCGAGCCGCTCGACGTCGCGGCCGAAGAATGGAGTGCCTCCGGTCTGGCTGATCTGGAGGCGAGGCTCGGTCTCGTTGGTCCTCGAGATCATGACATAGACCCGGCCGGTGATGGGCTCAGCATGGGCCTCCGGGGGGAACGACACCTCGAACCGGGTCTCCTGAGCCTCTCCGCGGACGGCGAGGAGAACGAGCCATAGCGAGAAGCGTCTCATCCCTCGCTCCTTTCCTTTCAGCCCACGTATTCAGTGAGGGAGAACGCGTTTCCCTCGGTGTCGAGCACCTCGGCGAGCTTGATGGGCTCGCCCGGACGAGTCTGGGGCGGGGATGCGATCTTGGCTCCGCCCGCTTCGAGCTCCTTGCACGCCAAGGCGATGTCCCGCACCTGGAGCGATAGTCCGGTTTTCTGGTAGTTGCCGGTGCCCCCTCCGTGGAGCGCTATGACCGCGTTTCCGAAAGTGAGCTCGGTCCATTCCCGCGACTCGAAGGCCACCTTGAGGCCGATGACGTCGCGGTAGAACCTCACCGCCCGGTCCATGTCCTGGGCCATCAGCATGCACTTCACGGATTCGACGTTCATTCTTATACCCCTGCCTCCCGCAGAGCCCGCTTCGCGGTGCGGGTGATGAGTATCGTGACCGCCAGAGTCGCGAGCAAGCCCACAGCCTGGAGCGCGAAACGATAGCTCTCGGCGCCGCTCCCCGACGCCGCCTCGAGCCCGCTTCGCCCCAGGGTTCCCAGATAAACGTAGAGAAAGGTCCCCGGGATCATTCCGATCCAGGAGGCTAGCACGTACTGCCAGAACGAGACACTCGTGAGCCCGAAGGCGTAGTTCTGAAAGTTGAAAGGGAACGCCGGAGAGAGCCGGGTGAGAAAGACGATCTTCCACCCCTCGCGAGCCACTGCCTTGTCCACGGCGACGAACGCCGACTTGCGCTGAATCCAGCGTTCGACGCGCTGGCGCGCGAGGTGCCGTGAGACGAGAAACGCGAGGGCCGCGCCCAGAGTCGCCCCGAAAAGGACGGTGACGAAGCCGGGGAGAAGGCCGAAGCTCGCGCCGGAGGCGAGTGTCAGGAGCGAGCCCGGCACCAGGAGCACCGTGGCCGCGGCATAGAGGAGGGCGAAGAGGATCATCCCGGCGACGCCGAGCAGAACGACCCGCTCGTTGAATGCCGCGAGCCAGTCCGCGAGAGGAAGCATTCGCGCGGCGACGGCAATGGCGGCCACGCCTGCGATTATCGCGCCGAGCTTGAGATAGCCGCGAGCGCTCACTCGCCGCGCCTCCGGCGATAGAGCCAGCGGAACAGACCGGCGACGCGGGGAGTGAGCCTGGTCTTCTGGAAAGAGTCGGCGACCCGCTGGACGGAGGACGAGTAGGTGGGATACGCGTGAACGGTTCGCGACAGCTTGGAAAGGCCGATTCCGTGCTTCGCCGCGACCAGGAGCTCGTGTATCACCTCTCCCGCGTGGACTCCGACCACCGTCGCGCCCACGATCGTGTCCTTGCCGCGAGCGGTGAGCACCTTGATGAAACCCTCGGTCTCGGAGTCGGTCACGGCGCGGTCGAGATCGTGCCAGTCGTGGCGAAAGACGCCGTACTCGAGATTCTTCCCGCGAGCCTCCTCCTCGGTCGGACCGAAGTGCGCGACCTCGGGGTCGGTGTAGGTCACCCAGGGCATCCACCGGTAGCTGGCCTTGGCCTTGAACCAAGGGAGGAGGATGTTGCGGACCACGACGCGCGCCTGATAGTCCGCGGCATGAGTGAAGGCGTAGGGGCCGGCGACGTCTCCGCAGGCGAAGATATGAGGCTTCGAGGTGGTGAGGGTCTCGTCGACCGAAACCCCGCGGCGGTCGAACTTCACTCCGGCCGCATCCAGCCCGAGAGATTCGACGTTCGGAGTCCTCCCGGCGGCGACCAGGACGGCCTCGGTCGTGAGCTTCCTCTCGGCTCCGTTCGCCTCGATCGTGACCGAAATGCGGCCGTCCTCGCGCTCGAAGCGCACGGCTTTCGTTCCCGTAGAAACCTCGACGCCCTCGCGCTCGAGCCGCTTGCGTATGGCCTCGCTCGCCTCGGAGTCGTCCCGGGGCAGGAGCCGGGGAAGGAGCTCGACGAGCTTGACCTCGATTCCGAGCCTCCCCGCCACCTGAGCGAGCTCGCATCCAATGGGACCTCCGCCGAGAACGAGCATCGATTCGGGTCTCCGATCGAGCTTGTCGAAGAAGGTCTCGTTCGTGTAGTAGGGCACCCGATCTAGGCCGGCAACGGGGGGAACGAGCGCGCGGGTTCCGGTAGCGACGACGAAATTGCGCGCGCGAAGCCGGGTCCCGTCGTCGATCTCGACCTCGTGGGGCGAGAGGAACTTCGCCCTTCCGAGAAAAACATCGACCGAAAGCGCCTCGAATCTCTCCTTGGAGTCGTTCGGCTCGATGCGGGCGCGGCGCTCGCGCATGCTGCGAAAGACGTCCTCGAATCGAAACGAGGGCTCCATTGGTGAAAACCCGAGCTCCGGTGCGCGCCGGATACGGTCGAGGAGCTTGGCCGAGGAGATGAGAGCTTTCGAGGGCACGCATCCGAAGTTGAGACAGTCGCCGCCCATCTTGTTCGCCTCGATGAGCGCGACTCGGCCGCCAAGACCCGCCGTCCCAGCGGCAGTCACGAGACCAGCGGTGCCGCCGCCGATCACGACGACGTTATAGGTCCCCTGTCCTTTTTGGTCTCTGTGCATAGCCGACGTGATGGCATTCTCCCGTCCCGCCGCAACCGTTGCAAACCGAACGTTGGTGGGAAACCATACTCTCCGTGATCCTCGGCATCGACGAAGCTGGCCGCGGTCCGGTTCTGGGCCCCCTGGTGGTGGCGGGCGTGGTGCTGAAGCCTCAGGCGGCTTCGGCCCTCACCCGGAGGGGAGTCGTCGACTCGAAATCCTTCGGCGCCGGCGGCGACGCCCGTCGCGAGCGGGCCGAGCTCGCCGTTCATATCCGGAGGCTTGCGGCCGACGTTCAAGTCGAGGTCTTCGATCATGGGGAGGTCGATCGCTTCGTGGAGCGCGGCCTCTTGAACGAGCTCGAGCGGCGCGCGGCGAGAGCGATCATCGATCGATGCCCCGCGGTCAAGCGCATCGTCGCCGACGGCGCCAAGGTCTTCGAGCTCCTTCGATTCCGATACCCTCATCTCGAAGCCCGTGACTTCGGTGAAGAGCATCACGTCGCCGTGGCGGCCGCGTCGATCGTCGCCAAGGACATGAGGGATCGTCTCTTCCAGGCCATTGCACTGCGGTACGACTCCGAGTTCGGGCCGATACGCGGAGGCGGCTACGTGAACGCGGCGACCGCCGACTTCCTCAGGCGCTATCACGCGCGCTATCGCTGCCTTCCCGAAGAGACGCGGCGAAGCTGGGCCTGGAAGGTGCTGGGCGAGCTCGAGCCGAAGCCGCTTCCCCTCTTCGACGATCGAGAGTAGCACGCCGGTTTGGAAGTTTAGAGACCGCGGCCTATACTGGCCGTCGGGGAGCCGATAGATTTTTCGTTCGGCCGGTCTCCGCATTCGTCGGAACGGCTTCGGAGTTGCTGCTTGCGATTCACCACCGTCAGCCGACGATCTTTCGGTTTTCTCGTTGCCGTCGCTGCCCTCGACATCGCTGTGGGGGCTGCCGCCTCGGGCGAGACCGCGGCCCCTCCCGCCTTCGAACGAAAGACCCTCGAGGAGCACGTTCGCTATCTCGCCTCCGATGAGCTCGTAGGAAGGGGCAACGGCAGCCCCGGTCTCGAGGACGCGGCGCTCTACATTCGAAAAAGCTTCCAGGTCTTAGGCCTCGAGCCCGCGGGCGAAGGCGGGACGTACCTGCAGGCGTTCCGGGTAACGACGGGTCAGGAGCTCGGGCGCCACACCGAAGCGCTCCTCCGAACCCCGGACGGAGTGCGAACTCTCGAGTACGGACGCGACTTCGAGCCTCTCAGCTTGAGCGCCTCGGGAGAGGTCGACTCTCCCCTGATCTTCGCGGGTTACGGCGTCACCGCCCCCGAGCACGACTATGACGACTACGCCTCCGTCGACGTTCGCGGGCGGATCGTTCTTCTCCTTCGCTACGCTCCCGACGCCTTCGGCGAGCAGGGCTGGCACGCGACTTTCGTCCGCAAGGCGCAAAACGCCGCGAGCCACGGCGCCCTGGCGGTTCTGGTAGTCAACGGTCCGCGCCATCATCGGGAGGACAAGATCGTTCCTTTCAGCCTCGACGTCGGCGCCGGGGAGACGGCGCCGATTCCCACGGTGCACTTGAAGCGCGAGTACGCGGACGCGCTCCTTCGTGCCTCCGGCCGGGGCCTTCTCGAGCTTCAAAGCGGCATCGACCAGACGTTAACGCCGCGGTCTTTCCCCATCGACGGGGTGAAAATGGCGTTGACTGTCGACGTGCGGCGCGCCACGGTCACCGTAGCGAACGTTCTCGGTTATCTTCCGGCGAGCGGCGCCGGCTCGAGGCGGCGCGAGCACATCGTCATCGGCGCTCACTACGACCACCTGGGACTCGGAGAGAGCGGAAGCCGCGACCGGAGGTCCCGGGGGCTGGTGCACAACGGTGCCGACGACAACGCGTCGGGAGTGGCGGGAATTCTCGAGCTCGCGCGGGTCTTTTCCCTCGAAGCGAATCGGCCTCGCGGGATCCTCTTCGCCGCGTTCGCCGGTGAGGAGCTGGGACTCAAGGGCTCCTACTATTACACGAGCCACCCCGCATTTCCGCTGAAGGACGCCGTCGCGATGATCAACCTCGACATGATCGGGCGGCTGCGGCATAACCTTCTCTACCTCGGCGGAATCGATCGCCTCCCGCAGCTCCAGGGATGGATCGAAAGGCGCCTCGAGGAGGAAGGTCTCGCTCTCTCCGGACGGTTCAGCGCCGATGAGGCGAGCGACCATGCCCCCTTCATCCGCGCGGGGGTCCCGTCGCTCTTCTTTTTCACCGGGCTCCACGGCGACTATCACAAGCCGACCGACGACCTCCAGTTCATCAACGTCGAGGGGATGGAGCGCGTCCTCCGCGCCTCCTATCGGGTGTCGAGCGACCTCCTCAACGGCCAGGAGCGCCCGTCGCTCGTCGCCGTGGAGCCGGGCGTCGAATCCTTTCGGAAGACAGCGGCCGCTTACTTCGGCATCGGGGTCGACACCCGCTTCGATGGCGAGGGGGTCCGCTTCGCGTTCGTCGCCCTCGACGGGCCGGCGGCGCTCGCGGGCCTCGAGGCCGGCGACGTCTTACTGGAGCTCGACGGCCGCGCCATCGGCTCGAGCGATCGCGCCTCGAGCATCATCCGGCAGCGCCGGCCCGGCGAGACCGTGAACGCGAAAATTCGGCGCAAGGACAGGATCCTCGAAGTGAAGGTGCGGCTCTCGAGCTGGCCCTGATCCAGTTCGTCCTAGCTGGCCCGGGCCTTGTTGAAAAGGCCGTTCTGCTCCAGGTAACGCCGCAACTTCTTCACGTGCTCCCACATCGCCGGCTTGAGCTTGGCGTTGTAGAGCAGCGCCGCCGGATGGTAGAGGACCATGAACTGGATCCCCGGATAGTCGGCAAGGGTGAAGAACCTTCCCGCCTCTTCACCCATCTGGAAGGTGGTCTTCGACTTGTCGATGTGCTTGAGCGCCGTTGCCCCGAGGAGCAGGATCACCTTGGGGCGCACGAGCTCGATCTGGCGCTTCAAAAAGGGGATACACTCCGCGGCTTCCTCCGTTCGAGGGCTGCGGTTCTCGGGCGGCCGGCACTTGACCACGTTTGCGATCAGCATGTCGCGATCGGTATCGATCCCGACGGCGCTCATGATCTTGTCGAAGAGCTGGCCCGCGCGTCCGACGAACGCCCGGCCTTCCCTGTCCTCGTTCTCGCCCGGGCCCTCGCCGATCGTCATGACCGCGGCCGAGGGATTCCCGCGGTCGACCACGATCTGGGTCCGCCCCTGATGGAGCGCGCATTTGGTGCAGCCGCTCGCCCGCAGCCGATCACGGAGCTCGATGTAGCTCTCGGCCCCGAGGATGGTGTTGCTGCCGGAGTCGAAGAGATCGAACTGCATCGCCGCGGAGTGTAACATAGCGCCTCCGAGGCGGTATTTTTGTTTAGATCACGGAATCGATTCGAGGAGCTCCCGGGTCAATTCGTGCTGCGGGGAACGAAAGAGCTCGACCCGGCTCTGGAGCTCCACGATTTTTCCCCGGTTCATGACCGCGACCCGATCGCTCACGTGCTCCACCACCCGGAGGTCGTGGGCGATGAATAGATAGGTCAGCGAGAGCTTTTCCTGGAGCTCGAGGAGGAGGTTCAGGATCTGCGCCTGGACGGAGACGTCGAGCGCGGTCACCGGCTCGTCGGCGACGAGGAACTCGGGATCGAGCGCGATCGCCCGGGCGATCCCGACCCTCTGGCGCTCGCCTCCCGAAAGCTCGTGGGGATAGCGCCGGGCGAGCTCCGGCTTGAGCCCGACGAGCCGAAGGAGCTCCATCGTCCGCTCGTCCCGCTCGCGGCGGTTGCCGATCCGATGGATGGTGAGCGGCTCCCTCACGATCGTCCGCACGGTCATCATCGGATTGAGCGAGCTATAGGGGTCCTGAAAGATGATCTGCATGCGGCGGCGTATTTTGCGAAGCGGCTCCCGCGGGAGAGCGAGCAGATCCGTCCCGTCGAGACGGACGCTTCCGGACGTCGGCTCCATGAGCCGCAGGATCAGCCGGCCGAGAGTGCTCTTCCCCGAGCCGGACTCTCCCACGAGCGCGAGCGTCTCGCCCCGGTAGATGTCGAGGCTCACGCCGTCGACGGCGCGGACGTCGCCCACGTGCCGCCGGAGGAGACCGCGGCGGATGGGAAAGAGCTTGGTCAACTCCCGGACCTCGACCAGGACCCGAGGTTCGGTCACCTTGTCGCCATCGCCTGGAGCACCGCGCTTTCGTGATAGCAGGCGCTCTGATGGAGCCGGTCGCCGCTCGCGCCGACCCCCTGGAGAGTGGGGACTTCCCGATCGCAGGGCTCGAAACGCACCGGGCAGCGTTCTGAGAACGCGCAGCCTGGAGGCAGGGCCGCGAGGTGCGGCACCATCCCCGGCATGGCCGCGAGCTTCGCTTTTCCGGGCGCTCCGCCGCGCGAGCGGGGAAGAGACTGCCACAGACCCCGGGTGTAGGGATGCCGCGGGTCGCTGAGAATCGAAGCCGCTGACCCTTGCTCCACCACTCTTCCGGCGTACATCACCGCCACTCGATCCGCGTTCTCGCGCACCAGGCCGAGGTCGTGGGTGATGAGGAGCATGGAGAGACGGCGCTCCGCCTTCAACCGCGCGAGAAGCTCGAGGATCCGGGCCTGTAGCGTGGTGTCGAGGGCGGTCGTGGGCTCATCGGCGATCACCAGCGCAGGATCGCAGGCGACGGCCATGGCGATGAGGACCCGCTGCTTCATCCCTCCGCTGAGCTGGTGGGGATAGTCTTTCGCGCGCTCGCCCGGCTCGGGAATGCGCACCTCCGCGAGGAGCTCGACCGCGCGCGCGCGCGCCGCCCGCCGCGAGAGGGCGAGGTGAGCTCTCAGAGGCTCGGCGATCTGATCGCCGATGGTCCGCACCGGATTGAGGGCCGCGCCCGACTCCTGGAAGATCAGAGCGATCTGTTTTCCTCTCACCCGCCGAATCTGCTCGTTCGACATCGCGAGGAGATCCTGGCCCTTCCACAGGATCGAGCCTCGCTCGATGCGGCCCGAAGGCGGGAGAAGCCGCATGAGGGAGAACGCGAGCAATGACTTCCCCGAGCCCGACTCGCCGACCAGAGCGAGGGTCTCCCCGGCGTGAATCCGCATCGTGACGTCGTTCACCGGCCGGATCGTCCCCGTGTCGGTCTCGATGCGAGTCGTCAGGCCCCGGGTCTCGAGAAGAAGCTCCCTCGTGTCGGACATGTGACGTTCAGCGCGCGCGATGCTCTCCAAATACCCTTCGCAGCCGATCCGAAATCTCACCGAGTGTCGCTTCGGCCTCGACCGCGTTCAGGATCGAGGGCATCAAGTTCGCTGAGCTCTTCGCGATCCTCTCCACTTCGTCGAGTGCTTTCGTTGTCGCCGCGGCGTCGCGCCGGGCACGAAACGCGCGGAGCCTGTCGACCTGGTCCTTCTCGATTGCGGGATCCACCGAGAAGACGTCCACCGGGACCGGCTCGTCCTTTTCGAAGGCGTTGACTCCCACGACCAGGATCTCCCGAGCTTCCACGTCTTTCTGGAAGCGATAGGCCGAGTCGCGGATCTCGGACTGCGGCCACCCGGCTTCGAGAGCGGCGAGCGCCCCTCCGCGCCGGTCCATCTCGGCGAGGAGCGCCTCGGCTTGCCTCTCGACGGCGTCGGTGAGCGCCTCGACGGCATAGGCGCCTCCGAGGGGATCGACGGTGGCGGCGACTCCGCTCTCGTAGGCGATGACCTGCTGCGTCCGGAGCGCGAGCTCTGCCGTTTCCTCCCGCGGAAGCCCCAAGGCTTCGTCGAGCGCGTTGCAATGAAGCGACTGCGTTCCGCCGAGAACGGCGGCGAGCGCCTGGAGCGTGGTGCGAACCACGTTCGTCTGGGGGCTTTGCGCGGTGAGCGACGACCCCGCGGTCTGAGTGTGAAACCGCAGCATCTGCGCCCTTGGATTTTTCGAGCCGAAACGCTCTCTCAGGATCCGGCCCCACATCCGGCGCGCCGCGCGGAACTTGGCGACCTCCTCGAGGAAATTCCGGTGCGAGTTGAAGAAGAACGAGAGCCTCTCTCCGAAGTCGTCGACGTCGAGCCCGGCGGCGACCGCGGCCTCGACATAGGCAATGCCGTTTCCGAGCGTGAACGCGAGCTCCTGTGCCGCCGTCGAGCCGGCTTCGCGGATGTGGTAGCCGCTGATGCTGATGGGATTGAAGCGGGGAAGTCTCTCCTGACAGAACGTAATGACGTCGGTAACCAGGCGCATCGAAGGACCCGGAGGATAGATATAGGTCCCCCGGGCCATGTACTCCTTGAGGATGTCGTTCTGCACCGTTCCCGAGAGCTGAGTCTCGGGGACGCCGCGCTTCCTCCCCACGGCGACGTAGAGAGCGAGAAGGATGGCCGCGGTGGCATTGATGGTCATGGAGGTGGAGACCTGGTCGAGAGGGATGCCCTCGAAGAGCGTCTCCATATCCTCGATGGAGCCGATGGCGACCCCGACCCGTCCCACCTCTCCGCGCGCCATCGAATGGTCGGAGTCGTAGCCGATCTGGGTCGGAAGATCGAACGCCACTGAAAGGCCGCTCTGTCCCTGCTCGAGAAGGTAGCGGTATCGCCGGTTGGACTCGGCGGCAGTGGCGTACCCGGCGTACTGCCGCATCGTCCAGAGCCGTCCCCGGTAGCCCGAGGGATGGATTCCCCGAGTGAACGGAGGCTCGCCCGCGCGGCCGAGCTTCTCCTCGGGTGGCTCGGCCGTGTACTCCGTCTCGAGGCTCTTCCCCGAGCTCGTTCGGAGGAAGGCGTCGCTTTTCTTCTCGGTCGCACTCATTGCGCGGTTTTCCTCGCGATGCTAGCACAGAGTCGGGGGAAGCCTTCAGGTTGCCACAACACCAAAACCCGGTTATCCTGATATTTCCAGCTGAAAAAACGAACGAGGAGCCATCTCCATGTGGAAGGCAGTGTTCTTTCCGCTCGTCTCTCTCCAGCTTCTGACCGCGAGCGGCCCGGTCACGTACTGGCAGGAGAATCGGTGTCGCGAGACCGATCTCGGAGAAGGAGCTTCGCTGCGCTGGTGCGTGGAGGCGGTCGCCTTCACGGAAGAAGGCGCTATGGAGCTCCAGGCGAGCTGGAAGAGCTCCGGGCTCTCGGGCAAGAGGCTTTTCAAAGGATCGGACTCCGACAACCACCGCATGTATCTCCGGGACGATCTCGGCAAGCGGTACGATCACGTTGCGACCCGCGGCGCTGCCCTGGACGGAGGACGACTCGATTCTGACCATCAAACCCTCCACGGGGTGTTCGCCTTCCCGAAACCCCAAGGGAGCGCCAAGGCCTTCACGTTCCACGATGACGATCAGAAGGCGTCGATCCCGGGTATCACGTTGTCGCCCGAGTCTCGCACCGACCCGGCCTCGAGCACCGCGCTCCTGGGCCGGCTGATGGATGCGAGTACGTTTCGAATCGATGCTCGCCTCAGCGGAGGGAGCGGGGAGCCAGAAGAGCCAGAAGGGCAAGACGAGCAGTATCTGTTGCGGCGGACCCCCGGCGGGTTTCGTTTGGAGAGCGACGCCCGCAAGATCGTGATTCCGCCTCCCATCATGGAGCTCTTTCTCAGGACCTTGAGCGAGTCGCCCCTCCTGGAGCGGCAGTACGAGTCGGCCGTCGCCGCCGGGGACTATCCCGCGACGACTCTGGACCTGAGAACGGCGACGGACGAATTGATTTTCTTCTCCCGGCCCGAGGGCGATCGGCACGCGCCCTGGCGGGCCGAAGCGGGCGGAAAAGTCTATGTCGTTCCCGACGACTCACCCCTCCGCGGGCTCGAGATTCTCGACCCGTTCCTCGAGCGGGACCCCGAGTCGCGGGCGATGAAGCTCCTTTTGCCCCACTACACCGACGAGCAGGCTTTTGAGCTCTGGGCGAAGCTCGAGGGCCCGCTGGGAGCCGAAGAAGCGCTTCGTGTAGTTCGTCGATTGAAGGTTTTGCTCGCGCGAGCTGTCCCGGATGGCGAGATCCGGGAGGCGCTCGACGAGTACATCGCCCAGGCGTCGCCTCCCGAGCCCGCTTCGACGGAGGTCGCGCCGAGCGAGGCGCCCACGGCTTCCGCCGACCAGCTCTTCGAGGCGGCTCGGAGCGGTAACGCCGAAGCCGTCCGGGCTCTGCTGTCTTCGGGGACGGACCCAAACGCGAGAGGCGCCGACGGCAAGACGGCGCTCATGCTCGCGGCGGAAAAGGGACGGGCCGGCGCCGTTCAGGTCCTCCTCGAATCCGGCGCGAAACCCGACGTTCAGACGCTTCAAGGGACGACCGCCCTCGGGCTCGCCGCCAGGAACCATCATGGGGAAACGGTGAGGCTCCTCCTCCGA
>CAZKNR010000345.1:0-5258 GCA_964553925.1 uncultured Acidobacteriota bacterium
GATGTCCGCCTGGCGTGAGCTTCCCTCCGGAAAGCTCGTGAAGGACTCCGTGTCCAGGAACCGGAGCGTGCCGAAATCGAGCCTGGCTTCGACGTCGGGATAGAAAAGCTTCAGAAAATCCTGCAGGAACTCATGCAGGAAGTCCTTGAAGAGCTGATCGTGTGCCATCCGCATTTTCTTCCTCTGGAAGAAGGAGACGACAAATTGGAGCGGAAACCTCCCCGGGCTGGGCTACGAGTTGGGTTCCTCGTCAGAAAATAGCCGACGGGACCAGAGGCAATGCTTGGACTCGTGCGGTCTCATCCACCATCGGGTCTGGCTTTTGGCGTGTCTTTCACAGAGGGCGCCCCTATACGCGATTCGAGCGCCACCCCGCCGAGCCCTGGCGCTTCGGCATCGCCACAACCATCGTCTGTCCATGCCGGAAATGTGAACAGCGCGGCGCCTGCTGACCCACCCGCAAAGAGGGCGGCCGTGGTCCCGCCACCCTCGATAGGGATTCGAACGATTACGGCACAGGGCAAAAGCCATGCGGAGGTGGACTGTTCCATCCGCCGACGAGGTCGTGGAACGCGGCGAGCGCCGCGTCGCTACGCGGGACCGCATTCGTTCACATCTGCAGGTCTGTCAACGCTGGGAAGCCGCCGGGAAACCAGATCTCGTTCAGATACACCGCGACTCGTCCTCCGCCGGCGCAGTCGAAGTTTTACTTCTCGGTTTCGGCGAGAGCTTTTTCGATCTCCGTCTTGAAGGCCGCGAACTGCTGGGCGCCGCGGATGAAGCTGATCCCCTTGACCTTGCTTGGATCGGCGGGATCGGTGCGACCGAGGACGAAGCTAGGGGTTCCCGACACGCCCGCCTTCTGCGCTTCCGCCATGTCTTTCCGCACGGCTTCGCCGTACTTCTCGGAAGCCATGCAGGATTCGAAGGCGACAACGTCGAGACCGAGCGCCTCCGCGTGGCCCTTCAAGGGCTCGATCGCCCGCTGGTTGTCGAAGAGCCGGTCCTCAGTCTTCGAGCCCCATGTCCGCAAGCGAGCTCGCGACGGGCACGCGGTCCAGGTAGCGGTCAAGCTTCTTGGAGGACTCAATCGCGCACACTGGGACGCGGTTTTCTCCGGGAGCGGACCGAACTTGCTCGCGAGTAACTGCAACAGGGCGTCCTTCTTGCCCTCGAGCAGGCCCTCCTTTTTGCCTTCCTTCATGCCTTCCTTGCGGCCCTTTTCCTGCATTTCCTCCGCCCACGTGAGTTGCATCTTTTTCACCTCCCGATACCCCCATTCCTTTTGCAGCCCGCGCCATCGGCGTGAATGGTAGCCGTTCCAAGCGCGCCACGGGTTCCCCCCCAATCGTGTGGTGTCAGATAGGGGGGAACGTGTTCTCTCGACGGCCTTACCTTTCGCTTCTGGCGCTCTTCCTTTTTGTTTCCAGCCAGGCAGGAACGCAGTCGGCACCGCCGGGTCCGCCCATCGTCTCACCCGGTGGCCTGTGGCAGTTGGTCGAAACGATCCCGTTTCCCTCAGGGGCGAGCCCGCCAACGCGCTTCCAGGGAGCCACGCTCGATCTCGACCTCCTCCACTCTCTGCTGGCGAGCGCTCCGCCGGAAGGAACGGTACCTCGCGGATCGGGAGTCGTGATTTCGCTTCTGCTGCCCGATGGCGCGTTTCCCCAGGTCTCGGTCGCGTCCTCTTCGTTCCTGGAGCGGACGCTCCAGAACCAATTTCCCGAGATCCAGACCTACGCCTTCCGAGGTGTCCTCGATCGTGCCATCTCGGGACGGCTCGCCGTCGGGCCCGCGATGGTCTACGTCCTGATGGGCACGTCGGACGGTCTTCTCCGCCTGGACCCGGTCGTGACCGATCAGGGCATCTTCTACACGAGTTATTTCGATCGCGATGGCACCGACGGCGCGAACGTCTTCGATCACCCCAACGAGGAGGCGCCTCCGCCACCGTCCGTCCCGCGCATCGCTGCGTTTGGCGCGAACGCTTTCGAGCTCGCGCCTCTTGCGATCGAAAGCGGGGAAACCCTTCGCATCTACCGCATGACGCTCGGCACCACGGGCCAGTTTTACCAAGCGCGAGACATCGACAACGACCCGAACAACGACGATGCTGAGGTGCTCTTCTCGATCGCCGCCGAGATCAATAACGTCAACGCCGTCTTCGAGCCGGAGCTCGGCGCGATGGTGACCGACGACTGCTCCGTTGCTGCCGGCGATGTGAGCGTCCTCGTGAGCGAGCTCACCGGAAACGCCATGCTCGGAACACCAACGACCAACATTGTGCAAGTCGACGGCATGACGGTCGGGGTCAACGGAAGCGTCCTCGTCTCGGACCTGACGACGAGCCCGGCCATCGTCCGCGTCCAGGTGACCGCCATGGATGGCTGCCAGGTGCAAACGGTCGAGATCGCCGACGCCGAGGTCATCGACACAACCCCTCCGACGATCGACGTCGAGCTCGACCCCGACGTCCTGTGGCCGCCGAATCACAAGATGGTCGACATCACCGCTAACGTGACCGTCGAGGACAACTGCCCGGTCACGAGCTTCAAGCTCGTCTCGGTGATGAGCGACGAGCCCGACGATGCCCAGGGCGGCGGCGACGGCAATACCGTGAGCGACATCCAGGGCGCCGACATCGGCACCGACGACGTGAGCTTCCAGCTCCGCGCCGAGCGCCAGGGCGCCAGCGACGGCCGCACCTACACCGCCACCTACGAGGTCGAGGACGGCTCGGGCAACACCGCCACGGACACCGACACAGTGGAGGTGCCCCACAAGCAGCCGTGAGTCTCGTTCCCACGCTCCCCCTCCAAGCTCGGCGTCGATCGACACGCTCTTGAGGCGGAAGGGCGGTCGACTGTGAATCTGGAACGTGAGCTCGCCCTTGGGTGACGCGGCTCCCGATTGGAACTGGGCCACGAAGCCGAAGGTCGCACGGTCGCAATCCGGCATGAGGATGAAGCCTCCGCCCGTAGCCCTTCCGGGCGTGCTTTCCGGGAGCTCCCAGAGTTTCTCCGCCGTGTCCTGCGGCTCATGTGCCGCGGAGCGGGATCGCGTATGCCATCCTCATTGAAATCGGCGAAGGCGGTTATCGTGTCCGTACCCGGCATGGGTCCAATGTAGTTGAAGGAAGCCATGCCAGGCGGCGGCCGTCGTCGCGCTCCCGCTCGTCGGCATCCCAAAGACGGCGTTCGCCGCAGCGACCGAAAAGCGAACGAGCGCGTCGGGCACGGCGTTGCCGAAAACGTCTTTCGCCTCCGCGGTCACCATGTGGGTATCGTCGACGGTGTTGGTGTCCATCGATAGCAATCCTGGACATGTCTTCTCCTCGTACGACCTGTGGGCCTACTTCTTCTTAGCTACGGCCTTGCGCCTGCTGACCCTTGACGGACGGCCAGTCGATGCCTGGCGCTTTGCTGGTCGTCCCGCCATGACAGCCGCGTCGATGGACATCCTCTGTGACCGTACTCCCAGAACAACACGTGGCCTCTGTGGAAGGCCGTCAATCCACATGTTGAGGGTGCCGCCCAACGCTTTGGCTGCAGCGTCGAGTTGATCCACTTGAGAGCTGTGCGTGAGGTTCAGCAGGCGATCAACCTGTGGCGGATGCCAGTTGAGCCGCCGTCCGAGCGCCGACTTGCTAACACCCAGAGCCTGCATAGCGTTGTAGAGTTCGGCCTTCGCGCTCATCAGGGCCGACAGTTCAGCCGCATGACCAGACAGCAGGGACGGAGTGGGGAGCGGACGGCGCGTCCGGATATAGCCATCCACGATGGTTGCCAGAGCATCGCTGGCTCTGGCGAGCGCATCGGCCTCGTCCTCGCCAAAGGTCTGTGCCTCTGGAAAGTCAGGGAACGTGACCATCAGCGTTCCGTTGTCGTCCGGCTCTAGAACTACCGGATAGCGAACCATTGCTCCTCCTTTGTCCGCGCCCCCTCCCGAAGAGGCACGTGGACTATTGGCGATCCTGTAGACCAAGGTCCTTCTTGATCTTCCTCACCAAACCCGTTCCAAGCTCTTTTCCGCTCCCGTGCATCGGGAGGACGCTCATCCGATTCCCCCGCGGACCAATAGATGGCCACCGTGGCCCGGTTCGAAGGTGCATCCCTGTTGCGCGAGCCAGCGTTTGAGCTGGTTACTGGTCACGAAGGGATGATACAACAGAACAGTTACGAATACAACACTTGTGTTGCTAGACGGGGGATCAGTGCGGGGTCCGGGTTAGGCTAGACTCGAGTCAACGTGTCGTGGTCCTCGACCGACTTGGTCGGCGCCTGCTGGGCGACCGTGTGTACCCTGTCTCTCGAGTCTCCCGTACGGAGTTCGAAGGGTCTGGGCCGACCGCTCAGTCTCCGAGGCCCATATCCGCAAGCGAGTTCGCGACGAGCACGCGGTCGAGGCAGCGGTCGATTTGCTTGAGGGACTCAATCGCGCGCACTTGAGACAGGGTCTTCTCCGGGAGCGGTCCAAACTTGCTCGTGAGTAACCGCAAGAGGGCTTCACGCTTGCCCTCTCGCTGCCCTTACTGACGGCCCTTCTGTAAGCCTTCCTTACGGCCTTCCTCCTTCATCTTGTCCACCCACGTGAGTTGCATCTTTTTCACCTCCCGATACCGTTCTCGCGACAGCATACGCACTCGAACTTCGGCTGCTCGTCTTCCGCCAACTCGAATGTACGTCTCGATGAGAGTCAGCAGAAGAAATTTCCGAGCCTCGTCGAGCCCGCTTTGCTCTACCCGCTCCATGGGGCGATCGTGAGTACCCGGTCTCTCGACTCCTGGACGGAGTTCGAAGGATTAGGCCCGACCGCTCAGTCTCCGAGGCCCATATCCGCAAGCGAGCTCGCGACGAGCACGCGGTCGAGGTAGCGGTCGACTTGTTCGAGGGACTCAATCGCGCGCACTCGAGACGCGGTCTTCTCCGGGAGCGGTCCAAACTTGCTCGTGAGTAACTGCAAGAGGGCTTCACGCTTACCCTCGAACTGGCCCTTTTGCAGGCCCTCTCGCTGCCCTTCCTGACGCCCCTCCTTGCGGCCTTCCTCCTTCATTTTGTCCACCCACGTGAGTTGCATCTTTTTCACCTCCCGATACCGTTCTTGCGACAACAGACGCTCGAACTTCGGCTTCTCGTCTTCCGCCAGCTCGAAGTACGTCTCGATCAGAGTCAGCAGAAGAAATTTCCGAGCATCGTCGAGCCCGCTTTGCTCTACCCGCTCCATCATCGAAGCCCGCAGGTTCAGGGGCGCTCGATCTC
>CAZKNR010000346.1:0-1820 GCA_964553925.1 uncultured Acidobacteriota bacterium
AAGACGGCTGAAAAAGCCCAACTGGAGCGACGTCCCGAAGACGAGGGTGTTCCTCTCCGACATCCTCGTGCGAAAACGAACGGGCGAGCGCCGCCGGAGAGGTTTCTCGAAGGAACGCACGAAATGGAAGTCGTTGAAGCATATCGATGGCGCCGAAAACCTGCTGAATTAACTTGGGCGCGATGGCTTTAAGAGCGAGGACTGGAGGTGCGCTCTCCAGCGATCGCGCAGCGCCTTGAAGCCTCCGTAGCGGTTCGACGGGTTGAGCTTCACGCCGAAGATGTCCCCCAGCTCCCGGTAGAAGTCGCCGATCATGGACTGAGGTCGCGCGAGGACACCCACCGCCACGTCCCTGAGCGCCTTGAGCCGCTCGGCGACGAGGCGCAGCGTGACCGACTTGCCGCTCCCGGTCTCGCCGCTGACGAGGGCGAAGCCGCCGTCCTGCACCAGGGTCTCCACGCGCCATGCGAAGTGCTTAAGGCAGTCGGTAACGAAGAGCGCCTCCACGGGCAGGTCTCCGAAGGGGTTCCACTTGAGACCGTAGAGGGAAAGGAGCTTCTTTGAATTCATGCGGCACCTCCTTCGAGTGTGGTGTTCTGGTCCTGGTCTTCTTCTTTCTGCGCCTTCTTCTTCGGGCCCTCTTCCTCGATGGGCTTGGGAAGATAAGCCGGCGGCAGGCCGGTGGCCGAGTACTCGGAGAGAATTCTCGAGAGGAGAGGCGGAATCGCGCCGCTTGCGGGAGTATCCTCCCCCTCGTCACGCTCTCGAAGAGGAAGAGCGCGTCTCTCACCGGTGGCGTTCGCGGCCCGATCGAGTGGATCAAGCGGAGCGAGGAGTTTCCCACCGGGCGAGTCGACGAGGTGCACGAGGCCCAGGTCCCAGCGGGCGTAGTGGATCGTCACCCGCTCGAGGTGACGGAACCGTCCCGGGATCTCGAAGCGTACGCCTTCGAGTGAGACGGTGCCGTCGGTCTGCCGCTGCGTTCTCGCGACCTCCTGGCGGAAGGCCTGCCTGAGCCGCTCGCTCGTGGGACTTGGCCTGAGGACCTCGGGTGCGTGGGCGAAGCGGTCGACCGGCCGCTCTCCGATCTGGGAATGGACGGCGCGGTTGTACTCGATCTCGACCCAGGCCTGGGTGGCCTCGTTGAGAAAGGGCAGGGTGAGTTTTGCTACGCCTTCGAGCATGGCGAGGAGCCTGCCTTCGAGGGTGGCCCAGAAGGACTCCTGCTTCCCGTTTTGGTAAGGGCTACAGGGGAGCGTCGTTTGGTGGACGATGCCCAGACGCTCGAGGCCTTGCGTCACCTCCTCGGCGATCATGGCGGAGCCGTTGTCGGTGAGGAAGGAGCGTGGCAACCCGCGTTTCTGGATCGCCTGGGAGAGGCCGTGGACGAGGTCCTCGGCGGTCTCGCCGAGGTACCACTGGAGGTGACAGGCGAGGCGGGAGTGGTCGTCGAGGATGCCAAGGACGATGGGCCGTACCCACAGGCCGCCGGGGGTGAGGACCTTCAAGGAGCCGTGGTGGAAGTCGAGGTGCCAGAGGGAGCCGACGTACTCGGCCTCGTAGCTCCGCACCTCGCGGCTTTCGAGGCGAGCTTCCGCCCGGGCGTGGCCTGGGCACGAGTAGAAGCGAAGGCGCGCTCGGCGCAGGAGTCCGTTGGCCTTCATGAAGCGTCTGAGGGTCATCGCCGCTAAGTTAAATCTTGGGATCCGTCAATTTTCGTGATCGACTTCCATCTGCAGCGTTCAAGATCGAAGTCCTTTTTCTTGCGGACGCCCGTCCGTTTCTGCACGAGGAGGTAGCGAAGAGAGACGATCGTCTTG
>CAZKNR010000347.1:0-29840 GCA_964553925.1 uncultured Acidobacteriota bacterium
CGTGGACCAGAGGAGGATGGCTGCGAGCCTTCTTGGTGTCATCAGGGTTCCTGCCGCGTCGGCATCTTCTCGGACTATCGCTTCTCCTGTCAACCGGAGGTCGAAACCTCCGACGTTTCGTTACAATCGGTGAATGCAAAAACGATGGGTTTCCGTTGCTTGCCTTCTGGCGCTCGCGCGCGCCTCCGCGGGTCAAACGCCGAGAGACACGGCGGATGTGATCTTCGTCGGGCCGATTGTCACCCTCGACCCCGGCCGGCCCCGGGCTACGGCGCTCGCGGTGAAGGGAGGGCGCATCCTCGCCGTTGGCGACGCTTCGAGCCTCGAGCCCTTCGTCGGCTCGCGCACCGAGAGGATCGTTCTTCCCGGTGTCGCCGTCCCCGGCCTCGCCGATGCCCACGTGCACGCCGCGGGTTTCGGTGAGCAACTCGCGACGATGGATCTGCGAGGTCTCGACAAAAGTGAGATTGTGGCACGGGTCAAAGAGCTCGCCTCGAGGACGCCCGAGGGGGAGTGGATCCTGGGCGGAGGCTGGGACGAGGGCCATTTTCGGCCGGTCGCGTTCCCGACCGCGGCGGATCTGGACGCTGCCACCACCCGCCACCCGGTGGTCCTCGATCGGATCGACGGCCATTCCCTCTGGGTCAACTCGAGAGTGCTCTCCGCGGCTTCGGTTTCCCGTGGAACCGAGGATCCCGACGGGGGCAGGATCGTGCGCGATTCCGCGGGCGCGCCCACGGGAATCCTCGTCGACCATGCGACCGCGTTCGTTCGGCGCATCGTCTCTCCGGCGACGTCGGAGCAGGCGGAGCGGCGCCTTCGCGCGGCGCTCCAGGAGTATGCGCGCTTGGGGCTCACCAGCGTCCACGACGCCGGCGCGGACCGCGAGACCCTCCTTCTATACAAGAAGCTTCTCGCCGAGGACGCGCTTCCGGTCCGCATCTACGCGATGGCGAACGGGCGGGGAGATCTCGTTGCCGAGATCCTCGCCCGCGGGCCGGAGATCGGGCTCGGAGAGGGACGGCTCACGATCCGAAGCTTCAAAGTGGTTCTCGACGGCGCTCTCGGATCTCGAGGCGCCCAGCTCTTCGAGCCCTACTCCGACGCGCCCTCGGAGCGGGGCCTCGAGACGATGGACGACGAGGAGTTTCGCGATCTGATCCGGGCGGCGACGGCAAAGGGATTCCAGGTAAACGCGCACGCCATCGGCGACCGCGCCGTGCGCCGCGCGCTCGACGCTTTCGAGGCTGCGGGAGCGGCGCGCCGGCTCCGGTTCCGCATCGAGCACGCGTCCGTCATCGACCCCATCGACCGGCCTCGCTTCGCGAAGCTTGGGGTCATCGCCTCCATTCAGCCGATGTTCGCGGGCGAGTACGCGCGCTGGTCGGAGGATCGCGTGGGGCCTTCGCGCGCGAGCTTTGTTCTCGCGACGCGATCTCTCCTCGACGCGGGAGCGAGCATCGCTCTCGGGACGGACTACCCGGCTTCGGACTCGGGAGACCCTGTGCTGAATTTCTTCTGCGCCGTCACGAGGCGCGCCGCCGATGGGACTCCGCCCGGGGGATTCCATCCCGAAGAACGACTTCCCGCGGACACCGCGTTGCGCCTTCTGACCGCGGGTCCCGCCTTCGCGGCTTTCCAGGAAGAAGACCTGGGAGCGCTGTCCCCCGGCCGCTACGCGGACATGACCGTCTTCTCCGAAGACCCGCTCACGACGCCCGCGGACGAGCTCCGCGACCTGCGGGTGCGGATGACGGTGGTGGGCGGGCGCGTGGTCTTCCGGGAATAGCGCTTACGATGGCGAACGCGATCGGCCCGGTTGGTCAGGGCGTCGCCGCAAGTGAGTTCGAGGAGCTCGTTCGACTCATACGCTCGGGCGTGACCTATGCCAACGTGCATAGCGGCAAGTTCCCTGGGGGCGAGATCCGAGGTCAGATCCGCGAGGATTGAGTCCGTCGTCCAATACGGCGGGGGTACATGGCGCCCCCGCCGCTACGAACGGATCCGCTTCGCCGCCCACCACAGCCCGAATCCAAGCGACATCCACACCGCGAGCCCGAGATACTGCGGCCAGCTCATATGGCCGGGCACGAAGGGGAAGAGCTTCATCAGCACGAGACCGAGGGCGACGAGGGTGCCAATCCATGCCATCGCGCGCGCCCCGAGCCCGGGAGGGCGAGAGGCGCTCCAGCTCACCCCTTTGAGAAAGCACACGCAGGCGGCGAGCCACCCGACGGCGATGGCGAGAGAGCCAAGCTCGCTCAGCGGAACGAGAAGCGCGTCGCCGAGAAACGTCGAGATCACGGTGACGAGACCGACGAACGCGATCGCGAAGTGCGGGGTCTGGTATCGCGGGTGGACGCGCGCGAGGCTCGGATGCACCAGGCCCCGCTTTCCCATCCCGTAGACCATCCGCGTCGCGGCGATGAAGCAGCCGTTGAAGACCTTGAAGAGCGAGACGACCGCGCCGAGAAGGATGAAATCCCCGATGGCGCGGGAGCCGAACGCGCGCTCGAAGGCGACGGCGGTACCGAAGGGGATGCTGGCGAGCTCGGTCCAGGGATGGACCATGGGCACCACCAGCATCACCGTGGCGTAAAAGAAGCCCCCCACGGCGATCGCGAGGAGGATGGCGTTGCGGAACCCGGTCGGCTGGAAGTCGGAGTGCGCTTCCTCGGAAGACTTCGCCACCGCCTCGAAGCCCGTCATGAAGTAGGGGACGATCTGGAGGACGAGAAGAACCGAGACCAGAGCGCCTCCGGTCCCTGGATGGCTGAAGAGCGGCGTCAGATTCGAAACGTCGCCGCGAAGAAGGCCGAGGGCGGAGAAGATCGCAAAGACCGCAAGCAGGCCGAAGGTGCAAACATTCTGGAACGTGGCGGACGAGCGGATGCCGCGAAAGTTCAGATAGCAGATGAACGCCGTCACCGCGAGACCGAGAAGAAGCCGATGCAGGAAGACCGGCTGCCCGCCGAAGCGGTAGAGCTCGACCGAGTCGAGAACCGGCGCGACTCGCGAAAGAAGCTTCCCGATGGCGACCGCCTCCCACGGACAGACGATGAGATACGCGAGCACCACGAACCATCCGGTCACGAAGCTGACCGCGCGGGGGAAGACTCGCTCGGTGTAAGCGACCTCGCCCCCGGCGTCGGGAAGGCCCGCGACCAGCCGGCCGTAGGTGAGGCCGATCGGAACCAGAAGGACCGCGCCCGCGAGAAATCCGAGAATTCCTCCGAGGGGACCGCCGCGGGTCAGCCAGTCGTCGATGACGATGAGCCACCCGGTCCCCACCATGCTGCCGAAAGCGAGGGTAAAGTACTCGACGGTGCGGAGCTTCCGCGCCAGCTTTACGACAGGGATGCTTTCGTTGGCCACAACGGTTCGAGAAAGTACCACATGACTCCCGCGAGAATCTTCCTCCTCTCTCCCGCGAGCCTGCGCGGAAAAAGAGCGGGATACCTGATGGAAAAGGGAGACTCCGATCTGGCGCGCCGACTTCGCTCCCCCGAGGGCGCGACCCTCGGAGAGCTTTTCACGTTCGTCAGCAGTCTCTACTTCCGTGGAAAGCTGGCCTACGCCCGGGCTTTCGACCATCCCCCGCCGGGTGTTCCGGGAGCTCTGGTGATCACTCCGGGTCTAGGACTGAAGCTCCCGGAAGAACGGGTAAACCTGGATGACCTTCGACGCATCGCGCGGGTTCCCATCGATGCCGATGACGACCGCTACCGCGCGCCCCTCGAACGAGACGCGAGAAACCTCGCCGAGAGAGCGGGGCCCGTCCCCATCGTGGTTCTTCTGGGAAGCGTCGCGACCTCGAAGTATGCGGACGTTCTTCTTCCGGTGTTCGGCTCTCGCCTCCGGTTCCCCGCGGCGTTCGTGGGCCGGGGCGACATGAGCCGCGGAGGCCTGATGCTCCGAAGTGCCGAGGCGCGAACGGAGCTCGAGTACGCGGTCCTTCGGGACGCCGTGCGCCACGGCCCCCGACCCCCACGCCTGCCAGGGCGCTAATACAATGGGCCGGAGTGAGGTGACGAGCTCAGGATTGCTGATGGAGTTCCGGATCGGGGATGCAAAGACACTGGGAATGCGCGCTGAAATATCCAAATCTGGATAACCATTGACAATTACTCATAAATGAATAACACTCGATACAAGGTTCGCCAGGATTTCTTGCCTGTGCGAGAAGGCTTGCGTGAGCTGCCGGAGGAGCGTCGGCGCCAGGTGGAGGGAGCACTCCGGATCCTGGAGACGGATCCGCGGCCCGAAAGCTTGGAGTGCACGAGGGTCCACGGTGACTATTACAAGATCACAGTTGCCGGTGGTGAAGAGAGGCTGAGCATCCTTTACAGAGTCGACGACGAGAGCAAGGATATCGACTTGGTCCGCATCAAGCCCGTCGGGGCGTTGAGGAGAACGCTCGATTGGCTCAGCGGGCTCTTGGACTACACGCCGTGAGGAGTCGACCGATGTTGACGAAGGGATTCCCGCTAGAGAAGTCGGACATTCAGTACGACCCTGACAAACAAGAGGTCACGCTGAAGCGAGAGAAGTTCGACGCCATGATCGAGTTCATGCGAGCTCTCGTAGAGCAAGTCGAGGCCGCAGAGGACCAAAAGGATATCGAGAGTTATCGCGCCCGCCGGGCAGAAGCCTCGGCGGATGTCCTGACATCCTTCCTCAGCTTGGCCAAAGAAGCGGGCGAGTGTGTGGAGCGGTGGGTGGACTCTCCGGAGCATTCGATTCGGGAGCTGTCTCAGCGAGCTGGCGTTCCCTACGCAACGTGCCACCGGATCATCACCGAGCGCTTGAAGACAGACAAGATCGAGATCGGCAGGCTGGCGAAGCTCCTCAAAGTCGTCGAGGCGGACGATGTCCGATCCGGGTCCTGACCGGCTTCTGGAACGTTCCAGGTTCTTCCGCGAGCACGTTCAAACCATCCTGAGCCTGGCGACCGGGGCGCTCGTGATCTCGGTGACGTTTCTCAATGCTCGGGACAGCTTGCTCCAGAGAGAGTCGCTTCGATTCTCGTGGGTCCTGCTCGTCGTGGCGATCTCTCTCGGCCTGGCCTACAACTACGTTCTGTCCATCTACGTTCGAGGGGAAGGGAAGTCCTACGGCAGCCTCCTGAGCGGCCTGAGCCTCGCGTTTCACCTCACGTTTCTGGCCGCCATCTTGTTCCTTTTGCGCTTCGGACTCGCGAACGTCTAGATCGCACGGTCTACCCGGTGTCGAGGATTGAACGCTCACAAGCCAACCGTCGCTCGACCCACTGGGGTGAGGCCCACGACAAGGACACCTCCGAGCTGGCCTGATGCTTCGAAGCCGAGGTGCGAGATGGAGCTCGAGTACGCGGTCCTTCGGGACGCGGTACGCCACGGCCCCCGACCCCCGCGACTGCCGAAAAAACTCCGCGTACAATGATGCCGGCCAGAACGATGAAGACCCTCGCGGGATTGCTGGGCGGCCTCGGGTTCCTGGGCCTCATCGCGCTCGGGCCCTCGCTTTTCGGCGACAACTTTCGCGCCGTCGTTCCCGGGCGCGTTTACCGGAGCGGCCAGCTCTCTCCAGAAGAGCTCGAGGAGCGCATCCGTCGGCACGAGCTCAAGTCCATCGTGAACCTCAGGGGAGAGAAAGAAGAACGCGACTGGTACCGCCGCGAGCTCGAGGTCGCCGAGCGGAACGGAGTCGGGTTTGAGAGCCTCGACCTGATTCCCGAGAGGCTTCCCTCGCGTCCCGACCTGGTCGCGCTCATCGATCGCCTCGAGGGCCTTTCCGAGCCCATCCTCATCCACTGCAGCGCCGGGGCCGACCGTACCGGTTTCGCGAGCGTCATCGCGCGCATGGCCAAAGGCGGAGCCCCATTCGAAGAAGCTCGCTCCGAGCTGAGCGTCTGGCACGGCCACCTCCCCTTCGGACCGGCATCCGAGATCGGGCGCATCTTCGATCGATACGACGAGTATCGCCGGGCCTCGGGCGCCGGCTCCGACTGGGCGCCGTTCGAGCGCTGGGCGCGCGAGCTCTACGTCCCCTACGTCTACAGCGCCGCGATCGCGGCGACGGGACTTCCCTCCGAAGTCGCGGCCGGAGAACGGATGGACGTCCGGGTGCGCGCCACGAACGAGAGCCCGGGGCCGTGGGTCTTTACGAGCGACGAAAAGCTCGGCGTGAAGCTCGGAGTGAAGCTTTTCGAAGCCAGACGCGCGAGCTGGGTCGACTACGATCGTCACGGCCACATGGACCGCACCGTCGGTCCGGGAGAGACCTTCGAGCTCGACGCCGCGATCTGGGCTCCCGAAGCCCCAGGCGAGTACTCGCTCAAGCTCGATATGGTGGACGAGCACGTCACCTGGTTCGAGGATCAGGGCTCGGTGCCTCTGATTCGGAGGCTCATCGTACGGAGGTAAATATATGACTGTCAGTCGACGTGAGTTCGTTTCAGCCGTTCCCAGCGCCGCTCTCCTGGCCGGACTGAAATCGGTCGAGCCGGCGGGAGACGATCCGCTGGGCGTTCGGAAGGATTTCCCCGCTCTTCGCGACCTGACGTTTCTCAACACCGCCTACATCGGCCTCATCTCTCAGGCCGTCGTCGACGCCGGCCGCGACTGGTTGGAGTTACGGGCGAGCCGGTCGTACGCCGTTCCGCAATTGCTCGAAAAGACGGACGAAACTCGCAAGCTTTTCGCACACCTCGTCGGGGCCGGCGAGGACGAGATCGGGTTCTTGTACGCCACCTCCGAGGGCGAGAACGTAATCGTCAACTCCCTCGAATGGAAGTCCGGTGACAACGTCGTGGTCAACGACCTCGTGTACCCGAGTACGCCCGTGATCCTGCGCCGCCTCGAGGAGGAGCGGGGAGTCGAGCTCCGGATGGCAAAGCACCGGAACGGGGCCACGACGCTCGAAGACTTCAGAGAGCTGGTCGACGATCGAACGCGCCTCGTCTCCGTGGCGCTGGTCTCGAACATCAGCGGCTATCGCCATGACATGAAGGGCCTTGCCGAGATCGCTCATGCCCACGGCGCCTATCTCTACGCCGACGCGGTGCAGGCCGTGGGAATGGGACCCCTCGACGTCAAGGCGCTCGATATCGACTTCCTCACGACGGGCTCCTACAAGTGGCTCGGGGCAGGTATGGGTGTCGCGCCGTTCTACGTTCGGCGAGAGCTCCTCGATCGAATCCATCCGGCGAACGTGGGCTGGCAGGTGGAAAAGCGTCTCGAGGGTTACCAGTACCAGCATTACCGCACGGCGAAGAAGTTCGAGTACGCGAGCCTCGCGTTCGGCGAGATCTATCAGCTCGCCGCGGCGCTGAAGTATCTGGAGGGAATCGGCCTCGAACGAATCGAGGCGCAGTCGCTGCCGCTGGTCGAAAGATTGCGGAAGGGTCTCGTCGCGCGGGGCTTCCGCATTCTCACGCCGTACGGCACGCGCTCGTCGATCGTGAGCTTCTACGTCCGGGAAGAGGCGGCCGCGGCGGAGAAGATTCTCGACGCGGCGCGGGTCAAGGTGAGCCTGCAGAACGGCGATCGCACCGAGGCGTACGGGGGGACAGGTCCGGTGACCCGGGTACGGGTGTCGCTCTCGTTTTTCAACAACGCCGCCGACGTCGACCGTTTCCTCGAGGTGTCCGAAAAGCTCGGGGTGACTGCGTGAAACGAGTCCGCTCCCCGAAGAAGCTTAGAGATCCGCCAAACGGCGAAGCTTCTCTTCGACCTCTCGCATGATGGCCCGGGGCCAATCCTTTCTTCTCTAGCCTTCTACTTCGTTCGGCCCGAGCGGTTACAATGGCCCGGGACGGAAGGAGATTCTGTGAAGGTGATGACTCTGTTGACGGCCGCGCTCGCGGCCGCCCAGGCCATGCCGGATCTCGCCGAACGACACCGGCTGTGGCTCGAAGAGGAAGTTCCCTACATTATTATTGAGCGGGAACGCTCCGCGTTTCTCGAGCTCCAATCCGCGGAGGAGCGGGACGCCTTCATCGAGGCCTTCTGGAGAAGGCGCGACCCCGATCCGCTCACCGAGGGGAATGAGTTCCGGGAAGAGCACTACCGGCGCATCGAGCACGCCAACCGAGTCCTCGGGCGCGAGACGCCCATCCCGGGGTGGATGACGGATCGCGGGAAGATGTACATCCTTCTCGGAGACCCGCGCGACCGCGAGACGTTTCTCGCCGCACCCGGCATCTATCCCGCCGAGGTCTGGTTCTACGAGGCGGCGCCGAAAAAGGGACTCTCTTCGCCCTTTTACCTTCTTTTTTTTCAGCAGGCGTTCGCCGGGGAGTATCGCCTCTACAGTCCGCGGATCCACGGTCCCGAGAAGCTCTTTCCTGCCCTGCAATTCGGGGAGAATTCCCGGATGGAGGCGTACCATCTTCTCCAGAGCCTCTCGGCCGACCTCGCCCATGCCTCGATCACTTTCCGGGCCGACGAAAGCGCGATCCCCGGCCTGGTCCAGGACTCGGTCTCGACCGATATCCTTCTCGCGGAGATCTATCGGTCCCCCGCTCGGGCGGTGGACGCGAGCTACGTCGACGCCATCGCCGCGAACCGCGGGCTGGTCGAAACCGACTACCTTTTCAATTACATACAAAGCCACATTTCCGTCGACCTACTCCCCGGACCGCCGGGTCTCGAGGAAGCGAGCTTCGTCCACTGGGGAATCGAGATCGAGCCCCAGGATCTGACTCTGGTCTTCGACGAGGACAAGAAGGTCTACTACACGAGCCTCGAGATCCAGGGCGAGGTCGTGACCGCGGAGGAAGCGCTCCCGGTCCTCTCGTTCTCCCGCGAGGAGTTCCTCGAGCTCACGCTGAGTCAGTTCGAAGGAGTGCAGGCGCGTCCCTTCGCCTACCGCAGCATGTTCCCCCTTCTTCCCGGCGAGTTCCGCTTCCGCGTCGTTTTGAAGAACCGGGCGCGCAGCGAGTACACGATCCTCGATTCGCCCCTTTCGGTTCCCGAGCGAGGGCCGGGAGAGGTTTCGCTTCTGGCTCCGCTTCTGCTGTACGGGTCCGAACGGGCGGAAGCCTTCCAGTACCGGCCCTATCATCTCGGCTCCGAGCGGCTCGACCCGAATACGAAGAAAGTCTACGCCCTGGGCCAGCCGCTCCTCGCCCTCATCCCCGTGACCGGCGCCGGCCGCGACGATCGGATTACTCTCGCTCTTTTCGATCGAGAGACCGGAAAGGCGCTCGGTGAGAAGACGGAGGTCTCGATCGGAGACCGCGGCCGCGGGCCGATCCTCGAGTCGATTCCTCTCGCCGCCGTTTCCGGGGGCCGCTACCGGCTCGAGGTCGCTCTCGAAGATCCGGAAGGCGGCGTCCTCGGGAAATCCTCGGCCGATTTCGACGTCAGTCCTCGGTCGGTCATCGACAGGCCCTGGTCCCTGCGCTTCCCGACTCTCGACCCCACCGTTCCCGGCGTCGTCGAGACCGCGCTCGCCGAGCAGTACCTGAGGCTTCAGGATCGGGCCCGAGCCCGCGCTCTCTACGAACGGGCGCTCGGCAAGAACGGCGAGCTCGCGGCCCCGCGGCTGGTGCTTGCACGGTACCTCCTGGACGAGGGGAATCCTGGGAAGGCGGTCGAGATGCTCGCGCCTCTCGCCGAGAGCCGGCCGGAAGACGCGGAAATTCGCCGCACGCTCGGCGACGCCTATTACCAGTCGGGGAATCCGGCGCAGGCTATTCCGCACTTCGAGAAAGCGCTCGCGCTCTCTGGACCGGATGTGGCGCTCCTGAACGCGCTCGGTGCCTGTCACGCGGCCGCGGGGGACCCGGCTCGCGCGATCGAGCTCCTCGATCTGTCGCTCAAGCGCTCTCCTGACCAACCCCCTGTCCAGAAGCTTCTGGAGAAACTCAAATCTCGCCCCGATCCCAATCGTTGAATTTGCCATTCAACTTTTCGTATTTCTGCTACCCACCTTCCGCGCGTCCCCGGCGGTTCTTGTTGTACAGGCTTGGTTTATCGTCCTTCTCGACCGACGCACCCATGGCACGTCGGTTGCAGCAGAATCGAGTGGACTGAACTATGGAGGGCCGAGCGCCGAGCTTTCTGTTTCCCTTTTTCATCGGTGATTGACACACATGGGGTCGGCGCGAAGCTCTTCGAACCGCATCTATCCAAGGGAGGTTACGTGCATGCACGTTAGAAGTGCATTGATTCTTCTCCTCGCGCTTTCATTGGCCGGGGCAGCCGTGGCCCAGGACGGAAGCCTTCGTGGCTACATAACGGACGACACGGGTGCGGCTCTCCCGGGAGTGACCGTAACCGCTGCGAGCGACGTGCTCATCGGAGGAACCCGCACGGCGGTTACGGATGGGACGGGCTATTACCGGCTCATCAATCTACCTCCCGGGGACTACTCGGTGAACGCCGAGCTCCCCAGCTTCGCCACCTATCGCCGAGAGGGCATTCTGGTCCGCGCCGGCGCCACTTTCAGCGTCGACATCCAGATGCAGATCTCGAGCGTCCAGGAAACCATCACCGTCACGGCGGAAACGCCGATGCTTGAAATCGCCCGCCCGAGCAACGTGCTCAACATCGATGGCGAGTTCATGAAGGACATGCCCATCCAGTCCCGCCGGAACTGGAGCGACTTCCTCGAGCTCACTCCCGGGGTGAACGCGCGTCCATTCGACGACGGCAGCGGCCGGATGGTTTACTTCGGCCACGCGACCGAGCACTTCGCCCACGTCGCCACGCTCGACGGCATGACGTTCGGAGGCTACCAGGACTTCCAGCTCACCTACATTGGTCTTCCGGCCGACGCGGTCGAGGACACCCAGGTCAAGACGGGCGGCGTCGACGCCGCGAACCCCACCGCGACGGGTATGGTGATCAACGTCGTCACCAAGAGCGGCGGAAACAACTTCAGCGGTTCGGCCGCCTACAGCCTCCAGCCGCTCTCCTGGAACGGCGACAACACCGGGGGCTCCGGAACCCCGACAGAGTCCATCGTCAACCAGCTCGACTTTACTTTCGGCGGGCCCATCCAACAGGACAAGGTGTGGTTTTTCGGCGCCTTCCGTTATGCCGACCTCGAGGCCGGCATCAGCCGCACGCCGAAGAACGTCGCGGATCTGAACGCGTTCTTCCCCGGCTTCGAGCCCTTCAACAACATCACCGAGAGCAACCAGCCCTACTTCAAGGTGACGGCCCAGCTCAACCCGAACCACCAGCTGAGTGGGAGCTACCAGAAAGACCGTCTCTTCTCGACCAGCGACCGTGAGTACAATTACAGCAGATACGCCACGGTCACATCGACCGGCGGATCCCTCTACAGCGGAAAGCTCAGCTCCGTATGGGGCTCGAACCTCACGTCGCAGATCACCGCCGGATACAACAACAAGGGAAGCGCCAGCGCGTCTACTTACGAGCCCTACCCGCTTTCGGGTCCAGAGGTCATCATCCATCAGAGTGCGATCCTCTCGGCCGGGCGCGTCCAGGGAACCGGGCGGCTCGTCGGCGGGGGCGGTCGCGAAGGCGGGAACGAGGCTTACCTTCCTTCTTCGCTCGCCATGGTCCGAGCCGACTTCACCTACTACAAAGAGGGCTGGGGAGGCTCGCACGAGTTCCAGACGGGATTTTTCGGCGCGCCTCGGAACACCTACGACCAAATTACGAACTTCATCAACGACGGTTTCATCCTGGAGGAAGTTCGCCAGATCGATCCCAACAATCCAGCGGCAGGAACCGTCCCCTTCCACCGCAGGTACCGAAATCCCACCAACCTCCAAACGCGGGAGGCGCGGGAGCGAGACTACGCCCTCTACTTTCAGGATTCCTGGAAGCCCCACCCGCGCTTGACGTTGAACCTCGGGGTTCGAGCCGATTTCGTGAAGCGTCACGACAACCTCTTCGACATCGACCGGATGAACGACACCGCGGTCGCGCCCCGGGTCGGCTTCTCCTATCTCCTCACCAAGGACGCGCGCAACGTGATCCGGGGAAGCTACGTCCGGGTCTACGAGCAGGTGATGGGACGGGACGCCGTCACGACCTTCGGCAACACCGCGCGAACCACCGAGACCGATACCTACGACGCGAACGGCGACGGGATTTTCGAGATCAACGTGGTGTCGCCCGCGGTGTCGGTGGCCTTGGGGGGATACGAGTTCGACCCCAACCTGAGGCAGCCCTTCGTGGACGAGTTCATCCTTGGGTTCCGGAAGCAGTTCCAGGGCGAGCTCGCGTTGGACGTCGCGGTTATCAACCGGGAGTACCAGGAGACCTATGCTCGTTTGGACGTGAATGGCATCTATCCGGATGGTCCCGGTCAGCCGTTCATCGGATTCGGCCGCATCGACCCCGCGCGGGGCATCCTCTACCAGCAGACGAACAACACCTGGTCAGCTTTGCACTACACCGCGCTCGAGATCACCGCGACCAAGAACCTCCGCAACAACTTCCAGCTCATGGCGGGGATCAACAAGCAGTGGCAGAGCATCCAGGGCGACTGGAACCCGACGGATCCCGCGCGGTTCATCCAGCCGGATACGTTCGCGAACAACCACGGTCTCTACATGCCCCGCGGGAACAACGAGGACAACAGCCTCCCGGCTCCGGGTGGAACGACCTTGACCTATGGTCCGACCTGGCTCGACTACTCGGTCCGGCTCGGCGGGACCTACATGGCGCCGAAGGGGATCGTCGTGGGCGTGAGCTATAGCCTGGTGGCAGGGCCCTGGTCCGGTCCCGTGGTCACTCGCCTCGCGGCAACCGACCCCGACGTCATCCGATTCGGACCCGCCTCCGTCCCCGTGGCGGGCGGCCGCACCCAGCCCAATCCGCTCAACACCACGATCCGAAACGCCTTCGAGAACCGCGGTGAAGGACAGACTCGGCTGCCCGCCGTCGGGACCCTGGGCATCAAGATCGGGAAGAAGATCCCACTCGGAGGGACCCGAGAAGCCGAGGTCAGCGGGAACATCATGAACCTCTTCAACGCCAACGACTACTGGCAGTACAACTACAACGGCGCGAGCGAGCTGTTCAACCCGAACTACCTCCAGCAGCGCAACCAGCAGTACCCGCTCTCGTTTCAGATGATGTTCGCGTTCCGGTTCTAGCTTCCATAGGGCCGCCGCGCGCCACATTGAGTGACGCCCGGCGGCCCTTTTCCTTTCAGCGGTCCATGCTCTCGCGGGTATCGATGAGAGCCTGCTGGCTCACGCGAAGCGAGCCCTCCTGAGGACGATCGAGGTCGGCCACTACGAGGATCACCGCGGAAAACGCTAGCGCGAGAGGGACGACCGCGGGAGACCGCGCGCCGCTCTGCCCGGCGTGAAAGCCCATCGCCAGCATCGCCAGCACGGTCAGAACATAAAGTGTGTCCCAGATGCGGCCGGGGATCCGGCTTCGCAATCCCGCCGTGATTCGCATTTCATGCAGGTCGATGACCTCGTTGAGTGACTCGATGAGAAGTCCGCCGACGATCGAGTAGGGATCCGCTAGCGCCAGTGCCGTAATCTCGGTCCAGAGCTGTCGGTGCAGCGCCTCGGAGCGAGCGATCGCGGCGTTCAGCTTTCCCGGCTGAACGGCCTCGATTCGGGCATCGGCGTAGTCGCGCAGGAGTCCGCGGATCTCGGAGCCGTGAGGCTCGGCAACGAGGCCCGCCCTCAGATAGGCGGTGCCGATCGCGTTCGCTTCATCGAGCACGAGCTGCCGCCGGGTATCGAAACGCGAGGCGGCGAGACCGAAGGTGAATGCCAGGAAGAATGCGAGGAGTCCCATCCCGCCGCCCACCAGGGTACCCAGGGCGCCTTCTCCCTCGCGCTTCTTTCGGCGAGCGAATCGGTATCCGATCTCGAAGCTGGTCAGGACAAGCAGAATGGTCAGAAGGCTCAACGCCCAAAGGGGAATCGCGTCCATCAGCGCAATCATCGCGGCGGATGATAGCAGAGACGCCGCGCCCTCTGTTTGCATCAGCGGCCGGGTCTCCAGTAGTCTCCCCGCTCATGCTGGAAGTCTTCTCGTCCACCGAAGCCTGGGTGAGCCTCCTCACCCTCACCGCGCTCGAGATCGTTCTCGGGATCGACAACGTCATCTTCATAACCATCCTCGCGGGGAAGCTCCCCAAGGGGGAGCGTAAGAAGGCGACCCGCCTCGGCCTCGGGGGCGCGCTCCTGAGCCGGCTCGCCCTTCTCGCGGCCATCAGCTGGGTGACGAAGCTCACGACACCGCTATTCTCCGTAATGGGCTACACGGTGAGCGGTCGCGACCTGGTCCTCATCCTCGGGGGACTCTTCCTGATCGCCAAGGCCACGTTCGAAGTCTACGACAAGGTCGAGGCCGCGCATCCTCTTGGCTCCGAAGGGAAACCGGCCCGCAAAGCCCAGCTCGCCTCGGTCGTGGGACAGATCATGCTCCTCGACATCATCTTTTCCCTGGACTCGGTCATCACCGCCGTGGGAATGGTCCAGCACCTCGAGGTGATGGTCGTGGCGGTGATCCTCGCCATCATCGTGATGCTGGTCTTTGCCGCTCCCATCGGCGATTTCGTGGAGAAGCACCCGAGCATCAAGATCCTCGCGCTGTCCTTCCTGGTGATGATCGGGGTCCTCCTCGTGGCCGAGGGAACCGGACAGCACTTCAACCGGGGCTACGTCTACTTCGCGATGACGTTCAGCCTCCTGATCGAGCTCATCAATATGAGGTACCGCGCCCGCAGTCAAAGAACTTAGCGTTTCAAGAGCAGGTCGAGGCGCAGTGCGAGGTCGTCGATTCTGCGCCGGACCTTCAGACGCTTCCCCTCGTCGTCGACGGTCGCGAGAAGCTCCTTCAAGCTCACGATCTCCTTCCGGAGCTCCATCTCCGGCGGAAGAAATTCGGCGTCTTTGAGGAGCTTGTACGCGAGGCGCAGATCCTCGGGAACGAAGCCGTTCGATTCTAGGGAAATCGGCTTTCCCGCGAGGGGCAGGTCGTCGAACTCCCCGCGCTCCACTTGTTCGCCGGAGCCTTGGCGAAGGCGGATGGCTTCTCGAATCCTCTCCTCCGCGAGGCGTTCGAGCCAGTCCATGCCAGTCCAGGCCCGTCAAGGTTTGTTCTATAGCTTGTCGAGAAACTCAGAGACCCGGGAGAGACCCGCTTCGAGCTTTTTCGCATCGTAGCCGAAGCCGATGCGCGTGTAGGAGTCCCGCTCGAAATGATCGCCGGGAACGATGAGGACGCTCTTCTCGTCGCGAATCCTCTCGAAGAGCTTGGTGGAGTTGACGGGCCAGTCGTAACGGATGAAAGCGATCGCTCCCGCCTTCGGGGGGACCCAGGAGAGGTGACCCGAGTGCCGCGCCACGAACGCCGCGAGGATGGGGAACTGCTCGTTCAGGATCCTTCGCGTGCGCTCGAGGATGAGGTGGCGCCGTCCGGGCTCGAGGGCGATCGCCGCCAGACGGTCGGATAGGGTGCTTTGGGAGATGGTGGTGTAGTCCTTGTACGACCAGAGCTTCGCCGCGGCGTCGAGGTCAGAGACCATCCACCCGATGCGGAGGCCGGGAAGGCCGTAGGCTTTCGAGAGCCCCGAGTTCACCACGATCCGGTCGTACCAGCCGTAGAACGTGGCCGAAACGTCCCCTGCGAGCTCGGCTCCGAGATACACCTCGTCCGACAGGATCCAGGCGCCGACGCTCCCGGCGACCTTGGCGATTCCGCGCATAGTCTCCTCGCTCATCACCGCGCCCGTGGGGTTGTTGGGGTTGCAGAGGGCGATGAGCTTTGTTTTGTTGGTCACGAGCCTTCGGAGGTCGTCGAGGTCCGGAGCCCAGGAGAGCTCTTCGCGCAGATCGAGGGATTTCACCGTCGCCCCGATAGAGCGGGCGAGCCCCCAGACCTGCATGTAGTTCGGCATCATCACCACGGCCTCGTCCCCCGGCTCGAGGAGGCTCAGGACCGCGATGTAGTTCGCTTCCGCGGTCCCGGTGGTGACGACGACGTTCTCTGGATCCGCACCGGCGTAAAGATCGGCGATGCGCTCGCGAAGCTCGTCGGTTCCCTTCGTCGGGGGGTAGCTCAATTTGGTGTCGAGGATGTCCCGGCCCTCGAGAAGCTCGCCGAGGGTGAGCGGGGTGACTCCGCTTTCGGAGAGGTTGATCTCGACTTTGTGCTCCCAGATCGACTGGGTGCGCTCCATGACAAAGGTTTCGTATTTCATGACCTGCGTTGGGAAAGAGGTTTCAGGATTCGGCGCCAAAGCGCGCGGCCAGGGCTTCGATCACTTTTTCCAGCTTGACCTGGGTGTCCCCGTCGAGCGTGCGAAATACAAGGCCGTAGTGGTCGTTCTCGTTCTGGGGAGACACCGCGTGCCAGCGGATGGAGGCGTCCAGGCTCAGGGATTCTCCGAGCTCCTCGAAGTCGAAGACCAGCTGAACACGGCTGATGCCGAAATCACTCGAGGCCTCGAGGAGCGCGCCTCGGGAGGAGATGTTGTGAACGAAACCCTCTTCACGGCCCTTGTCCCATACGACCGTGCATCGTATGGCCCCATCCGGCTGATGACGGGCTTCGCCACGCTTCTCCATAACTCCTCCAGAGAAATCATGCTATGCCGAGTCGTATCAATTAGTAAAGAGCCTGCCCTGGCCTCTTTGCCGAAGGAAGGCTACAATCTCAGGGGCAATGATCCCGAAAAGAAACCCTACACGTTCCGTGAGAGTCGGAAGCGTGACCCTGGGCGCCTCACACCCCGTCGTGGTTCAGAGCATGTGCGCCACCAAGACGGCCAACGTGCAGGCGACGTCGGATCAAGCGGAGCAGCTCCGAAAGGCCGGCGCCGGCATCGTGCGCATCGCCGTCGACAGCGACAAGGAAGCCGAGGCCGTCGCCGAGATCCGGAACCGAACCGAGGCGAATCTGTCGGTGGATCTTCAGGAGAACTATCGGCTCGCGGAAAAAGTCGCTCGCTTCGTCGACAAGATCCGCTACAACCCCGGCCACCTCTACCACCACGAGCGCCAGAAGCCCGCCCGGGACAAAGTGGCCTATCTGGCGGACGTCGCATCCGCGAACGACTGCGCCATCCGCATCGGCGTCAACTGCGGCTCCATCGATCCCGCAAGGGCGGCGGAGTTCGAGCACGACTCCGTGGGGGCGATGGTCGCTTCGGCGCTCGAGCACGCGGAGATGCTCGACGAGAGGGGATTTACGCGCTATTGCGTCTCGCTGAAGGATTCCGATCCGGCGAAGGTGGTCGAAGCCAACCGGAGGTTCGCGGAGAAGCGAGGGGACGTTCCCCTGCACCTCGGGGTCACCGAGGCGGGTTTACCGCCAGACGGCATCATCAAGACCCGCATCGCTTTCGAGCAGCTCCTCTCCCAGGGAATCGGCGATACGCTGAGGGTCTCGCTAACCCTTCCGAATCCGAGGAAGCACGAGGAAGTGGAGGTGGGCCTCGCGATTCTGGAGGACATCAAAGCCGGCCGCTTCCGGTCCGTCCCCAAGTTTCCCGACGACCGGCTCAACATCATCTCCTGCCCGTCGTGCTCCCGGGTCGAGAACGAGGAGTTCGTCGAGCTCGCGCAGAAGGTGAAAGAGATCACGAGCTACGCCCAGGACCACGCCATCACCATCGCCGTCATGGGCTGCCGAGTGAACGGGCCCGGCGAGACCGACGACGCCGATCTCGGACTTTGGTGCGCCCCTCAGTTCGTGAACCTGAAGCGCGGCCCCGAATCGATCGGTGCCTTCCGTTACGACGAGATCCTGCCGCGGTTGAAAGCGGAGCTCGACCGGATCATCGAGGAGCGAAGCGCGAGTCAGCGCCCGGCGACGAGCTTGTAGTCGCCCGGCACGGCGAATACCGCCTTGTCGATCGGGTCCGTCGAGATCTTCGTGGTCTCCGTGGTGACCTTCATCATGACTCCGCCCGGCGCCGAGCCCCCTTGGGCCTGAGGGTTCTGCTGCATCTTCTTGAGCATTTCGGCGATGCCGCCCGCTCCGCCGCCTCCCTCAGGCTGAGGTGGCGCTTCTCCGAGAGCTTCTTTCTTCGCCGCCTCGGCGTCGCCGACGTACATGACCGTCCGCATGGCCTGGCCTTCCATCTTCTTCATCTCGTCAGCCATTTTCTGCATGTCGGCGCCGAAGGACTGCGCCGGTCCCTGGCCACCGCCCGCCGCCCACTGCTGGGCGATGTTGGCCGTGCCCATCTTCTCCGCCATCCGGCGGTGGAAGGCGTTCACCTCCGCCGAGCCGGGAACGTCCTTGGCCATCCACATCTCGCTCAGCGTCGACATCGTGCCCGCCCGTTGTTCCTTCTGGCTCTCGACGTTGACGTTGAGCTCGAGGAGATACTGCTTGCAGAGGAGCCCCTGGAGGGTCTCGCTGCGGCCGGTGTCGGTGACCCGAGCGTCGGTCTTCATCGAGACGTCCCCAGAGGGCGCGCTCTTCGGTTTTTCCGCCGTCTTCCCCTTGACGGCCGCCATCGCCTGCTCCATCTTCTGCTTCATCTCCGCGAACGTCATCACGGAGTACGTCTTCTTCTTCGTATCCAGGGTGAGGATCTTCTCGCCCGCGAGATCGGTGATCGTCGCTTGGTCGCCGTTGTCGGTGCGCATGAAGTCACCGCTGACCCGGGTCATGGACTTCGTGGGCTTCCCCATGCCCATCATCTGCATGAGGCCGCCCATCGAGGTCTCCTCTTCGTGGGTGACGTCGGCGAAAACTGGACCGGCGAGGCCAGAGAGGCCAGAGAGGATTGAGAGCGCGAGAATCGAAAGGATTGGCTTACGCACGACGGACGCTCCTTTGGCGAAGTTCGAATTGTGGATTCGCCCCATTTTGGGGGATGGGGAAGGAAGCGTCAAGCCGTGCGCGCGCAGGGCGCGCGCGGGTCAGCCGGGCTTTTTTGCCGCGGTCGCGGCCTTGTTCTTCTTCCGCTTTCCCTTGGGACGGGTCTTGCCGGTGCTTCCTTGAAAGATCTTTCCACGCTTGGTTCTTCGGTCGCCTTTACCCATGACGAGCATTCTAACTTAGAATTCACCTCCAATATACGTAAGAAAGGGGTTAGCCGATCGAGCCGTTGAGACGATGTCGCGGAAAGCACGCCAATGAAGTTGCCGCACGCTGAACTGGCGGTGATCGAGACAGAGAAGCTCCGTGATTATCTTCTGTCAGCAGCGCACCCTATTGGCCGTTTTAAGGCTCCCGTTTTCCAGGCGATGGGTTACAGTCAGGATCGGTGGGAGCAGCTCGCGGCTGACCTTCGTGAGCAGCACGTTCTCTCAGAAGTTGATGAGGTGGTTGAATCGCCGCACGGCAGGAAATACGTTATCCGTGCTAACCTGAAAGGGCCGAACGGCAGGACGTTCGCGATGATGAGCATCTGGATCGTACTTAAGGGAGAGGATGTCCCGCGGTTTGTCACCGCCTATCCAGGAGAGGAATGACGGAGTTTCGCACTCTTGATGTCGTCGTCCTGGACCGAGATCTGCCAAGTCACGGGTTGCGAAGGGGCGATCTTGGAGCCGTGGTTCATGTGTATCCACCAGGCGGCTTGGAGGTGGAGTTCGTCACCGCCGCTGGCAAGACGAAGGCAGTCGTCACGCTATCCACGGCGGACGTCCGCGAGGTTCGAGATACCGACTTGATCTCTGTCCGGTCCGCAGAAGCGCCGGCATTGTAGCCGCGTTGGCTAACTCGGGATTGCAGCGGACGCGGCCTTACTCTTCGTTGACCCAGTGCGTCAATGACGCTGGTGAGGCTCCGGTCAACCTCTTGCTCTTGCCCTGGGACTGGCCACGCCGCTGAATCCTGGTGATATGGAGATGAGGGGGATACGGGGATAACTCAATTTATTGGTATTCATCCCCATATCCCCCTCCCCATATCCCCCTTCTTACACCAGCATTCTCCGGATAGAATCCGCGTATGGCGCGAATCGACGTCAACTGCGACATGGGCGAAAGCTTCGGCGTTTACGACATTGGAGCCGATGATGAGGCTCTCCTCGAGCTCGTGAGCTCGGCGAACGTGGCTTGCGGTTTCCACGCCGGCGACCCGCGAATCATCGATCGCACCGTGGCCCTCGCCGCCCGGCACCACGTCGCCGTCGGGGCCCATCCGGGCTTTCACGACCTGCGGGGCTTCGGCCGCCGCGAAATGAAGGTGAGCCCGGAGGAGGTCGAGGCCGACGTGGTGTATCAGGTCGGCGCGGTCCTCGCGTTCGCCCGGGCCTATGGAGTTCCTTTGGTCCACGTGAAGCCCCACGGGGCGCTCTACAATCAAGCAGTAGAGGACGAGGCGCTCGCGCGCGCCATCGCCCGCGGCGTGCGCCGGGTGAGTCCGGATCTCATATTCGTCGGACTCGCTACCTCGAAGGCCATGCGCCAGGCTGCCGAAGGCGAAGGGCTGCGCTTTGCCGGTGAGGCCTTCGCCGATCGCGTGTACAACCCCGACGGGACTCTTCAGTCGCGGCGGATCCCAGGCTCCGTCATCACCGACCCCGGGAAAGCGGCGAAACAAGCCGTCGAGATCGCGACGGCTCGGCGGGTGATCGCCCACGACGGCGCGGTCGTTCCCCTCGATGCCGAAACGCTGTGCCTTCACGGGGACAACAAGGCGGCGCTCGAGAACGCGCGGGCGGTGCAGAAGGCGCTCGAGGAGAAAGGCATCGAGATCAAGGGCCTTTCCGCCTGATCTCGCGCCGATGCGTTTTCTTGCCGCGGGGGAGTCCGCCCTCGTCGTCGAGCTCGGAAACGCGATCGAGCCGGAGCTGAACGAGCGCGTGCTCGCGCTCGACCGGGCACTTCTCGAAGCACCCTTCGACGGATATCTCGAGGCGGTCCCGAGCTACCGGTCGCTTCTGGTGTTCTTCGATCCCGAAAGGGCTTCCGCCGAATCCATCGAGGAGCACGTTCGCGGTCTCGGGGCCGAGGCCGGGCGCTTCGTCCAACAGCCTCCTAGGCTTCGCGAAGTGCCGACGGTCTACGACGGAGAGGACCTCGAGGACGTCGCGCGCCGGATCGGCGCAACCGTGGAGGAGGTCATTCGCCTTCACAGCGAGCGCGAGTACCTTGTCTACATGGTGGGCTTCACTCCGGGCTTCGCGTACATGGGCAAAACTGACGAACGACTCGGGCTTCCGCGGAGGTCGTCGCCTCGGACGCGCGTCCCCGCGGGGTCCGTGGGAATCGCCATGGGCCAGACGGGGATCTATCCCTCCGCGACTCCCGGCGGCTGGAACCTCCTCGGACGCGCCGAGCATCGGGACCTCTTCGATCTGAGGAGCGACCCCCCGAGCTACTTCGTCCCCGGCGATCGCGTTCGCTTCGTGCCGGTCGACCGCCTTCCCGAAGGCACTGAGGTGAAGGCGCCGCGTACGCGCTCCGGCACCTCCGCCCTCGAGGTTTTAGATGGTGGCCTCCTGACCACGGTGCAAGACCTCGGGCGAGGCGGATACCAGAGGTACGGCGTTCCCGTCGCGGGGGCGGCGGACGCACACGCTCTTAGCGCCGCGAATCAACTTGCCGGGAACGACCCCGGCGCCGCGGGGCTCGAGTGCACTGTTTCCGGGCCGCGCCTCGTCGCCCTGCGGCCGATCGTCGCGGCGGTCACCGGCGCCGACCTCGGCGCCGTCGTCGAGAGAAGCGACCTCGGCCGATTCGAAGTCCCGCCCTGGTCGTCGTTTCTGCTGCGGCCGGGAAACGTGCTGCGGTTCGAAGGACGCCGCTCGGGCGCGCGCTCCTGCGTCGCGTTCGCGGGAGGGGTCGACGTCCCCGAGGTGCTCGGATCGCGATCGACCTACTTGACCGCGGGGTTCGGCGGCTTCGAAGGCAGAGCCCTTCGCTCCGGGGATCGATTGGGCCTTCGCCCTTCCGAGCGTCCGGCAACGGCCGGTCTGAAGTGGCCGCGGGTGAATGAGGAGCGCAATGAGAGCGAGACCACGATCCGGCTCGTCCTGGGACCTCAGGATGACTACTTCACCGAGGAAGGCATCGCGACGTTGAGCTCCTCCGTCTACACGGTCGCGAGCGCCTCGGATCGGATGGGGCTGCGATTCGACGGTCCCGCCCTCGAGCACCGCCCGGGAGACTTCGTCTCGGACGGAATCATGCAAGGAGGGATTCAAGTCCCCCCGAACGGACTTCCCATCTTGATGCTCGCGGACCGCGCGACGATGGGAGGCTATCCGAAGATCGCGACCGCGGCGCTCGTCGACTTGTCGCGGCTCGCTCAGCTTTTCCCCGGCGACCGGGTCCGGTTTCGGATCGTCTCCCGCGACGAGGCGCGGTCGGACTATCTTCAGCTACGCCTCAGCTCCCGGAGGGCGCTTTCGGGTGGATCTTCTCCCCGGAGTACTCCTTCAGACCGCAGAAACCAGAGACCTTGAATCCTTTTGCGCTCAACAGGGCCGCGGCACGCGCGGCTCTTCCGCCGGCGTTTCAGGCGGTGAGGATGGTCTTGTCCCGCGGAAGCTCGCCGAGCCTCGACTCGAGCTCGTCGATGGGGATGTTGACGTAGCCTTCGATCGTACCCAGCTCCTCGATCTCCTCGGGATCCCGCACGTCGAGAAGAAGGGCGTCCGATTCCGCCAGCACCCGGTCGATGTCGTTCGCCTCGATCCGATTCTGCTCGGGGGCGGCCGCCTCGTTCTGGCAGCCCAGAGCTCCCACCGAGAGCATCGCGATGAGAGCCCTTCCGTATCCTCGCATCTTCACCTCCAATGGACGGTCATTGTGTCATGGAACGCCCGGCGTTTCTCACCAGAGAAGAACGGGAATCTCCTCGGCGCGGAGCTTCGCATTCAACTCGGTCAATGAGTCGAGATAGCTTCGGACTTCGGCTGCGAGCCGGTCGCGCTCGCGAACGAGCTCTTCGAAGTATCGCGTCTGCGCCTCGGTCGGAGCCGCGTTCACGGAGTTCACGCTTGAGAAGAGATCGGAGAGCTTCTCGTAGAGCCGCGGCGCTTCGCCGACCGAGGGACGGTCCTCGAGCTCGGGCATGACGAGGCCGTTCGAGAGTCCTTCGATCTTCTCCAGGACATCCTTCAGATCCTTTTCGAGGGTTTCCGAAATCTCCTTCCTCAGATTCTTGGCAGCGCTTTTCCGTTCCTCGATCTGCGACTTCAGGCTATCGAGGCTCTGAAGAAGACCGTTGGTCTCCGACTCCATCTCCCAGATCGATTTCGTCATCCGGAACTGCGCCGCGAGCGCGGAGTCGTCGATTCCCGCGGCGGGATTCGACACGACGTCGAAGCTCTCCTCGAAAGACTCCTCGCCCACGACGAGGCGCGCGCGGTAGCGGCCTGGGGGCACGCGCGGGCCCGAGGGACCTCGCTCTCCCTCCGCCTCCTCGCCTTTCTTGAGCTCCGCCTTCGGAGGCTTCGGCTTTCTCGGCGTCGGAGGCTCGAGGTTCAGGTCCCAGCTCGCGCGCCGCACGCCGGGCTTGCGCGAGAGGTCGTCGAGAGTCCGAAGGAGCTCGCCTCCCTCGTCGAGGATCTCGAGCTTCAACGCCGTTTCTTCCGGAGCCTCTTCCTTCAGGAAGTAGCTCACCAGAGCTCCATAGGGCGGGTTTTTGCCGAGGTAGACCTTGTCTCCGATCCCATATCTCGTTGGCTTCACCTGGAACCGCACCGCTCGCCGGATGGGAAAGAGGTGCGCCCGCTTCTCCGCCGCCTCGTGCATGCGCTGGATAGGGGTCGCGTCGTCGAAGATGAAGAGGCCGCGGCCGTGGGTGCCGACGACGAGGTCGTTCTCCCGAGGGTGCACGAGGAGGTCGTGCACCGCGACCGTCGGAAGGTTCTTGAGATGGAGCCGATCCCAGCTCTTCCCCGAGTCCGGTGTCGCATAGAGGCCGAGCTCCGTTCCCGCGTAGAGAAGATCCGGATTCTTCGGATCCTCGCGCAGCACCCATACGTACGCGTTCTCCGGAAGGAACCGGCCGATCTCGACGAAGCTCTTTCCGAAGTCCTCGGTGCGGAACACGTACGGACGCAAGTCGTCGAGAAGATGGCGGTCGAAGGAGACGTAGGCGATGCCCGGGCCTTTTCGCGAGGGCTCGACGTGGGACACGGTCGAGCGCGGGGCAACGCCCCGCACGTTCGCGACGACGTTCTCCCAGGCGCCGCCGCCGTCGCGGCTCAATTGAAGGTTGCCATCGTCGGTACCTGCCCAGAGCACGAGCACGTCCGCCGGGGACTCCGCGAAACTCACGATGGTGCAGTGATATTCCGCGGTGGTGTTCTCCTGCCACACGGGCCCGCCCGCGCTTCCGAGCTTCTCGGGGTCGTTCGTAGTCAGGTCGGGGCTCAGCGTTTCCCACGTGGATCCGAAGTCCCGGCTGCGAAAAACCTTGTTGCCCGCGAAGTAGACCGTCATCCCGTCGTGAGGCGAGGCCACGATGGGAGCGTTCCAGTTGAAGCGGACCTCGAAGGCGCTCGCGGGAGCGCCGCCCATTGTCGGGGCGAACGGGCTCACGAACTGGATCTCTCGCGTGCGGTTATCGGTTCGCACGATGCGCCCGCCCTGATACTCCGTGAGGGTCACCTCCGGCTCTTCCGGGTGGAACACCGCCTGAAATCCGTCGCCGTTCGAGATCTCCCGCCAGTCATCCGGAAGGATCCCGAACGGCTCTCCGTTGCGGCTCGGGCCGTACCAGGTGGCGTTGTCCTGAAGGCCCCCGCCGACGTAATAAAAGGGCTCCCGGTTATCGGCGAAGATCGAGTAGAACTGCCCGAGGGGAAGAACGGAGACGAATTCCCATGTCTTCCCGCCGTTATAGGAGACCCCGGCGCCGCCGTCGTGCCCCTGCCACATCCTCCCTGGATCCTCGGGATCGATCCAGAGGGCGTGGTAGTCGCTATGCATGCTGCGCGAGATGCGCTCGAAGCCCTTGCCGCCATCGATCGAGAGGTTGAGCGAGCCCGAGAGCGTGAACACGCGGTTCTCGTTCGTGGGATCGACGCGGAGGTCGGCGAAATAGAAACCTCGAGAGACGATGCGGACGTCGCCCGAGATCTTGGCGAAGCTCTCGCCGCGATCGTCCGAGCGAAAAAGCGTCCCCTCTCTCGACTCCGCGAGCACGTACACCCTCTCCGGCCGCGAGGGCGCGACCTTGACCCCGATCCGGCCGAGAAGCCGGGGAAGCCCTTTCTCGAGCTTCTTCCACGTCGTTCCCCCGTCGACCGATTTGTAGAGACCCCCTTGCTCGCTTCCGCTCTCGAGGGTCCACGGTTTTCTCTCGAAGTACCAGAATGCGGCATAGAGGATGTTCGGGTTCTGGGGGTCGATCTCGAGGTCGGCGACCCCGTGTCTATCATCTATATAGAGAACCTTCTCCCAGCTCCCGCCGCCGTCGAGGCTCCGGAACACGCCACGCTCGGGGTTCGGTCCGAAAGCGTGCCCGAAAGCGCCGACGTACACCCGCTCGGGGTTTCTCGGATCGACGACGATGCGCGAGATATGCCGGGTGTCGGCAAGCCCGAGGTGACGGAAGCTCGCGCCGCCGTCCGTCGATTTGTAGACTCCGTTTCCGAAGGACACGCTGTTCCGAAGGTTCGACTCTCCCGTGCCCACGTAGAGGACTTCGGGATTCCCGGGCTCGAGGGCGAGGTCGCCGATCGAGGAGACCGCCTCCCCGTCGAAGATCGGCTTCCAGGTGATGCCCCCGTCGACGGTCTTCCAGACGCCGCCCGAGGCCGCGCCCACGTACACGATTCGCGGGTCTCCGGGAACCCCCTCGACGTCCGACACCCGCCCGCCCATGATGGAGGGACCGATGTTCCTGAACTCGAGCTCGGCAAGCGGAGACGTTTTTTCTTCGGCCCTCGCCAAAGGCGCGACGAGAACGACGGCGAGTAGCGTATGGCATCTCATGGGTCCGGGAGTCTACCCGATAGGCGCCGCTTTTGCAGCGGAGAGGCGATGACGGTTACCGTGCTCCGCTCGATTGTCGCACAGGGGAATTCAAAACCGTCAGCCGCGGCGAAGCCTTTCGATCAAAAACCGAATGCGTTCGCTCGCCCCTCGCTGGAGAATCGCTCGGTCGTCCGGGTCGTTGACCCCTTCGAAGTCTGCAACGAACTTTGCTCCGACGCTATCGATGCTCGCGAACTTGTCTCCGAGGGTTTCGAGGGCCTCCCGGACGAGGCCTTCCTCTCGATGCGGTGTAATTTCCGCCACCAAAGCCTCCAAGCCTCCGGGGAAGTTCCGGATGCAGTAATCGATGTCCCAGGCGTCCTTCTCTTTGAGCCTCTGGCGAAGGGCAGCTGCCTTCATGGTGAGGAACGGCACGATCGAAGCTACTTTGACACGGACTCGATCGACGCCTCCGCCCGGAAGCTCACCCTCGATCTCGACTTCTGTATTCAGCTCGAAGACGAGATCGCAACCGCGAGCCTTCCTTGTTTTGATTTCCTGAACCTTCTGATGCCGTCTCCCTCGGCCCGTGCCTCCGTATTCTCCGGATAAGAAGTCCACCTGAACCAGCACCTCGCCGGCGCGGCGATTGAACATGAAGGGCTCACGACCGTGTTCGTAACCGCGCCCGACGAGGATGTCCTGAATCGTCTCATAGACCTCTTGCGGCACGTGGCGGTGGTCGATCGCGAGATCCACGTCGAGGCTCCCGACGTGCTTCTCCTTGGCGCCCTTCAGGAGAAGCTCGGGGACCGGAACCGCCTACGAGCACGATCTGGTCGCGATACTCCCCGAGGAGGTGCGTCAGCTCGATGAGCACCGAGCGGGCCGCAGCCACGGCTTCCGCGTGATAGTCGTGGCGAACTACCATTGGGGCCGGATTTCCTGTTCCATAAGTGCCTCCGCGGCTTCCTCTCCCCGCCCTCGGATCGACGAGAGATCGAGAAAGATCTGGACCGGCGACGCGACCCGGCTGTCATCCATCGTGCGGCTATCGTAGAAGACACCGTCGTCGTAGGGGGTGAGGAGCAAAACGTTCTCTCCGCTATCGACTCTCTTGAGCCCCAAAAGTTCAGCGAGCTTCCCGGGCTCGTCTACGAACGCGTAGGCTCTCTGGTAGCGGACAGCCGGCGCCAGGCGAACGGCGCCGGAGAAGGCCGTGAGGGCGTAACGGAGCCCCAGGTCTCGACATCTATCTGCGATGTCGACTTCGATTTCCCCAATATCCTTCAAGGAGTAGAACGGCTCCGGTTTGTTCTTGCGGGGCTCGTAGCTCGATGCCCATTCGCGAAGAAGCGGCTCCGGCTCCTTCAGGAAGATACCGTCGCCTTCGGATGCGAGCCACTCTTTATCCAGAAGGCGCTTTTTGACGTTCGCAACCTGCCCGAGGCTCACCGTCGCCTCCCTCGCGAGTGCCTTTAGTCTCCACCTCTTCTTGGGGTTCGCCAGCAGAACGCGGAGGACGCGCGTTGCCTTGGGGGAGTAGAGAGAGCGCAGCTCTCTCCGCTGAGGCCTTGGGTTCGGCCGTCCCGTGCGTTCGATGTAGATATTGTCGAAGCTAAGGCGACAATTTCCGGCGAAGTCGATGTAGCCGATGCCCTCCTTGGTGCAAATCTCGGCTGATTTTTCCGAAATGTAAGGCGCCATGAAGACGCCATAGGTGGATTCGTCGCTACCGACATAACGCAGAAGCTGGTTCACGGCGTCCCGCGTCGGACGAGGCTGGCCGCTTCTCTTGCATTCGACAACGATCGTGCGGGGACCGGCTGGGGCGTGGAGCTGGACGATCAAGTCGGGGTCCGAGTCTCCGGAGCCCGTCTTGATCGTACGGATCTGGGCCGACGGCACAGGGCCCAGGCAGGACGTCAGCGCCTTTCGGATGTCTTGAATTTCTGATTTCATTGAAACAGCCTATTTCAGCATTCGCTGAAAGACATAATAGCACTGAATCAAGGCACCTGAAAGACGTCCACCTCGAGATGCATTCTGCCCCGCCTTTGGTGAGAAGAACGGAGCACCCGTCCTACGAGGCAATGCGGGTTCGGATTGAGAAGTACCGACGAGAGTCGCCCGGCCCCCACGAGGAGTAAATCATTGGATGAATGGTGCGTCCTGTGCCACCGCCCGAGGCCGCGCCCACCTACCCGATTCGCGGGTCCCGGCCCTCGCCAAAGGCGCGAGCAGAACGACGGCGAGTAGCGACGGCATCTCATGGGTCCGGGAGTCTACCCGATAGGCGCCCGCTTTGCAGCGGAGAGGCGATGACGTTACGCTGAGCCGCTCATGAGACCGAGGCGCCTCGACGCCGCTGCCTGGGGCTACTTCCTTCTCGTGAGCCTCTGGCTCACGTGGCCGCTTTTTCCACGAATGGCGACAGCGCTGAGCGGGTCGCCCGACTCCCTTCTCAACGCCTGGGCGCTCGGCTGGAGCTTTCACATCCTGCCCGCGGATCCGCTTTCGCTCTTCGACGCCAACATCTTTTTTCCCCGCCCCGATACCCTGGCCTACTCCGAGCATCTCTTTGGGATCACCCTCCTCGTCTGGCCGGTATTCGCCGCGACCGGAAACCTTCCGCTCGCCTACAACGCGGCGGTTCTTTCTTCGTTCGTGTTCTCGGGAATCGGAATGTACCTTCTCGTTCGGGAGATCACCGGAAGCCGGTGGGCCGCGCTCGTGTCGGGGACGATCTTCCTCGCCGCCCCCTACCGCTTCGGTCACCTTCTCCAATTGCAGCTCCTGACTCTGCAATGGCTCCCCTTCGTCTTCTGGTGCGCCCTCCGTTTCCTGCGCGAAGGAAAATGGCGGCAGCTCACGGGAATCGCGGTCTTCTCGCTTCTCCAGGCGCTCTCTTGCAATTACTACATGGTCTACCTCGCTCTGGCCGTGGTTCTTTTCGGGCTTTCTCTCGTGGTGTACGGCCGGGAGCTTCTCAGCCGCCGGAAGCTCGTCCTTCTTACTCTGGGCGCCGCCTCCGTCACCGCGCTGTGCCTTCCCTTTCTCCTTCCCTATGCAAGGAACCGCGAGCGAGGGTTCTATCGCCGCTACGAGGACGTTGTCTACTACTCCGCCTCGCCCCGGGACTACTTCACCCCCTCCAGATTCAATCGGCCTCCATACGCAAGGTGGCTTCCGTCCCAGAGCCGCTCGGAGAGGGCGCTATTTCCCGGACTCGGCGCCCTCGCCCTCGCCCTCATCGGGGGTTTTGTCGGTCGCGGCCGGGATCGCTCGTTCTGGCTCTTCGGCATCGTTCTTTCGGCGACCGCCGTGGTTCTGTCGTTCGGACCGGAGCTGCGATGGGGCGACACGGCCCTCCCGCTTCCGTACCGTTTCTTCTACCGTCACCTCCCCGGCTTCGACAGCATTCGGGTGCCGGCGAGGATCTCCGTCCTCGCGCTCTTCGGGATCGCGGTCCTCGCGGGGCTCGGGGCCGCGGCGCTGGTTGAAAAATGGAAAAAGCCGTTGGCAATTGGACTCCTCGGGCTTCTCCTCTTCGAATACCGAACCTACTCTCTCGAGAGCGCGTTTCCGGAAGCTCCGTCGATTTCCGCCGCTGACCTCTGGCTCGCAAAGGAGAAGGCCGAGGGCGCGGTGCTGGTGCTTCCCATTCACGAGGGCGAGGAAATCATTCACGAGTCGCTCGCCATGTACCAGTCGACCGCTCACTTCCGGCCGCTTCTGAACGGCTACAGCGGGTGGTGGCCGAACGACTATTGGGAGCTGGTGGGCCGCCTCCGGCATTTTCCCACTGTGAGGAGCCTTCGCTTTCTTCTGGAGCGAGCGCCGGTGCGATACATCGTCGTTCACTACAATAGGATTCCTGAGCCCCGGCGGCGCGACCTCGAGAGGGGAATGGAGCGCTACGGCGAGTCGATGCCGATGGTCTTCCGCTCTGGAAACGACGCGGTCTACGAAGTCCGGGGGCCCGCCGATCCTTCATGAAGATTCTCTACCTCGCCGACATCCGGTTTCCCATGGAGCGGGCGAACGGCATCCAGACGATCGA
>CAZKNR010000348.1:0-2364 GCA_964553925.1 uncultured Acidobacteriota bacterium
CGGCTACTTTCTCAACAACCGGATGGCGTATTTTTTCCTCGACGAGGGGGACCCGAACGTGCTCGCACCGGGCAAGAGGACGCGCCACACCATCAATCCCGCGCTCGCGCTGAAGGACAAGAAGCCCTATCTCGTCTTCGGTACGCCCGGCGCCGACACCCAGCCTCAGACTCAGCTCCAGTTTTTCCTCAACGTCGTCGAGTTCGGGATGAACGTGCAGCAGGCGCTCGAAGCCCCCGCGGTCATCAGCACCAGCTTCCGGGCGTCGTACTTTCCGCACGAGGTCGAGGGAACGCTTCGAGCTCCTTCGGCCCTTCCGCGGCACGTCCTCGAGGAACTCGCGCTTCTGGGCCACAAGCTCGACGTTCGCGACGTTCGAGGTGTCGGCTCGGTGAAGGGAATCCTGATCCATCCCGGAAGCGGCGTTCTCATGGGCGGCGTGAGCCCAACCGGGGACAGCTACGTCATGGCCTGGTGAGTGCGTGCGGTAGAATACCCGGACACTCGGAGGTTTCGATGACCCGACTTCTGTTGTTCTGTCTCGTCCTGGCTTCCGTCTCCTTCGCTCAGGGGAATCCCGACTTCAGCGGGAAGTGGACCCTCGATGCGGAAAAGAGCGATGACGGCGAGGCGGTCATTCTGGGCGGGCTCGGCGACCCGGACCGCATGAGCCCGAAGGACCGGCGGACGGCGGAGAGGCTCGTCGGGCTGGTGCGCGCCCTCCGCGTTCTCGAGATCCGCCAGAGCCCGGCGGACTTTCGTCTCTACGACGAAGCGGACAACGTCCGCATCTACTACATCGACGGCAAGAAGCACACCCGAGAGACGCCGTGGGGCGAGAAGCTCGAGACGGTGACGAAGTGGGAGGGGAGCGAGCTTCACACGCGTACGGATGGTAAAGACCTGGGCGAGATCGACGAGCTTTACGCGATGGAAGGAGGCCAGCTCCTCTACACCGTCAAGATCCGCCTCGAGGACTCCAAGCAGGAAGTCGTGATTCGCACGTACTACGGTCGAGCGAAGGAATGATTCGACCGTCGACGGTTCTGCTTGTCCTCAGCCTCACCGCGACTTCCTTGGCGCAGGAGCCGCATCGATTCTTATCCATCCACGGAACGCTGACCCCAGCGGAGCTTGCCTCCCTCGATGGCGGAGGCGTCGTCGTGAAGGTGCTCCCGACGAGCGTCAAGAACGAGCTCGCGGTCCTGGGGACGGCCCGGATTCGCGCGACCACCGAGTTCTTCCTCCGAATGTATCGGGACATCGAGCGCTTCGAGACCGGATGGGGAGTCACGAAGAAGCTAAGCGTTCCTCCGAAGCTCGAGGACTTCGCTGCTCTCGAGATTCCCGAGGAGGATAGAAAAGCCCTTCGCGACTGCAAGATCGGAGACTGCGAGCTGAAGCTGGGCGAGCCGGCGCTCGAGTATCTTCGGAGTCAGATCGATTGGAGCGATCCGGGTGCGAGCCAGAAAGTGCTCGAGTTCATCCGTTCCCGCGCGCTCGAATACTCGGTGGGTTACCTCGAGGGAGGGAATGACAAGCTCGGAGTGTATCGAGACGGGAAAAAGCCCACCGCCATCGCCGACGAGTTCCGCGGGCTTCTCGAGAGCTCGCCCTACGTGATGTCCTATCGGCCCGAGCTCCACCGCTACCTCATGGACTACCCTCGGGCGAGCCTTCCCGGCGCGAGCGATTTCCTGTACTGGTCGATGGTGGATTTCGGAGGCAAGCCGACGTTTCGCCTCAATCACGTGACCCTCTATCCCCTCGCCGAGGGGGTGAACGAGACCGTGGTCATCGCCTCGAAGCAGCTCTACTTCAGCCACTACTTTCACACCGGTCTCGAGCTCATGACGTTGGTGAAAGATCGCGAGCACCCGGACGAAGGGTTTTATTTCGTGGCTCTCAATCGCTACCGAACGGATTTACCCGGAGGGGTCTTCGGGAAGATGGCGCGAAAGGTCGCCGAGGACGGCGCTCGAGGCTCGACCGAGCGCTACCTCAAAGCCACCCAGGGAGCCATCGAGACGTATTTCCGGAACGAGCGCGGGAGGTAAAAGCCACGGCTGCTCTCCCGGCGCTTCTCCTCGGTCTCGCCCTCCAGGGTGTCACACCGGATTCCATCCTCATCGGCATGGAAGGTCCGGCGAGCTCCTTCGCGGTCGACGAAGAGAACCTGGGCATGAGACTCGTGCTTCGACAGGTGAACGACCGAGGCGGAGTCCATGGGCGAAAGCTCGTCGAGAGGAGCTATCCGCGCGGAAGCGACCCCGTGGGCGATCCGTTGAGTAACGCCAAGCGGCTCGTCGAAAAGGACGGTGCCTTCCTCCTCTTCAACTTTGGCGGACCGGCGTCCGTTCCCAT
>CAZKNR010000349.1:0-8560 GCA_964553925.1 uncultured Acidobacteriota bacterium
GCGTGCTGGACCTCGCGGTCGAAACCTACGTCGGCCGCTGCGCCGCGGACGACCCCGATGGTGCCGATGCCGACGAGGACGCCGAACGGTTCCGCCACTTGATGGCCCCCGAACGGCGCGCCGGCCGAAAATCCGGCATCCACCACACGCCGCTTCCGTCTTCACCCAGAACCAAGCGTCGGTGATGTCTGAACAGCTCACTGCTCTGGATGAGATGACTCCTTTCGCAGACAACGTCTCCAAGGCAAAGGACCTGGGAGCAGCTGACGCTTCCGGCTTGACTCGGTAAACGCATAGAGTAGACGAGGAAATCACCGATGAACGATCTGGAGTCCGAGTGGCAGCGCAAGGGCGCGACGCTCAGCGACAAGACGGCGTGGAAGGAGTTCGGGCTGACAGAGGAGGAGATCGTCCAGGCGATCCGGGCTCGGAAGCTCCAATACCGCGAGGGCTCGATGTTCGGAAACCCCTGGCTGCGGCTTCTGCGACGCGAGGTCGAAGAGCTGGTCAGGAAGAAGCACGGGGTTGACTACCTGAAGGACCAGAAGACGAAGACGGAGCTCGCGCGCGTCAACCGGGAGCTCAGGCGGCTGAAGACCCAGGTCGCGGCGCTCGAAAAGCGAAAGTCGCAACTGATCGCTGAGTAACGGAAGTGACGGCATCAGCCTTTTAGGACGAGGGGCGTGAACGATGAAAGGGTACTTCGCGGAGCTCCGTCGCTCCGGCCTCAACCTCGGCCTCTCGGCCGGCAATCTCACCAAGGCGATGGTCGAGGTGCTCTCGCAGTTGCCGCCCGGGGTGACGCCCTCGAAGGAGGTCGTCGTGCAGCACCTCGGCATGCTTGGGCAGTTCTCCAAAACCCGTGACGTGAACGCCGCTTGGAACAGCGCCAAGCGCCAAGTCGTGCGGGAGCACCCCGACAGGTTCTGCCTCGACGGCAAGGTCTTGCGTTCGGCATCGGCCATGAAAGATCGCCCTCAAGAGAAACTCTCGACCGTCGGCCATCGCAAGCTCGCCGCCCTGGCCGCGAAGGAAGGGACGACGCCGGATGAGCTTCTCGGTCGCCTGATCTCCTCTTGGCGTTGGGCGAAGAGATGACGGCCAGACACGATCCAGCCGGGACCGCGGGCGCTGTGAAGGATCAAACCCCCGCGTCGCAGCCGCAGAACGCTCCGATGATTTTCCGCTTTTGGCCACTCACGAAGTGGTGCTCGGGTTTCTTCATGGACGGTGAGGACACCATCGTCTGCGCGCGCAGCCGGTGGAACGCCTAATGCTCGACCCCCATTTGACGACTTCGACGTCGAGGAGGAGATGCTGCAAACGAATTGGGTGCGTCATCATCATTTGCGGACAACTCCCTCGACCTTGCTCAGGTGGATTCCTCATCGAGAGAGTGTTTGTGCGCGCTGGTGGCGAAGAGACTTCTGCCGATGGTGGCATGCGTGGGCGCAACACAGTCCGGGCCGGCCGGCTGTGCAAGGAGGGCCCGGAGCAATTCGCGAGCTTCTGGGGAGTGGGTGATGCGCGACAACCACCTCGACCGCCAGACCCGTGGGATATTTTCGCGTAGGTCTGCGCAATTGAGTAATCCGATAATGACCATTTTTGAACATAGCCCGCGACAACGCCCGCCCCAACGAGCATGTGCGTATCTCGCCATAGGTGCCATGCTCGCTGGCGGCACGGCTTCTTGCGCAGCGATCTTGAAGTACGCCAACTCGCCCTGGATCGGTGTTGGCGTGATTTGGTGCGTCATCTTGCTGGCGTCTGCTTTAAAAACGCGCCGGCGGCCGGTTTTGGGGCCGCTTCTTTGGAATCTCGGCATCGTGACCTTGGCAATCACCGGTCTGGAGCTTTATTGGGAGCGTGCTGCGAGCGAGCTCCGATACGAAGGACACCAGCATCCGCCGAGCGTCCCCCATGCGAGGTTAGGCTACGTCATGCAGCCGAACAAGAGCGTATCTGCCCGCGCCTACTACCGGGATGCCTCTCTGTTTGATGTGACTTACACGATTGACGAGGTCGGACTGCGAACCTCATTCTATGCAGGAAGCACCGCGTCGCGCGAGTGCATCTTTTTCTTTGGTTGCTCTTTTATGTTTGGCGTCGGCGTCGACGACGATGAAACTATACCTTTCCTCGTTGCCAAAGCGACCCACGGCCTCTTTCGCACCTACAATTTTGGAGTCGGGGGTTACGGCCCCCATCAGATGCTTGCGGCGCTCGATCTCGGCTACGCGGCGGAATTGACCCGATGCGACACCGTTCGTCACGCATTCTACTGGGGAATTGCCGATCATCTTCGGCGGGCGGCGGGGCATACCCAATGGGATCCACATGGCCCGCGCTACATCACCGACGACAACGGGGAGGCACGGTACGTGGGCCGATTCGACGATCGACACCGGGTCACGCAAATCTTCTTGAATCAGCTACGCAAGTCCAAAACCTACACACGCTTGCACGACGCTCCATTGAGAACGAGCGATATCGGGCTCTTCGTTGCCATCGTCCGTGCTTCGAAGGCACGCTTCGAGCGTATGTATCCGAACGGCCGCTTCCATGTTTTGTTCTGGGACGACCGACCTTCGAGCGGGCCAATTGTCGAAGCGCTCGCAGGCGTAGGGATCGAGCCCTATCTTGCCAGCCGGGTCCTTCCCTCATTCAACACCGAGAACTACGCTTTCGAGGGTGATGGCCATCCGACTCCTCTGGCACACAGACTCCTCGCCGGTTTCGTTCTGGACCTGGTGCGGTCTGAAGTTGCGACTCGATGAATTTCTATAGCTCCAGGCCAGGCTCCGCGAGGGACGATGCCCGGATGCGCCGGGCGAGGGCGCCGTCGAGGATCCGTGCCTGGCCGTCGAGCGTCGCTCTCTCCGTCGCCACTCGCCGGGCCGCGAACACCGAGGCGAGCTCGGGGGCTCCCATGAGCGGCCGGCCTTCCACTGTGACCAACTGAATCTGACTTCGGTCGAGCGCCAGGAGAGCGCTCGCCGGATCCTCGGCGAGAGGCGGGATGACGATCAGATCCGCGGGAAGGCCGGGCGAAAGGCGTCCGGCCGAGGGAACCCTCAGCAAGCGGGCCGCGTTCTCGGTCACCATGCGCAGAAGCTCCGCGGGGTCGACCTTCGCCGCCGCCCGGGCTTCTCGAAGCTCTTCGAGGAGATCCCGCGCGCCGCTGAGGCGGGAATCGGTTCCTAGGGCGATCGACGAGCGCGAGCCGGGATCGGACTCGAGGAAGGGCTCGACGCTCGCCGTTCTTCCGAGGAGGAACAAATTCGACGAGGGACACCAGACGAGGCCGGCGCCGGCGCGGCGCACCGCGGTCCAATCCTCGAGAGTGAGCCCGACGCCGTGAACGAGGACGGTGTTCTCGCGAAGGCAGCCGAGCTCGCGTAGGCGCGAGAGCTCCTCCCGAGCTCTCGCGTCGACACCCTCGGCGAGGTGGATGAGAAACGGCGCGTCGCGCGGCGTCTTTCGGTACGCCCTTCCGATGTCGGGGCCTCGTTCTCCCGCGGCGCCAACCCGCCCGCCCTCGAGGAAGAACGAGTGCGCCCAACCGTACCGCCGCACCACGCGCAGGGGGAATCCGCGCCCGAGCTCGCGGTAGAACGGATTGTGGTGAGAGACGGTGGTTACGCCCGCGAGGAGGTTCTTCAGCGCTCCGGCGAGTAGGCGATCCCGAAGGGGGTGGGACCGGCCTTCCCGGATCGCCGGATCGTCTCGAAGCTTCGGCCGCATGTCGTCGATCCAGACAGACGCGTTCTCGTACGAGTCGCGGAACTTCACGCGGCCGAAGTGATTCAGCTCGAGGTGATCGTGAGCGTTCACCAGGCCCGGAAGAACGAAGGCGCCTTCGACGTCGACGACGACGTCAGAGCGCTCCGGAGGCGAGTCGATTCCGAGGATCCGGCTCGAGAACCGGATCGAGGACAGGGTGCATCCCTCGGCCACGACCCGGGCGTTGACCAGCGCTACCGCGTGCCGCCACACGAAACTAGAGCGCCTTCACGGCATCCGCCATCGTGATCATCAGGATCATGGGATCGAGCGGAGATACGATGAAGCCCGAGCCTTCGTAAAAGCGTTTCGCATCCTCCGAAATCGCATGAACCAGCATTGCGCGGATGCCGCCGATTTCGGCCGCCTGGAGGGTCCGCAGGATGGCGTCCCGCAGCAGTCCATGACCGATCCCGCGCCCCTGATATGCCTCGTCGACGGCCAGGCGCCCGAGCACCATAACCGGAACGGGGTCTGGCATGTTCCTTCGGGTTCGGCCCGTCGCCGCCTCCACCGCCACCGCGCCGTTTGCGAGGGCGTAGTAGCCCACGACCTTCTTGTTTGCGGCGCAAACGACGTACGTGCGCGACGCCCCGCTTCGTTCATTGGTCAAGGCTCGGCGCTTCAACCAATCGTCGAGCGTCCCGACGCCGGAGCGGAAAGCGGACACGTCGTGTCCGGCGTCGAGGTGCTCGGGTGAGCCGATTCCTTTTTTGTCGTTCTCGGTCATCGGCTCCAAGGAGCCCGCGACTTGAGCAGCCGGCGCAGTCGCTGATTCTCCATTGGCGGTTTGTCCAAGGCGGCCAAGAATCGCTTGTGCGTCTTCTCATCGAGATGGAAAAAGGTGCGGTCCAAAAGTACGCCCGTAGCCTCTCGGCACGCCGCCTCGAGCATGAATTCCGAGCGGTTCTTTCCGACTGCCTCCGCTGCCCGATCGATAAGGGCGCGTTTCGCCTTGTCAGCCCGGAGGTTGATCACTACCGTGCTCGCCATGAGTCCCCCCTCGTGGTCCCTACATCTCACGATACCGTTGTTGTATAGACGTTGTCAATACAACTTCACGGCGCGAAGAACGACCAGGGCCGGAACGTCCCTGAGGAGAGGCTCTTCGATGGCGACGGGCTCGAGGGCGGCGGCGTCGAGGGCGGCCCGATGATCGTCGAGCGTGTGGGGATGGAGGGGAAGGCGCCATTTCCTCCCGTCTCTCGAATCGAACGTGCGCTGCCAGTTCCGGTCGGCCCAGGTGGGATGGAAGTCCGAGTACACGAGAGACCCTCCCCTCCGGAGAACGCGGGACGCCTCCCGGGTGAAGCGCAAGAGCTCAGGAAGGTCTCCCGCCATGAGCGACGCGAGTACCAGGTCGAATGCCCCATCGGCGAAGGGGAGCGCCGCCGCGTCGCCGCAGATCAAGCGCGCCCACGGGTCCGCGCGCTTCAACATGGCGGTAGAGCGATCGAGGCCGAGGCGGGTCGGCACTCCCTGGTCCGCGAGGAGACCGAGGTTCCTCCCGGTGCCGGTGCCGGCGTCGAGCGCCCTTTCGACCGGAAGTCCTTTCCAGAGGCGCATCATCGCCGACTGTTCGACCCGCATGAGCTCGTTGTGAGCGCGGGGCGGGTAGGTCTCGGCCCAGAGTGCGTACCCTTGGTCCGGCTCGAGAAGCGTCACCCTCAGAACCCCGTCGTCTCCGGCCGCTGGTACTTCATGAAGCGTTGGAGCGCGCGGAGCTCGTAGGACCCTCCGTAGAGCTGAAGCGCGTATCGCCAGGAGCTCACCGCCCGGAGGAGCGCCCGCCGCGCGCCCGTGAGACGCCGGTCCGTCGTCGTGGGATAGAAGGCGTTGAGCACGCGCTCGAAGTCGCGGACCCGACGGCGGACCTTCGGCTGGAGCCACGGAATTCGCTCCCCTCGGCGCAGCGAGAGCTGCCGCCATTCCCCGGAGGCCCACTCGTCGAGCGTCTCCGGAAACGCGAACCCCTGCCTCCGCGCTTCGTCGTAAAGCGCACCGTCGAGGGCGACCGGCGTGTACACGTAGAGGATGACCTCGGTCGCGGGATTGACCCGCTTCACCCGCCGGATGAACTCGAACGTGCGCTCTGTATCCTCCTCGGGATCCGGTGGGGAGCCGAGGACGAACGAGTACTCGGGCACGATCCCGTGCTCGCGCAACCGGCGGGCGAGCTCGAGCGCGAGCTCCGTGGACGCGGTCCCCCCCTTGTTCATCCGGGCAAGGGTCTCGTCGGATCCCGACTCGGCGCCGGAGAAAACCATCTTCAGGCCCGAGCGCGCCATCTTCCGGAACGTCTCGTCCGAGTAGCGCATCAGCGTGTCGATTCGGCCGAGACCCCACCAGTGGATCCCGAGGTCCTCGATCCGCTCCGCGAGCTCGGCGGCGCGGGGCTCGGAGACGAAGAAGTCCATGTCGTGCATCTGCACGGCGTCGACGCCGTAGCTCAAAACGAGATGCCTCAGGACGCGCTCCATCCGCTCCGCCGGCTGCGCGAGCCACCGCCGGTTCGACATCGCGACCACCGCGCAGAAGTTGCAGGCGAAAGGACACCCGAACGATGAGCTGTGGGCGGCGGTGCGCGAGCCCAGGTAGTCGGGGTGGAGATAGTCGTCCATGGAGACGAGGTGGTACGGGAGGTCGGGAAGCTCGTCGAGCGGAGTGGGCGGGCGAATCGGGTTCTCGTGGATGCCGCGCTCGTCCTTCCACGAGAGGTTCAAGACATCGGCGAACGACCCGCCCGATCGCAGGACGCCCAGGAGATCGAGGAGCGCCATCTCTCCCTGGGAGCGAACGACGAAGTCGACGCACCCGGACTTCAAGATCGTGCCGGCGTGCTGGGTGGGGAAGTAGCCGCCCCAGACGATCGGAACGTGCGGGAGCGACGCCTTGACCCGCTTCGAGACCATTACCGCCTGGGTGAGCTGCGGCCCCGGCATCACCGTCGCGGCGAGAACGCTCAGTTCGTTTCGAGGCGCGTCCTTCAGGATCTCGAGGATCGCGGCCCCCGGATCTCTCTCGAGGTTTCCGTCGACGATGCGGAAGCTCTCCCGGCCCTCGAGAACGGCCGCGAGGGACATCAGCGACAAAGGAAGCGGGTGCTTTCCCGCCGCCGTCGAGAGGGGGTTGTAGAGAACGATCATGGTTTTCTCATGACGATGAGGAAGTGGTCCCCCCATTGCCGCACGCCGGGACAGGAGGCGATCCGATCCTCGAGATTCTCGAGAGCCCGCACGAATCTCGGATGCCGCGCCGCGAAGCCCTCGAGGTACGGCGGCGGGACGAGAAGCCCGAGGGAGCGAAGTGCGATGCGCTCTAGGCCCGCGGCTTTGAACGGCTGCTCGGCCTCGGCCGGGTTGTAGTACCTCGTCCAGACGGTGCGCCCGTAGAAGGGCACGGGGACGAAGTCGCGGGAGAAACGCACTCGCAGGCGATTCCAGTCCCGCCGGAGCCCGTAGAGAGCGATCTCCCACGGAGAGACGCGTCCGATGATCGAGGCGACGAACAGGCCTCCCGGCTTCAATCTCTCCGCGATCCAGGCGGCGGCCGCGCCGAGATCGGGGACGCAGTTGAGGGGCCCGAGATCCGAGTAGACGCCGTCGAAGACACCCGACTCCAGCTGGTCGAGCTCGTGGATGCCGAGGGTTCGCACCTCGACGCGGCCTTCGAGCCCGGAGGCCCGGATCCTTCGGGCGGCTTCTTCGGCCATCTCGGGAGACCAGTCGATCGCGAGGACGTTGTAACCCAGCCGTCCGAGATGCTCGGCATCCGGTCCCGGGCCGCAGCCGAGATCGAGGAGCCGGGACCCCGGAGCGAGGCGGGAGGTGACGGCTTCGACCGTCCGGCGCCTCATTTCGCGGATCACCGGGTTTCGCTGATTCTCGTCGTGATAGGTCTCGGCGACGCCGTCGAACGCGCGCCGGGTCTCGACGAGGGCCTCGACACCCAGGGTCACGACGCACTTCCGGGGCGAAAGCGAATCGAGCAGACGCACCGCTCGCAGAGTGGGTCGGTCGCGACCGAAAGCTTTCGGCGGAAGGCCGGGAGGTCCTCGCGCAGGATCCGATCGAGCGTCGCCTCCCGCACGTTTCCGACCGGCGGGTGAAAGAAGCAGGGACGGACGGCGCCGTTGGCCTCGACCACGGCGGAGACCCAGGGCGCGTTGCACGAGACCTTCGGAAACGGTCCCTCGCCCCGGAGAGCGGCGTAGTACTCGGGAAGCCTTCGGAGCTTGTCCGGGCTTTCGGAGATGAACCCCGAGCGGAAGGCCTCGCGCTCGCTCGCGATCACCGCTTCGACGAGCGATCGAAACTCGCCGATCTCGCCGGCATCGAGGAGGAGGGCCCCGCCCGAAGGCGGCTCGCTTCGCCCGAACGCCGTCGAGGAGACGTCCGCGGCGAGAAAGGAGATTCCGGAAAGCCCGAGCTCGCGGGCCCTCCGAACGAGACGCGGAAGCTCGCGGAAGTTCGCTTTGTGAAGCGTCGCGCGCGCGGTGACGGGAATCGAGGGCGCGGCCTCGCGGAGCCGCGCGATACCCGATTCGACGGCGTCGAGCGCATCGACCCCGCGTATCTTCTTATAGAGGTCGCTCGTCGTCGCGTCGAGGGAGAGCGTCACCCGGGCGAAGCGGGAGGCGACGTCTCGGGCATGCCGCGCGAGGAGGACTCCGCTCGTCAGAAGCTCGAGCTTCACGGACCGTGCGAGGAAGAGATCCGCCACGGCGAAGACGTCGGGCCGGAGGAGCGGCTCGCCCCCGGAGAACGCGACGACG
>CAZKNR010000350.1:0-3209 GCA_964553925.1 uncultured Acidobacteriota bacterium
CGTGACTCTCTACCGTTTCGAGGAGAAGCGACTGGTCCTCTCAACTACGGACGCCCGGAATCTCGGGACGGCGCCCGTGGGCCCCATGGCGCTACCCATGGGCAGCTACCTCGCGGTCCTGAAGAAGGACGGCCATCGCGATACCCGATATCCGGTCTTGATCTCGCGGACCCGGCAATGGCGTGGCACGGTGCGCCTCTTCTCCGAAAAGCAGATCGGAGAGGGGTTCGTTCACGTGCCGTCGGGGAGCTTCGAGGCCGGAGGTGATGAAGAGGTTCGCGGATGGTCGCTTCCGGGCGCCGAGGTCGAGCTCGAAGATTTCTTCATCGCTAAAGCCCCGGTGACGGTGCGGGAGTATCTCGACTTTCTCGAGGAGCTGGCGCGAACCGATCCGGAGGAGGCGCTTCGCCGCTCGCCTCGCCGCAGCCCCGACGGAGGTTTCTACTTCCACCAGGACCACCAGGGAAAGCACGGACGCCTCGCGCTCCCTCAAGGCACGGAGCGCCATCGCTTCCGCTCGGAGTTCCCCGTGGTCTCCATCTCCTGGCACGACGCCGTTGCCTACTGCGCGTTTCGATCGACGCTCGACGGGCGGGAGTACGCGCTTCCCACCGAGCTCGAGTGGGAGAAAGCGGCCCGCGGCGCCGACGGCCGCTGGTACCCCTGGGGCAATCGCTTCGATCCCAGTCTCTGCAACGTCAGCGGCGCTCTTCGGGGAGAGGTATCGGCTCAGCCCATCGACTCTTTCCCCTCCGATGAATCGGTTTACGGAGTCCGCGGTCTCGCGGGGAACACCCGCGACTGGACGTCGACCGAGCTCGGGTCGGATCTCGACGGCGGAAAGGACATGAGGGTGGTCCGGGGCGGGGCCTACAATCTCCCCGCGGTCACGACTCGCGCCGCCAACCGTTTCTGGCTCTCCCCCAACTTCGTCGTGAACTACGTCGGATTTCGCATCGTGCACCGCCCTCGATGACGAAACCTCGGTTTTTTGCTATAAATTAACTAAGCTTCCAACAACAGAACCGAGGCAACGGGGCGCTCTTCCTATCTGGCGAAGTGCGCTCTGGATCAAGTGACTACCGAACGAGCCGTCGAAGAACATCCGGAAGAGGAGACGCCGACTCCCCCCTCACCCGCAACGAGCTTGCGCGACGATCTGCGTGCGCCAATCAACCAGATCATCGGCTACAGCGAGGTGCTGGGCAGGGGGGCGGTCTCCGAGGGACGTCAACACCAAGTCGCTGACCTCGAGAAGATCGGAATCGCCGCCCGAAACCTTCTCGCGAAGATCGATTCTCTCCCCCTCGACAGACTCCAAGTCCCGGCGGCGTCGGCGCCGACCGGTGCGAAAGGCGAGGCCCCTGAAGTCAAGAGCGGAGAGTACGTCGCTCCCGCCGGGGGCGCGGAGGCCGGAGCCTCCGAGGGCAACACGCGAATCCTCGTCGTCGACGACGTGGAGCTGAACCGTTCGATGCTCTCGCGCAGGCTCGAGCGGAAAGCGTATCAGGTGGAGACCGCCGAAGGCGGACAGGAAGCGATCGATAAGATCCGGACCAACACCTACGACCTCATTCTCCTCGACATCATGATGCCCGACGTCAGCGGCTACGACGTCCTCAAGGAAGTTCGCAAGACGCATTCTCCGCTCGAGCTCCCCATCATCATGGCGACCGCCAAGGACCAGGGCGAGGACGTCGTGAGTGCCTTCAAGCTCGGCGCGAACGACTACATCGTGAAGCCCATCGACTTCCCCGTGGCACTCGCCCGCATCGAGACCCAGCTCTCGAGAAAGCGGGCGATGGAGGAGGCCCGAAGGCTCACGGCGGAGCTCGAGCGGCACAATCAGTTCATCCGGAAGACCTTCGGGCGGTACCTGAGCAAGGAGGTCGTGGAGAGCCTGCTGTCGAGTCCCGAGGGGTTGAGGCTCGGCGGAGAGAAGCGCAACGTCACCATCATGATGTCCGACCTTCGCGGGTTCACCGCGCTCTCGGAGAAGCTCGACCCCGAGCAAGTGGTTGCGGTGCTCAACAACTATCTGGGGAGGATGGCGGAGATCGTCACCGGCTGCAACGGGACCATCGACGAGTTCATCGGGGACGCGATCCTCGCCCTGTTCGGCGCTCCCATCCGCCGCGAGGACGACGCCGAGCGCGCCGTGGTTTGCGCCCTCCAGATGCAGCTCGCGATGCGCGAGGTGAACGAGGAGAATCGCAAAAACGGTTTTCCCGAGCTCGAGATGGGTATCGCGCTCAACACCGGCGAGTGCATCGTGGGCAACATCGGTTCCCAGAAGCGAGCGAAGTACGGCGTCGTGGGAAGCCACGTGAACCTCACCGGTCGCATCGAGTCCTACACCGTGGGCGGACAGATCCTGATCTCGAAGGCGACCGCCGATGCGGTGGGAGCGGAGCTGAAGCTGGGCGAAGAGCTCACGCTCGGGGCCAAGGGTTTTCGCGAGCCGGTCAAGGTGTACGAGGTTCTGGGAATCGGTGGCAGGCACAACCTCGTCCTCCCCGCGCGGAGCGAGGAGCTTCGATCCCTGGTCCGCGATATCCCGATTACGGTCGAGGTGATTGAGGGAAAGCACCTGGGGGGGGACTCGATCGAAGGCAAGCTCGTCGCGCTCTCCATGGACGGGGCGGTCATCTCCGCCGCGAAGCCCGTGGAGAGGCTCAAAAACCTCCGCCTGCGGTTCACCGGATTGAACGGGGTCATCATCCCCGGCGATCTGTACGCCAAGGTAACCGCCTGCGAAGATTCCCGCTACGTGCTGCGGTTCACCTCGGTTCCGGAGGAGATCAAGAGCTTCCTCCGAAGCACATTGGCGAGCGATGTGGCCTAGCTGATAGGAGCGGTGGAATCGATACCCGGGAGAGATTCCCGGCGTCGGAGCTCCGAGCGTCTTGGCCTCGACAACTATCACCCCACACGGACGCGGGATGTCCGGTTCCGCGCTGGATCCGGATGCCAATTTCTACTTATTCAGTTACACTGATCTCGAGTTATTTGCTTACCAGAGAATAGGTGTTCGACGCGCGTCGAGCAGGAGTCGCACGAGAAGTCAGCAGGTCCTTGGCGATTTCCAGCGCCGCCACGGCTTGTTCTCGCGTGACGGATGGAAAGTGGTCGAGGAACCGTTCCAGGCTGTCGCCAGCGGCGAGGTAGTCCAGCAGATTCTTGACCGGGACGCGCGTACCCGCAAAAAC
>CAZKNR010000351.1:0-4972 GCA_964553925.1 uncultured Acidobacteriota bacterium
GCGATCGCTGTGACCAGGAGCGGCTTCCGCCGAAAGCGCGGAGTCATCTTGTCGGCGGTGGGAGACTTCGAGAACGAGGGAACGTAGCTTCCCTTCGGAAGCCCGATAACGAGCTGCGACCGGGCTCCTTCGGCAAGGTAATAGTCGCGAAGCTTGCTGCGGAGGCGCGTCGCCTGCACGCGAACGATGGGGTCGATGCGCGGGTCGTACGCGTCACCTCGCTCGAAGACGTCGGTGCCGAGGACCTGCTCCTTCAGCTCGCCCTCGCGCCCCTCGAGCTTCGCCTCCACCACGAAGCGGAGGAACCGCTTCAGGCTCTCGGACTGGGCGAACGTCTCGCTTCCGAGGACCTTCTCGAGCTCGTTTCGGACGCGCCCGCCATCCGAAACGCTTTCCAAGCTCATGCGAGCAGCCCCCGCGCAAGTCTCAGCGGCGATTCACCTTGACCGCGCACGTCACGGTTACGAAACGGTAAGTTACTTCCCTGGAAATCAGAGCCGGGTGATTCTACGCCCGGCCCCGCGCGCTCGCCACAACCGAGGTCAAGACAACGAGGAAGGGCGGGCAAAAAGCGCTGGCTTCGCGAAGAGCGAGCTCATCGAGCATTGGCACCATGAGCAACATCAAGATCGAGCTCGCTCTTCGCATTCCCTTGCTGCGCCGTTTGACTATGAGTTCTCGAAAACAATCGGGAGACGGTCCGCCGGGCCCCCTCAGCATCGAAGAGCTCGCCCTGGTCCTCGACTCCCTACCCGAGATCGTGGCCAGCTTCGACCGAGACGGGCGCCTCCTCTACCTCAACGCCACCGGCCGGCTCTGGCTCCGAATCGGAGATTCGGAGCTCGAAACCGCCATCCTTTCCGACATGCTTTCCGAGCCCGCGGCCGAACGTCTCCTCCGAGAAGCGCTCCCCGAGGCGGCGCGCACCGGCCGCTGGCAGGGACGGGGGGAGCTTCTGCCTCGGAACGGAAGCCCGCTTCCCGTGATGCAGCATCTCGTGAGCCATCCTCCGGAAGAGGGAAGGCGATTCGCCTTCACCCTCGTCGCCACTCCCCTGGTAGAGTCAGTCGAGGATCGTGAGACGCTCATCGCCACCTCGCTCGGTTTCCTCCACGATCTGAACAATCTCCTGAGCCCGATCCTCGCGTACGCGGCCCTCGCCCAGAATCGGATCGCGAGCACGAGCCCGGTGCAGCGCTACCTCGCCCAGATTCTGATCGCGGCCGAGCGCGCCCGCGCGCTCTCGGAGCGCATTTTCCAACGGATGCGGCCCCACGAAGCCGACTCGCGGCGGGTCGTGCTCGCCAATCTGGTGCAGGAGGTCGTCACCTGGCTCCGAGTGGAGTACCCGCATCACGACGTCGAGCTGGAAACGCCGCTCACAACCCGCGGAATCCTGGGGGACGCCGTGGGTCTCCAGCAAATGGTGATCAACCTCGCAAAGAACGCCGTCGAAGCGCTCCCCCCCGCAGGAGGCAAGGTGTGGGTCGCCGTCCGCGAGGTCGAGGGCCGAAGCGAGCTCCGGCTCACGGTTCGGGACAACGGCCACGGGATGGATGAGGCGGTTCTCGGCCGGATCTTCGAGCCGTTTTTCTCGAACAAGCCTACCGGCGCCGGGGTGGGGCTCTCGATCACGAGGGAAGTGGTCCGCCGCCATCGGGGAACGATGTCCATCGAGAGCGCGCCCGGCTCGGGCACATCCTTCCACGTGCAGCTTCCGATCGACGACCCCGGCGACTAGAAGATCCTCCCCTTCATCACCGCCTTCATCGTCGCTATCTTGAAGCCGTGAATGACGGGCATAAGCTTCTCCACCCGGTCATGGGGGACACGCTCGCTGGTGAAGAGCACCACGGCGACGATCGTGCCGTTCAGATAGGCGCCCCCGAGACCGAGGACCGTCCGAACGCGGTTCTCGGTGACGAAGCTCCGGTCGGGAATGACGTCGAAGCCGTCTCCGGTGCGGGTTTCGAGAGCGTCCTCGACGTAGAGGACTCGCGCCATCCGCCCCATCGAAGTCAAAATCATGTTCCTCTCCTGCTTCTGAATCCACTCGAGCCCGGTTCCCATGTCCCCCATGAGGCGCGAGACCATGGGGATGGTCTTGATGAAGCTCGCGCTGGTGAGAGGGATCGCGAGGTGGCGCTCCGATCGAAGGCGGTGGTTCCACTGAGGGCGTTTGCCTCGGCTCCCGAGAAGCGTCACCACCTGGGTTTTCCCTTGGACCTCGTTGAGGAACTCCCGGGTGCGAGCGAGATCGAGAACGAAATCCCTTTCCTTCTGCGGGAGCCGCTCGAAATCGACGGTGGCAAAAACACGGAAGAGAACCGCCGAGGCGATGAGCTCCTCATAAAGGATGTCGATGAACTTCTGGGAGGCCTGTTGAAAGGTCCCGCACTCTTTAAGCGCGGTCTCGACCCGCTCCCGAAGAGCGGAGACGTCCTCGACGGAATAAGACGCGATCCGCGACATGATCTATGATCTCAGAGTCTCGCCCCGGCGAAAAGGGCGCGCCGCCTCTTGCCCCCGGACCTTCCCGCTCGATGAGCCGGTTCTTGGCCGGATCTTCGTGCCAGTCGTGCGCCAGGGGTCGCGGATGCGGGCGAATACTTTCTTCCCTTTCTCCACAACCGCCTTGACGGCCGCGCTTACGTTGTCTCCCATCCCTCCAGGTATTTGGTAACCGGGTCTGCAAGGAGAATGACGCCCCAAGGAATTGTCCAGAAGACCAGCACGAGCCGCGCCCACCGTTGCCGCCTCAGCACTAACGTGTAAAGCACGATGAGTCCCACCAGCCAGACCGCCAAGAAGGCGTACAACACCACTGGGCTTCTATCGCGTTCCATGACTAGTTGAACGAGCAGGCTAACCGGACAGAGCCACATGTGGACCTTCATGAGAGTCGGCAGCGTCCGATTTGCCGCCCGGGTGCCACCGCTCTCGAACACGTACCCGCACGGACACTTGCCCGCACCGGCCGCGCGAGCTCGCCCGCATTTGCCGCATCGAGTACTCATGCCGTTCGTCCTTTCGAACGTGCAGGATCGGAAACTGAAACGGGTTCTCTTCTACTCTTTCCGGGATGACGTTCAAATCCTGTAGGAACTCAACGCCCAATCCGGCACGCTCGGATTCATACCATGACACAGTGCCGTCAACATCGGCTTCTGCCTGAATCTGGAGGACCAGGCGCCGAGTCATTATTTTTTGATGGAGTACTTTTCCAAAAGTCGCGAGCGCACCTCTGTCCACGGAATGGCGGCCTCCGGATGGGCCTCATGCTCACTCAGACGCTCCTCAATCAGTTCCTTCTGCCAATCGGCCACCGGGATGTCCTCCGGTCGCGCGGAGATCCAATCCCACAAATCCTGCACGTATTCACCCTGCTCGTCGACCGAGAGGTTGTCGAACCCCGGTGGCGGTATCTCCATTCGTTTCGTCATACCCAAACTCCCTCGTTCAGTATAGCCTTGTGCCACTCACCGCCACGAACAGCGCGCCTCACCGTGGGCTCACATCCGGATAACACTCGGCTTCAGCGGGGCGTGGCCAGTCCTCTGGTAGCAGCACTGAACTGATCGAAGGCGATGCCGCATCATCCTGCAACTATGCGACTCGAAAACGAAAGGCCACGTCTGCTGCAAGCCGAAGTTAGCTTGCCGCGATGTCAGTTTCGACATACAATAATACTGAATGAGCCCCAAGGACAAGCCTCTGGTTTGGCTCCACGGGGAGGTCAAAACGCCACCTTTTTCTAAGTCGGCAAGGATTGAAGCGGGCTACCTGCTTCGTGAAGTGCAACGAGGAACGGCGCTGTCCTTGCCACATTCGAGACCTATGCCTGGAATAGGTTCGCGGTGTCACGAACTGCGGGTGGTGGACGAGGGCAAAACATGGCGAACAATCTACCGCACGGACCGTGACGCGATCGTCATTGTAGAGGTGTTTGCCAAGAAAACGACAAAGACGCCGAAAGCAGTTTTGGATGCCTGCCAACGACGACTGCGGGAGTATGACGATGCGTAAAGCAAAGAGGGAACGGCTTGAGAAAAGAGGATGGAAGGTCGGCAACGTGCAGGAGTTTCTTCAGCTCTCGGATGATGAAGCAGTATACGTGGAGCTGCGACTTCGTCTGGCAAATACTCTGAGGAAGGGGCGTAAGAAACGACGACTGAGCCAGAGCGAGCTTGCAAGACGAATCAAATCGAGTCAGTCACGCGTGGCAAAAATGGAAGGCGGTGACCCCTCCGTCTCGCTCGATCTCCTCATTCGCTCGCTGCTGGCACTTGGGATGTCCAACCGCGACCTGGCCCGGGCGATCACCGCCGCCCCTCTCGAGAAGGCAGGCTAACACTCGGCTTCAGCGGCGTGACCAGTCCTTTGGCGGTAGCACTGACCTGCCCGGAGCCGACGACGCTGACTGCCTGCAACTATGCTAACCGAAAACGAGGGCCACGTCCGCTGCAAGCCGAAGTTAGGCCGAGGGTCGCCTGCTGCCGGTGGCTTCAAGAAAATCACGCTCGACCTCACGAAGAGCCTGCGAGTCTCCATGCTTCCAGTCTCGAAACGGTCCCCAGAATCGGAAGATCCGCGCTCGCCGAAATGGACGGAAAACGACGGCCATGGGATTGAACTCTCGTTGACCGCCGAAGTGATAAAACGCGATGCGAGCCAGCGAAAATCGCCATTTCTTTCGCTCGGACCAGTTCAAGATCACGGCGCGCTCCCCGAGGCGCGGAAGCAAGTGCTCAGCGATGTATGGTCCCCACACAGGGCTCTCGGAAGAGACGAACAGCACGTCTCGACCTCGTGCGCACCACAGGATCCAGATCGTGACGTGGAGGGCCGCCGAGAAGAAACCCTGCACCGCACCCACGAGCAGTATCACGGGCAGGGCGATTACAACGATAAGGACGATAAGTGGGCTTGCCACCACTTCACGGGTTACCTGGAGTCGGGCGCGAACTGTGCC
>CAZKNR010000352.1:0-25018 GCA_964553925.1 uncultured Acidobacteriota bacterium
CTCGAGATTCTCCGAGACACCAAACCCAATCTCCCTGCGGGACAGTAGGAGGACCGAACGATGACGTTGGCTACGCTCATGCTCGCGACCGCCCTCTCCGCTGCCGCACAGACCACCGACGACGAGCTTCGGGCTCGCGCCGAGCGGCTCCATCGTGAAGCCATCGTCCTCGATACCCACGCGGATCTGACTCCGTTCATCGAGAAGGATACGAAGCCGGTCGAGATCACCGACCCGGGGCTTGCCGGCCCGGCCTACGATCCCAAGTTGGATCCCCTCCATTCCGAGATCATCGACCCCTGGGTCGCGAGCTTTCCCTCCGGCCCCTGGAAGTTCACCGAGCGCCCCTCGGACGGCTACATGGACCTCCCGCGCATGCGCGAGGGAGGGCTCGACGCGGAGTTCTTCGCCATCTACATGGAGGAGGAGCCGCGGCCGGGAATGGCGGTGAAGCGAGCGTTCGGCCAGATCGAAGCGGTCCTCGCGCTCTGCGACAAGTACCCGGAAGATGTCGCGCTCGCGACCACTGCCGAGGACGTCCGCAGGATCGCGGCATCCGGAAGGCTCGCGGCGCTCATGGGAGTCGAAGGCGGGTACATGATCGAGGACGACCTCCGGGTGCTCCGCCTGTTTCATCGCCTCGGCGTCCGCTACATGAGCCTCACCCACTCCTTCAATACTCACTGGGCGGACTCGTCAGGGACGGGAGAGCCCGTGCCTCCGCGTCATCGGGGGCTCTCTCCCTTCGGGGTCGAGGTTGTGAAGGAGATGAACCGTCTGGGGATGATGGTCGACGTCTCCCACACCGCGGACTCCACCTTCTACGACGTCCTCGAGGCGACGGAGGCGCCGGTAATCGCCTCGCACTCTTCCGTTGACGGAGTGAAAGAGCACGCGCGAAACCTGTCCGATGACATGCTGCGGGCGCTGGCGAAGAATGGCGGCGTCATTCACATCGATACCGTCATCAAGTACATCGATCCCATCGATCCTGGCGAGCGCCCGAAGACCCCGCTTTCGGTGTTCATCGATCATGTCGCGCATGCGATCGAAGTCGCGGGCGCCGATCACGTGGGGCTCGGTCTCGACTACGGCTACGACGCCCCCGCCCCGGAGGGCCTCGAGCACATCGGAAAGCTCGGAGCCGTTACCTACGAGCTCCTGAAGCGAGGCTACGACGAAGAGACGGTGCGAAAAGTCCTGGGCGAGAACACGCTTCGGGTGATGGCGGAGGTGGAACGGACGGCGAAGCGTCTCAGCTCGCGGCGCTGACGTCGGGGATGGCGAGATCGGCACGGATGAAGAGCCAAAGCACCGCCCCGATGACGGCGAAAACCGAGCCGCTCGCGAGGGCGACGAACCACCCGAACTCATCTTTCAAGAGAGGGACCATGGGCGTCGCAAGGATCCCCGCGAAGTTCCCTCCGGTGTTCAGGACGCCGCAGGCCGCGGTCGCGTATCGGCCGCCGACGTAGGTCGTTCCCTGCCAGTACGCCCCTTCCGTGAATTGGTTGCCGGCGAAGCACAAAGAGAGGAGTGCTATCGCGAGGTACGCGTTCGGGGCGGCGGCGCCGAAGAATAGAAGGACAGCGACCGCCAGAAGGCCGGCGATTCCGGGAATCCGGCAGCCCCAGCGAGGGCCGAGACGCTTGCAGAGCCGGTCGCAGACCTCACCTCCCGCGGTGGCTCCCACGGCGCCGACGACCCACGGAAGGGACGCGAGGAACCCTCCTTCGAGGGCGCCGAACCCGCGGACGTCGACGAGATAGATGAAGAACCACGAGAAGAAAATGTAGAACACCACGTTCATGCACATGTAGCTGATTGTGAGGAGCAGCACGTCGCGGTTCTTGAGGAGACGAGCGCAGACCCCCTTGGGAAGCGTCGCCGATTGCCGCGGGCGGTCCTTGCGAATGAGGGCGAGCTCCGAGGCTGAAATCCGGGGATGCTCGGAGGGATCGTCGCGGGCGTACCACCACCAGAGTGCGGCGAGCACCAGGCCGAAGGGCGCGGTTAGATACAACGACTCCCGCCAGCCGAGAGTCACCATGAGCCAGGCGATGAGAGGCCCGGTCAAAGCCGACCCGACGTTCAAGGCCCCGCTCGAAAGCCCGTTCGGGAACGCCCACCGGGAAACGGGAAACCACGCGGCGATGGTCCCGCCGACGACCGGGAAGAGCGGACCCTGGGACGCCCCGAGGAGAAACCGCAGGACGAGGAGGCCCACGAAGATCGACGTCGCCGAGGTAAAGACGGTCCCGGGAAGGACACCACTCAGCATCGTAAAGATCGACCACAGGACCAGGATTGCGGTGAGAGCGAACCTCGGTCCGACGACCTGCCCGAAGAGCCCGCCAGGCAGCTGAAAGAGCGCATATCCCCAGATGGCGCTCGAGATCACCCAGCTCAACTGAAGGTCGGTGAGCCCGAGCTCCGCCCGGATCTCGAGCCCTGCGATCGAAACGTTCTGCTTGAAGACGTAGGCGAGAAGAGAGATGAAGCAGAGGAGCGCGAGAATCTGCCAACGGACGGCGTAACGAAGATTTGCGGAGCGCGGTGTTGTGATGGCTCGCGTGCTCAAGGGGCCCTAAGATAACGGATCGTTTCCGGAAAGGGGAGTGGGCCATGCTGGACGGGAAGCTGCGCTGGGGGATATTGAGCACCGCGAACATCGGTCGGGCCGCCGTGATTCCCGCGATCAAATCCTCGAGAAACGGGGACGTCCGCGCGGTCGCGAGCCGCGATCGAGAGCGAGCGCACGCGTTCGCTTCCGACCTTGGCATCCCTCAATCCTACGGAAGCTACGAGGCGCTCCTCGAGGCCGAAGACATCGACGCCGTTTACATCGGCCTGCCCAATAGCCTCCATGGCGAGTGGACGGTCAAGGCGGCGGAAGCCGGAAAGCACGTCCTCTGCGAGAAACCGCTGGGCGCGACCGCCGCGGAATGCGATGAGATGGACGGGGCGGCGCGCGCGAACGGTGTCGTTCTCATGGAGGCCTTCATGTACCGATTCCATCCGCGCACCGAGAGGGTCTCGGAGCTCATCCGCGACGGCGCCATCGGACCGCTGCGCGCGATCCAGTCCACGTTCACGTTCCGCCTGCGCCGGGGTGACGATATCCGGCTCCAGAGGGACCTCGCGGGAGGAGCGCTCATGGACGTGGGCTGCTACTGCGTCAACGTGTCGCGAACTCTAGCCGCCGCCGAGCCCGTGGAGGTCCAGGCGTTCGCGCACTGGGCGGAGAGCGGCGTCGATTCGCAGATGGCGGGGACGATGCGCTTCGAGAGCGGACTCCTGGCCCAGTTCGACTGCGCTCTCACTCTCGAGCGGCGCGAGTCCTATCAGGCGGCGGGACCCGACGGCCACCTGGCTGTGAGCTCCGCCTTTCTTCCTGGAGAAGGCGAAACGACGATCGAAGAGCACCACGGGCGGACCGGCCGATCGATACACATCCTGCCCGGTGCCCGCGAGTATCAATTGATGGTCGAGCACTTCGCCGACTCGGCCCTCGAGGGACGAGAGGTCCGCTATCCCGCCTCCGAGGCCGCGGCGAACCTGAGGACGATCGAAGCGCTTTACCGCTCGGCAAAAAACGGTGGGCGCCCCGAGCTCGTGCGATAGTGCGGATCGAGCGGAACGAGCCGGCACACGAGGATCAGCGGCACTTGCGGAGCTCGGCCCGGATGGACTCTATCTCTTGCTTCTGCGACCGACATCCGGACTCCTTGCTCCCCTCCGCGCTCGAGCAAGAGACCTTCTTCGTCCGGGTCTCATAGTTCTGGATGTCCCGGTAGATGACGCTACCGTCCGAGTTATAGCCCGACCGAACTCCGTAGGCCTTTCGACCAGGGACTTTGTACGTGACGGTGATGCTCTCGTTGTAGCGGCGCTCCGCGGCCTGGAGCGAGCTCTGGATGCTGTCGCAGTTCCCCCTCGATGCCGAGCGGGAGCTTGAAGGCCCGAGGAAGCGGTCGTCCGGCGTGCTCGACTTTGAGGCCTCGTCATCTTCCTCGGCGCTCGTGGTCACGGAGGACTCGATGATGGCGCCGTCGCCCCGCGCCTGACGGAGGCCGGTCTCGTCGATGACCCGAACGGGCTCTTCGTTTTTCTTGCGCCGCTCTCGCTCCTCTTTCGCCACTTCCCCGAGCGACTGCGCGTAGCCGGCCGAAGTCGAAATCACGAAACAAACCATACACAACACGAAACGCCTCATGTTCGGACCTCGCGACGTGTTGTTGGGGGGTGCCTTCAATTAGTAAATCAAATTCCAGGTGTATTTTCAACTCGATCAGGGGCGGTGTTTTCCCGGTGCTTGCGGAGGGTGAGAGAACCTTCGGCTTACGGGCGCGGCCCGTCCGGGAGAATGAGGTCGTTGGCTTTGACCGGCTCGGGAAGGGACAAGGCGGCGTCCCAGGGAGGAGGCGGGGTCTTGCCCTCGGGATACATCGCCTCCATCGACGTGAAGACGCCGTCGACGCGGTCGGTGAAGAGATCCCCGATCAGGAGGTCGGTCACTCGTCCCGTGAGATGCGGGTAGTTGCGGACGAACTGGCCGAAGCTGAAGCCGTCGTAGTACTCGCAAACGAGCCGCCGCATGCGGTCGACGCCCTGATTGAAGAGAGGACCCCAATGCCCGAGCTTCTCCGCGGAGAGGTCGCCGGTCCGAAGACCCTCGACGATGGCGTCCGCCGCCATCTCCCCCGAGCGCAGCGCGAGGAGCACGCCCGAGGAATAGAGCGGATCGAGAAACCCGAACGCGTCTCCCACCAGGACCCAGCCGTTGCCGGCGACCTCTTTCGATCGGTACGAGTAATCGCGGGTCGCGAAGTATCCCGTCACCCGGCGGGCCGAGGCGAGGCGCTTCTGCACAGCCGGGCAGCGGGCAACCTCCTCTTCATAAGTTCTCTCATGCTCGGGCCGGCCTTTGAAGAGGTAGTCGAACGGCGCCACCACGCCGACACTCACCCGATCGTCGTGCAATGGTATATACCAGAACCAGCCCTGCCGGTTCGCGGTCTGAAGGACCATCGTCGCGCCTTCGTCCCGCCCGGTGTCGCGATGGGCACCCTGCCAGTAGGTCCAGATGGCGCTCTTGTTGAGGGTCGGATCCCAGACTCGGAGCTTGAACTTCTTCTGCAGAAGACCGCTTTGCCCGCTCGCGTCGACGATCACCCGCGCCCTCACCGTGGCCGCGGTGCCATCGTCCGTCTGGACCGCGACTCCCACGGCGCGGCCGTCCTCGAACACGACGTCGAGAACGCGGGCGCCCTCGTGGGCGACGACCCCGTGCTCGCGGGCGTTCTCGAGCATCATCTGATCGAACTCGCTCCGGACCACCTGCCAGGTCTGTGAGCACTCGTGGGGCTTGTTGTCCCGGAAGTAGAACGGCGCCGACTCCTTGCCCGACGCGTTGACGAACTGCACGCTGTGCTTCTTGATGAAGCGGCTCTTCTTCATCTTTTCGAGCATGCCGAGCCGCTCGAGCACCCAGTAGGTCTCGGGGATGAGGGACTCCCCGATGTGGAACCGGGGGAATCGCTCGCGCTCGAAGAGCTGGACGCGAGGACCCTCCCGGGCGATGAGAGCGGAGACGGTTGCGCCCGCGGGCCCCCCGCCGATGACCACGACGTCGGATTGCAGCTCGAGTTTGGGCATCCTGTTATTGATGTCTCAAGCCCCTGCTCCGGACAAGGGAATTTTGTAGTTTTGTCAGCGGAGCCGCAGGGACGGTGAGGGGTGAACCGGGATCGTTGGGTTTCCCCCGCGATTCGCCGGTGTCGAAACCCCATGATGCCGCTCACCGGCGCGCGCGCGCAAAGGGCCTAGACTATCGCTCAGACATTTCCCGACGCAGTGAGGTGCCACCGTGCAGGGAAGCTTGAATCAGGACCAACTTCCGGAGATTCTCCATTCGCTCGCCTGGTCGGACGAGAGCGGAGTCCTCCAGCTCACTCAGGATTTCACCAGCAAGCACATCTATTTCGGAGAGGGGTCGATCGTGTTCGCCCGCTCCAACCAGCACGCCGATCGCCTCGGTGAGCTCCTCGTGCGACACGACCGGATCACGCGCGCACAACTCGCCGACGCGTCCAACAGAGTTCGGGCGAGCGGGAGGAAGCTCGGATCCGTCCTGGTCCAGATGGGCCTGATGAGCGACGAGGACGTCCGCAACTGGGTCACCGATCAGATGCGGGGCATCATCCACCCCCTCTTCACGTGGAGCTCGGGAGAGTACTGCTTTCGTGAGAAATCGAATCCGGTCGCGGCGGATCTCGTCGTCGAGCTTGAGACGATTCCCATGATCCTCGAGGGCACCCGCCACGTCGAGAGCCCCGAGAAGGTGCGCCTCTTCCTGGGAGACCTGAGCCGCATGGTGAGCTACTCGACGGACCCCTGGATGCACTCGCATCAGGTGAGCCTCACACCTCACGAGGGATTCGTTCACTCGCGCGTGGATGGTCAATCGTCGATTGGCGACGTGATCGCCGTGACCCCGCTTCCCGAGGAAGAGACCCTGCGGTGCCTGTACGCGCTGATCTCCGCCGGATTCCTGGAGTTCGGCGCGAAGGGGCGCAACCTGACTCCCAAAAAGCCGCTGTGCCGGGTCTTCGAGATGCCCCTTCTCCTCTCGTCGCGGGAGTCCGCGCCGTCGAGACCGCCCGACGCGGATTCGGTCGCCTCCGCCGAGGACAAGAGGACCCGGCACGAGATTCTTGCGAAGCATGCCTCTCTCGCGGGCTGCACCCTCTACGACTGCCTCGACGTCCGCCCCATGGTGAAAGACGCCGAGATCCGCCGGGCGTACCTCACCTTGGTGAAGAAGTACCATCCCGACCGGCACCGCTCGGAGCATCTTCGCGATCTTCAATCGCTTCTTCACGAGATAGTCGCGAAGGCGACCGATGCCTACGAGGCTCTGTACAATCCCTCGTCGCGCCGGGGCTACGACCAGTCCCTCCGCTCGGAAGCACCGAGGGGCGAGTCGATGGCGGCGCCGATCGAGGCTCCGGTCGCGGCGCCCCCCACGCCCGACGAGGTCGTCGCCGCCCGGTACTATCGAGAAGCGACCACCTACCTGGCCCGCAAGGATTTTCACGAAGCGGTGAGACTTCTGGAGGAGGTGGTGCAGCTCGATCCCTCCCGAGCCGAGTACCACCGTTCTCTAGCCCAGGCGGTCGAGAACAATCCCAAGTGGCGCAAGGAAGCCGAAGCGCACTATCGCGCGGCGATGAAGATCGATCCGTTCGACCTGGAGTCCGTCCTCGGGCTCGCGACCCTCTACGAGACCCTCGGCATGAAGCGCCGGGCGAAACCCCTCTTCGCCCTGGCCCTCGATCTCGACCCGGACAACCACGTTGTCCGAGCCAAGCTGCGCCGCCTGTAAGGGTTCTCCGCGAACCGTTTCGCCCCGTGCCTCTCGACCTTCTCGGTGACGGACGCCAGTGCTTCTTGCGGGAGGCGCTTGGAGGCGCTCGAGCTTGTCGCGGAGCTCCGCACTCGCTGTGAAGGTTACCCCGGCGACGTCCTGAGAGAGCTCGCGCGCCACCGCTCGTCCTGGATCCGGGCCTGCGCCGTTTACGCTCTGGGCCAGGTGTCGGTCGCTTCTGACCCCGTAAGGCGTCCTCCCCGAGTGGTTGGTGAGCCAATGGAACCGCAGGCCGGTTGGCTCCGACAGATCAATGGCCTCCGGCAGGTTGCCTGACCGCGACATGACGGGGCGAACGAGATGCCGTAAGCTGGAGCGGGAAGGAGATCGGCGAATGGCTTTGCTCAATTGGTCACAGTGCCCGGCCGTAGAGAGCATTCCCGGAAAGGTCAGCGGGGCCTGGGTCTTCAAAGGCACACGAACGCCGGTGGCCAGCGTCTTCGAGAACTTGGAAGACGGTATGACCATCGACGAGGTGATGCAGCAGTTCCCCGTGACGCGCGCGCAAATCAAGGCCGTGCTCGAGTTCGCTGCTCGGAGTCTCGACGCGCCCGTGTCTACGCGTTGATGCGCGTTCTCTTCGACAACGGAACACCGAGAGGCGTCGCAGCAGCTCTCTCCGACCACACCGTCGAAGAGGCCCGCTCGCACGGATGGGACACTCTTCGAAACGGCGAACTCCTCGACGCTGCTGAAGCCGCTGGATTCGACGTTCTCCTAACCACTGACCGTAATATCCGATTTCAGCAGAATTTGACCGATCGAAAAATTGCGATCGTGGTGCTCAGCAAAGGTCGGTGGAGGCTGATCAGAAACAAGCTTCCCGAGATTGCCGCGGCCGTAGCCGCGGCGACTCCAGGCAGCTTTATCGAAGTTGAAATCCCGCTCGACTAAGCCAAAAGCGCCCAGGCAGCCCACTTTCATCGCGCGCGGGGCGAAACTCCCAGAGGCCTTGAAATGGATAAGTATTTCTATTCGTGGACGCGGCGAGAACCGAGAGAATTCTCCCCGCGGAGGAGGGTGTTTCGCATTGGGGCAAGCGTATTTCGAGGCATGACGGGTCACCGACATCGATGCGAAGGACGGCGTGGCCCATTTCGCGGAGTCAAGACACACGAGAATTGTCAGCTTGAGGGGGGCTTAGCGGACGTTGAGCTCGGAAGGTTTGATGAAAGCGAGAATTTTCATCTGGGCACCACATCGACGACAGGTCAAAGGGTTCACTTCGACTGCGCTCCAGTCAAGCTCTATCGAACCGCCGACGGGCGCATCGGCTTCCAAATCAACGTCGCGCTGAGGTCACAGCAGGGGCAGATGTGGATGCTCACGCTGTACGCCAAAGATGAAGAGGAGAACATCCCAGGCCACATCCTGAAGAAGATCAAGGAGGAGATCGATGGCAAAGGCTAAGCGGAATATTGGCCAGGAGATCTTGGAGGGCCTTCGGCAGCTCAAACGCGGAGAGCACGGCCGACTCATTACAGTGCCGTTGGTGTCGAGGATTCGAGAACGGACGCGCCTTTCTCAAGCGAGATTTGCCGAACTCCTGGGCGTGTCGGTGCGGACCCTCCAGGAATGGGAGCAGGGTCGTCGCGCCCCATCGGGTGCCGCCCGAACTCTGCTCCTCATTGCGGCAAAGAACCCTCGCGCGCTTATCGAAGTTGCGTGAGCACTCTAGGCCTTGGCTTGCAGCGTCGTTTCACTTGGAGCGCGGATGCAGTCAGGTCGGCGTCGACCGCCGGCTCGGGAAGTAAGAAAGCTCGTCGTGCGAGCCGCCCGAGCCTGCCCCACGGCGGGACGCCTCCGGTCTTCGCCTTCGTGCCCTTATCGACGAGCGCCGTTCCGACCTAGGAAATATGCTAGGAAGGTGAGGAAGCGTCAATCCTTCCGTGTTGGGCAGTGCCGGCGGAGCGCGGTCGTTATGGCATCCGGCGCCCAGAGCCGGCGATTCGTGTACCCAATCGCCACGATCTCCCGCACCGGCCCGCTGCCGTCCGACGCCTGCCCGTAGAGGGTTGGAAACGTCTTCACGAGTTCGAGGACCTACGACCGTGGGCTTGAAGATCGCGAGCGCGCGCTCACCGCCCGCCCGAAGGGACCTTTGCTTTCAGCTCCTCGGCCCAGTTCAGAACGACGTGGATCCGGGTGGGCGCCGGTTCTTCCTCGCTCCGAATCATGAGGAAGCGCTGGCCGTCGGGGGTGACGTCGTAGTTGGCGTAGCCAGCCCACCCGGCGGCGCCCTCGTAACGTCCTTCGAAAAGGATCTCGGGCTTCGAGAGACTCAAGGACGGCTCGGTCTCGACCTCGACCGCCATCATCTTGTCGCCACTGCGGTAGAAGATCTCACGCCCGTTTCGGGCCCAGACCGCCTGGCGGCCGCCCTCCGTCGAGACTTGCCACTTCCCGCCCGGACCGGGAAAGGGCTGAACGTAGACCTCGACTCGGCCCGACTCGTTCGATTCGTAGGCGATCCATCGTCCGTCCGGCGAGAAGACCCCGCCCATCTCGCTGGCCGGCGTCTGGAGAAAAGGGCGTGCCTGGCGCTCACCTTCGAGAGGCAAAAGCCAGATATCGTTGCCGGTCTTGGGATGAGTGTCAGCGAACGCCAGCCACTCTCCGTCCGGAGACCAGGAGTTCGGTTCGAAATACGCGGATGCAAGTGACGTGAGTTTCTCGGGCGTGGAGCTCCCATCCGCCGCCTGCCAGACAATCTGGAACGTTTCCGCTCCCGAACGAAATGTGACCCTCTCGCCGTCCGGAGTCCAGATCGGCAGCTGCCCGTCCGGAGCACTCAGCCGGGTGAGAGCGTCGCGCTCCAGGTCATAGACCCATACGTGGGCTCTTTCGTCCGTGATCGTCACCGCGAGACGCTTTCCATCGGGAGAAAGACGAGGGTAATCATAAGCGCGCTTTGTTTCGGTGAGGGGCCGTATCCATCCGTTTCGATCCACCCATAGCAGCGTCTTCTCGGGGGGACCACTCGCGGGAACGTAGGCGAGAGATCCGTGCCGGGAAAGAGTGAAGTGCGCGGTTCCGAACGCACTGAGAGTCCTGACCTCCAAGAAGAGCGGTACCGAGAGTCCCGTTACCTGGAGACCTTCGAGATCGAATGGCGCCGCTACCAACTGTCCTTCGCGCGCGTAAACGATATGTCCAGTAGACGAGTACCGGGCAAAGGATGCCCCTTCGATCAAGACACGGTGCTGGCCGGTCTCTAGAGAGAGAACGGCGATGCGCGTCGTCTCGGAAGAACTCGTCCAGATCGTAAAAAGCGCCGCCTTCGCTCCTGGGAGAAACTCGGGCCATCGATGCGAGATCTCCCCTTCGCTCGCTTCCGGCGTGGTCGCGGCCGAAGCGACGCCGCCCGAAGCCGGGACCCGGAAGAGACCCGAGGTTGGGGTCGGCGAAAAGAGAATCGTGTCGTCTTCCCCCCAGCTCGCGCCCCAGGCATTGGGGGCGTCGCAAAGCGTGATGACCGATCCGGTCGCGAGCTGCACTTTCTTCAACAATCCGCCAGCACCGTAAAATCCGAGCCACTCACCATCGGGGGAAAAGAAAGCGGAAGCGCGCTCGGTACCTGGGATGGCCGTGGACTCCATTTGATCGATGCGCCGGACGTACAGCTTCGTGGGGCGTCCCCCGGCGTACACGAGGCGCGTTCCGTCGGGAGACCAGGCCACGACGGGATCGTTCAAGTGGGTGAGAGCTTCCTCCGGCGGGAGGCTGAGGTCGAAGCGGGAGACGACGCGTGGCGCGGCTCGGCCAAAGTGCAGAAGGCCCCAGACGGCGACAGCAACGAGCGCTGCCGCGACCAAGACCCAAGGAAGGACTCGCATGGGTCGGGCAGCGACGGTAATGCCAACGGGCTCGGCGAGAGATTCTTCGATCTCGATCCGCGCGTCCCCGATGTCCCTCAGGCGTCGATGGGGTTCCTTCCGAAGACAGCGGCGCAGCAAATCCCGGATCTTGAGAGGTGTGCGCTCGGGGAGGGCGTTCCAATCCGGATCCCGTGCCAGGAGGGAAGCGATGATGTCCGAGACCGTCTCGCCGGGGAAGGCCTTCCGTCCCGTGAGGACCTCGTACAGGACGCAGCCGAAGGACCAGATGTCCGTCTTTCGGTCGAGAGCTTGGCCCCGTGCCTGCTCCGGGCTCATGTACGAAGCGGTCCCCAGGATCACGCCGTGCTCGGTGCCTTCTCGTGTAAGGGTAGGGGACTGGGACAGATCCGCGGGAGATTTCTCCTCCGCGATCGCTTTCGCAAGACCGAAATCCAGCAGCTTCACTTTTCCGTCGGATGTGACCTTGACGTTCGCGGGTTTCAGGTCCCGATGGATGATCCCTTTGTCATGGGCGGCCTCGAGGGCCTCTCCGATCTGGCGCAGGATGGAAAGCGATTCTTCGAGACCGAGACGTCCGCGGGCGAGCCTCTCGGCAAGGGTCTCGCCGGGCACCAGCTCCATGACGAGAAACCGGAGCCCCTCGGACTCCTCGAGACCATGGAGGGTGGCGATGTTGGGATGATTCAGGGACGCGAGAAGGTGAGCTTCCCTCTCGAGGCGGGCCAGCTTCTCCTCGTCTCGCGCGAGAAATTCCGGGAGAAGCTTGAGGGCCACCTCCCGCCCGAGCTTCGTGTCGCGAGCCCGGTAGACTTCGCCCATCCCACCCACGCCGAGGAGGGATGAAACCTCGAAGGCTCCGAGCCTCGTCCCCGCCGGGATCGTCATGGCGCCTCTCTCCACCCGCCTCGCGGCAGGCTACCACCGCGAGATGCGGTTTGAAAGTGTGTTCGAAAACGATCCGCCGCGCTTTCCTCCGGGCAGACTACCACTAGCGCCCGGCCACACCCGCCAGGATTCGGCCGGCCTCGTCCGGGCTCGTGTTGGCCTTCAGTGCATCCTGGGGCTGGACCACGAGCGCGGCTCCAAGAGCGTGAAGGAGCTTTTCCAATGCGCTGAGCGATAGGTCGGCGCGGCTTCTGAAGACGCGGCTCAGGTGACCGGGATCGACCCCGGTCTCTTTGCAGAACTTGTACCGAGAGCTGTACTTCTCCTCGATGAGATCGGCGAGGTAATCGCGATAGTCAGGCGGAGCAACCTTATCCTGGGCGATCCCCAGTCGCGCCTCCATATCCTGGCAGATTCGGTAGGCCAATCCGTTCGCTTCCAGCCCCCTCTTCTCGAACTCCCGGACCCAGAGGGCGGCGAACCTGCTCCACTCCACAGAATCCTTGTAGAACCCAAGCACGTGGGTGATGAAAGGACGTTCTTTACGAGTGAGCTTGTTCAGGTCGATGGTTCGTCCTGTGATCGTGCGGTAGAGGGAGATTCCGGGCTTCTTCATGGTCGACCTCTCATAGCATTTCATTCTTGGAGCGAGGAGTCACGAACTCCACTTCGCCTGCGACGGACAGGTAGATTGCTTTTTGGTCGAATGTGTTCGCGACCCTACGGAGGAGATCGCGCAAATCATCGAGCTTCGCCCGCGGAATGGCCACCCGTGCAACGGCGGCTCACGTCACCCACGATCCGCATGGTGGCCTCCTCGACGTACTCTCCTGGCACGGTCTTCACATCTTTGTAAATTAGCTCGGGTCCAGAATGCCCCAGGGGGAAAGCTGCTCGGATCGCATCCTGGAGCGAGCGTCACACGATGGGAGGGTGAGGCGGACCGATCCGAATCTCGGCCGATCGGAATGAGGAACGAGCATTCCAGCAACCTCTCGCCCACGGCTTCAGCATACGATCATAGTTGACTGTAAGTCAACTATGATCCTCACTTGCCAGGCGGAATTTTTGCTTTCAGCTGCTCGGCCCAGTTGCGAACGACGCGGATCCGGGTTGGCGCCGGTTCTTCCTCGTTCCGGATCATGAAGAAGCGCTGGCCGTCGGGGGTGACGTCGTAGTTAGCATAGCCAAACCACCGGGTGGCACCCTCGTAACGTCCTTCGAAAAGCATTTTGGGCTTCGAAAGACGGAAGGACGGCTCGGTCTCTACGTCAACCGCCATCATTTTGTCACCGCTGCGGAAAAAGATTTCCCTCCCGGTTCGGGCCCAGACCGGCTGGGTTCCGCGTTCGGTCGAGACCTGCCACTTCCCTCCAGGCCCGGGGAACGGCTGGACGTAAACCTCCCGCTGGCCCGATTCGTTCGAGTCATAGGCGATCCATCGCCCGTCCGGCGAAAAGGCGCCGCCCGCCTCGAACGCGGGCGTCTGAAGAAACGGGTGGGCCTGGCGGTCGCCTTCTATCGAAAGAATCCAGAGGTCCCCTCCGTCGCCGAACGCAAGGTGCCTTCCGTCCATAGACCACGAGTTCGGCTCAGAGTTGTCACTCGCGAGTGACGTGAGCTTCTCGGGCGCCCCGCTTCCATCGGCGGCCTGCCAGACGATCTCGCTTCCGCCCGAAAGAAAAGTGACCCTTTCGCCGTCCGGAGTCCAGATAGGGACGCTTCCACCGGGACCGCTCAGCCGGGTCAGAGCATCGCGCTCCAAATCGTAGATCCAAATGTGGGAAGACGAGTCGTCCGAGATCTTCACTGCGAGTCGCTTTCCATCCGGCGAGAGTCGAGGATGCTCGTAAGCGCGCCGCATTTCCGTCGCCGGTCGCGCCCAGCCGTTTCGATCTACCCAGAGCAACGTTCTCTCGGGCGGGCCACTCGCTGGGACGTAGGCGAGAGAACCGTTTCGGGAAAGGGAGAAGTGCGCGGTACCGAATGCGACGAGCGTCTTCACTCCCACGTCGAGGGACGTCGGCGGTCCCGTAACCTCGAGCGTTTCGAGATCGAAGGGCGCCGCTTCCAACTTTCCCTGGCGGGCATACACCAGATGTCCGGTAGGCGAGTACCGCGCAAGATACGCCCCGTCGATCAGGACACGGTACTTGCCGGTGGCGAGCGCGAGGACGCCAATGCGCGACGTCTCCGAAGAACCGGTCCAGATCGTGAAGACGGCAGCCTTCCCACCCGGCAGCGAATCCGCCCACCGATGTGAGATCTCGCCGCGGTTCGAGTCCGGTGTGGTCACCACTGAAGGAGCGCCGCCGGATGCCGAGACGCGAAAGAGACCAGATGCTGTCGTCTGGGTGAACAGGATCGTGTCGTCGTCGCCCCAGCTCGCACCCCACACCTCCCTGACGTCGCAAAGTGTAACGACCGATCCGGTCGAGAGCTGTACTTTTTTCAATCGGCCTTGCGCCTCGTACCCAATCGATTCCCCGTCAGGGGAGAAGAAAACAGTAGTGGCGCGCTCGGTGCCAGGGATGGCAACGGATTGGGTCTGATCCACGGCGCGGAGGTACAGCTTCTGCGTCCCTGCCCTTCCTCCGACGTAGACGAGGTGCCTTCCGTCGGGAGACAAGGCCATCACGGGATAGTCCAGGTGGGTGAGAGCTTCCGCTGGAGGGAGATTGAGATCGAACCGGGAAAGGACGCGCAACTCGGGCCGGGCGAAGCGCATCAGGCTCCAGACGGCGACACCGGCGAAGAGCGCGGCGGCGAGAGCGGCCACGACCAGACGAATGTCCCGCCGAGGTCCCGCAGAGACGGAAGCGGTTACTGGTTCGGCGAGAGCGTCTTCGATCTCAATCCGCGCGTCCCCGATGTCGCGAAGGCGTCGATGCGGTTCCTTCCGAAGACAGCGGCGCAGCAAATCACGGACCTTGAGAGGTGTGCGCTCTGGAAGCGCGTCCCAATCCGGGTCCCGAGCCAGGATGGAAGCGATGATGTCCGAGACCGTCTCTCCCGGGAAAGCCTTCCGTCCCGTGAGGACTTCGTAGAGGACGCAGCCGAAGGACCAGATGTCCGTCTTCCGGTCGAGAGCTTGACCCCGTGCTTGCTCCGGGCTCATGTAGGAGGCGGTCCCCATGATGACGCCGTGCTCCGTGCCTTCTCGGGTAAGAGTGGGGGACTGCGATAGATCCGTGGGAGTTTTCTCCTCCGCGATCGCTTTCGCCAGGCCGAAATCCAGCAGCTTCACTTTTCCGTCGGATGCGACCTTGACGTTCGCGGGCTTCAGGTCCCGATGGATGATCCCTTTGTCATGGGCGGCCTCGAGGGCCTCTCCGATCTGCCGCAAGATGGAAAGCGATTCCGCGAGACCGAGACGTCCGCGGGCGAGCCTCTCGGCAAGGGTCTCGCCGGGCACCAGCTCCATGACGAGAAACCGGAGCCCCTCGGACTCCTCGAGACCGTGGAGGGTGGCGATATTGGGATGATTCAGGGACGCGAGGAGGTGAGCTTCCCGCTCGAGACGTGCCAGCTTCTCCTTGTCTCGCGCGAAAAATTCCCGGAGAAGCTTCAAAGCCACCTCCCGGCCGAGCTTCGTGTCGCGAGCCCGGTAGACTTCGCCCATCCCACCCACGCCGAGAAGGGATGAAACCTCGAAAGCTCCGAGCCTTGTCCCCGCCGGGATCGTCATGCCGCCTCTATCCACCCGCCTCGCGGGAGGCTACCACCGGGATGCGGGTTAGGGAAGCGCTGTCGCTTCGCGATACTCGTAACGACTTCTTCCAGGATCTCCCAGCTCCACAAGGACCGATACAGGCCTCGCTGCGCCAGCCGGATTAGAAGGTCGCACAAGACCATCGGGTGGAGGACATTCGCGTCCAGCAGGGCCGTGTAAGCCAACCGACGTCACTCTTCGTAGATGCCCAGCTCCTGCGCTTCGGTCACCAAACGACCTAACGCCTCCTCGGCGGCGGCGTCCCTCTTCCGCTTGTAGGCGAGCAGATCGTGCAGGTAGACGCGACGGTGCGTTCCGGCTTTGTGGAAGGGAATCACACCGTGCTCGAGGATTTTGATCAGGAAAGGCCTGGAAACGTTCAGCAAATTTGCGGCCTGCTGCGTGGTGAGCTCCGCCGTCACGGGCACGATCGAGATCGCTCGGCCGGTGACGAGCTGCTTGAGGGCTTCGAGCAGGACCACGTAGAGGGAACGCGGAATGATGATTTCCTCGCCGTCCGGTCCACGCAGGTGTGCCTTCGCAGCCTTCTTCGCCTTCTTCGGTTGAAGCGCTTTGTCGATGCGCTCGAGAGCCTTACGTTCTTTCTCCGGAGCGATGATTGGATTTCCGCCCAACGGCGCGGTGCTCATGCTCCTGGCCTCCTCGGCTTCAGTGTACATCCCTCAGAAGTCATTCCCAATATCCGAAACGAGCTCACAGTTCTCGCCTCGCTCTCACGGCTTAGCGCTTGTCCTTGAGCATCGAGCCCCCGGGCTTCGCGGTGACCGAGTAGAATGGATTTGGGAAACGCCCACGGTCTTGCGCCTCGGCGATACCGGTTCTTCTTCGTGTCCCTCGATCGAACGGAGCCGCCGCACGTTCACGTGAAGCGCGAGAACAAGGTTGCCAAGTTTTTGGCGCGATCCCGTCGTTCTCCAGCGTGCAGGAGGCTTCAGCCGTGTCGAGATCAACAAGATCATAAAACTTGTTCAAGAACACCGCGAGCACTTCCTGGAGAAATGGCATGAGTTCTTCGGGCGTTGACATTCAAGAAGCACGCGCTCAGGCGTTGAGCGTCAGCGACGAGGGGTTGGCAGTCGATCTCGTGGACGGTCGAACTGTCGTAGTTCCTCTGGTTTGGTATCCCCGGCTCTGGTACGGTTCGGCGGAGGAACGGGATGATTTCGAGATCTTTGGTGATGGCGCATATATCCATTGGCCGGAATTGGACGAAGACCTGACCGTCGCCGGCTTGTTGGAGGGAAAGAGGTCCGGCGAGAGTGCCGCCTCACTCAAGAAGTGGCTGGCATCGCGGAAACCCGAAAACGGGAAGGGTGCTCGAAAGCCCAACCGACGCTCGCGGCGGTAACCCGGGCCGCCCACGAAGGCCCTTTGGGAGACCGGCGACGACCCGAGGTGCGGCCCCCGCGTGGGTCGCCAGCGCGACCGTGTGAGGAGGAACTGCCACGCCCGCGAAGGTCGTCGGGGTAAGGGGTCACGTCGCGTTGGTAATCTTCGCATCCCGGTAACCCCTTGGGGCATCAGCGGGAGGTTTTTGCCATCCGATCTCGTCTTCCTCTTTCGAGGAGGAAGACCGATTGGGATACGACCAGCTGTTCAAAACGATTCTGGAAAGGCTGCTCCGGGATTTCCTCGAGCTGTTCTTCCCGGAAACCGCGGCCCGGCTCGACTTCGAGACCCTGCGCTTCGTCGACAAGGAAGTCTTCGCCAACGTCCCCGAGGGCAAAGTGCGCGAGGCCGACGTCGTCGCTAAATTCCAGACCCACGAGGGGAATCCCGAGCTGGTCCTCGTTCACATCGAGGTCCAGACGGAGCCCGAGAGCGACTTCCCGCGAAGGATGTTCGAGTACTACGCCGTCCTTCGCCTGCACTATGGGATTCCCGTCTTTCCCGTCGTCGTCTACCTGCGCCGTGGACCGAGCGCTAGACTGGCCGAGTACCGGGAGAGCCTCTTCGATCAGGAGCTCCTGCTCTTCCGCTACCACACCCTGGCGCTGGCACGGCTCAAAGCGGAGGAGTATGTTGAGACGAGCCCGCTCGGAGCGGCTCTTGCGGCTCTGATGGCGGCGAGCCGAAACCGGGGCCGTCTAAAGCGTTCGATGCTCGAGCGGGTGGTGGGAAGCAAGCTGGACCAGGCGCTGAAGTATCTTCTGGTCAACGTGATCCAGACGTTTTTCGAGCTTTCGGGAGAGGACGCCGAGGAGTATCGGCGCCTCGTCTCGGGAAAGGAGTATCGAGCCGTGCAAGAGGTAGAGCTCACCTGGGCTGACAGGCTCATGGAGAAAGGCCGGGAGGAAGGCGTGCTCGAGGGAAAGCGCGAAGCGCTCCGGAGGCAGCTCACCCTGAAGTTCGGCGAGTTGCCCCACGAGACGCAGGCGAGAGTCGAAGGGATGTCCTCATCCGATCTGGATCGCCTTTTCGATCGCGTTCTCACCGCTACGACGCTCGACGAGCTCGCGCTCGGCGACTGAAGATCTGGCTCGCTGGGGAACGACGGCTACCGGGAGGGGGAGGACCGAATGCATTCTTTGACGCTCGTTCTTTCGATCGCTCTAACCGCCGCCGAGTGGCCGACCGAAGGATGGAAGACTTCGACCCCCGAGGCAGAGAAAGTCGACCCCGCGGTTCTCGAGGCGTTTCATCAGGAGATTGCTTCGGGAAAACACGGCTACGTCGACGGAATGCTGGTCATCCGGAACGGCCGCATCGTCTTCGAGAAGTCCTACACGCACGACTACGACCGCCTCTTCGAGGGCAAGGGAGAGCGCGGGCCCTATAACTACTACGATCCCGACTGGCACCCCTACTACCGCAAGGGCCCGTTTCACACCATGCAGTCGGTGAGCAAGAGCATGACCTCGACGCTCATCGGCATCGCGAAGCAGAACGGCGCGCCTCTGGATCTGAACGCCGCCGTCCTTCCGCTCTTCGAGGGTTTCCGCACGCGAGGCGACGATCCCCGCTGGCGTGCCCTCACGCTGCGCCATCTTCTCACGATGACTTCCGGGATCGAGTGGGACGAGACCACCGTCACCTACACCGATCCCAAGAACAGCTGCGCCGCGATGGAGGGGAGCGAGAACTGGGTGCAGTTCGTGCTCGATCAGAAGATGGCCGCCGAGCCGGGAAAGGGCTTCGTCTACAACAGCGGCGTCACCGAGCTATTGGGGCAGATTCTGAAGAACGCGACGGGGAAGGATCCTGATGCGTACGCCGGGGAGCACCTCTTCGGGCCTCTGGGGATCGAAGGCTGGTACTGGAAGAAAACGCCGAGTGGACTCTCGGACACCGAGGGCGGTCTTTATCTGACGGCCCGGGACCTCGCCAAGATTGGATACCTGTACTCGAAGGACGGAGTCTGGGAGGGAAAGCGCCTCCTGCCCGAGGGCTGGGTCTCGGAATCCACCGCGCCCGCCGTCGTCGCCTCGGAGAGTCCGGGCCGCGAGCGGAAGTACGGCTTCCAGTGGTGGCTCCTTCCCTACGAGGGCTCGAAGCGCTCCTGGGCACAGGCGGCTCTCGGCTATGGAGGACAGTTCCTCTTCGTCGTTCCTGAGTACGATCTGATCGCGGTCTTCACGGCGTGGAACATTTACGACGGCCCCTCTCTCGCCGCCCCGCTTGCGCTCGAACGGGTGATCGATTCGGTTCGCTGAGCCTCGATTCCCCGAAGGCACTTCCTCAAGCTGAGGTAAGGCTCGGCTTCCGCCGGAGTCGCCGGGAGGTGGCTGCCGCTCGACTCGATCATCTTGACCACATCGTCGGAGACGCCGGCGAGATGGAGGGCGATGCCCTTCTTCGAAAGATCGGAGGCAAAACGCTCGAGCGCCACGAGCGCGGTGAAGCGCATCTCGTGCGCGTGCATCAAGTCCATCACCACGATCTTCGCCGAGGGTGGAATCCGATGCTCCAGTTCCGCGAGAAACGGATCGACGGCGGCGTAGTGGAGATCCCCGCTCACCTCGACGACGACCGTCTCCGGGTTGTCTTCCGGCTTCAAGGGAACCAGGCGCTCGAAGTCGCGGCCCACGGGGACCAGCAGACGCAGGCGGGGGACGCTGGTGCGCGCCAGATGGATCGCGAGGCCCAGGCCCGCGCCCATGAGGATGGCCCATTCGAGCGGCAGCACCAAGGTCGAGGAAAGCGTCACCACCAGAAGGAGGCGCGTCGCCTGGGTAGCGCGCCACATCCGTGCGATGGACTGCCAGTCGATCATGTCGCGAGCGATGACGAAGAGAATCCCGGCGAGCGCCGCCTGGGGAACGTAAGAGATCGATCTCCCGGCGAGAAGAAGGATCGGAACCATGAAGGCCGCCGCGGCGGCGGGTGCGAGCCGCGTTCGAGCGCCCGCGAGCCGCAAGAGGACGGAGCGGGTCAAGCTCGCCGATGCGGGAAAGCTCGCGGTGAAAGCCCCGGCGACGTTCGCCCAGCCCTGCGCGAGAATCTCCCGCCTCATGTCCGGGCGGGCGCCGCGCGCGCGCGCGCTCACCGCGAGCTCCAGAGTCCCGAGAAGAGTGATGGCGAGAGACGGTACGAAGAACTGCTGGAGGAGGCTCGGGCTCAAGTGGGGAAGCGCCGCGTCGGGCCATATCCCCGCGAGCGCGGGCGCGCGATCGGAGACGAGGGGAAGGCCGCTCTCGCCATTCAATCCGAACGCCCAGGCGCCAAAGCTCACCGCTATCAGAACGGACAGAGCCATCGGACCTTTGGGGGAGAGCTTCTTCCCTAGCGAGAGCGCGAGGATGACCGCGATCGTCACCAGGACCGCGGCGACTGAAGGGAACGTCCCGCTTCGGAGGTACTCGATGACTCCTTCCACCTCACCGAAGAGCTGCGCCCGGCTCACCGGAGGAAGGCCGAGCGCCTCGTCGATCTGCATCGAGGCGATGAGGATGCCTGCCCCCGCGGTGAAACCGACGAGCACCGATTCCGGCAGGAACCGCACGAGCGCGGCGCCGCCGGAGAGCGCGAGGAGGAGCCTGGTTACGCCCGCGAGGAGCGTGAGGGTCGCTACCGCTCGCAGCCCGTCTGAAGAGATGATCCCGTTCGGGCCCAGGAAGGGAAGGAGCGCGCTCAGGATGAGGAGTCCGGTGGTGTTCGTGGGGCCGGTTATGACCTGAGTGCTTCTGCCCACGAGCGCGGCGACGAGACCCGGCACCGCCGCGGTCGCGATCCCATAGGCTGGGGGAAGGCCTGACATCATGGCGTAGGCGAGGCACTGCGGAAGTCCGATGAGGGCGACGGTGAGGCCGGCGAAGAGATCCGCGCGGACGGAGCCCCAGCCGTTCATTCTGGCGTGGCCCGCTTGGCCGGCGTCGGGAGCCGATAGGCCGCGTGCGAGGGTTTCAAAGGCCGAAGAAGCCAGTAAGGACGCCTCGTTCCATCGGGGGAGACCTGCCTCGCGGGCCGGGTCATCTCGAGCCACTTTCGATAATAGCGGTGCATCTTCTCGGTATCGACCACGACGTCGCCGTAGGCGTCGCTCGAGAGCGCTCGTTGAATGCGCACCGCCTGGTGCCAGCAGTGCATTCCCGAGATGGGATCGGGCTGTACTGGAAACGTGAGGTTCTGATGCACGCCGGAGTCCGTCCACCAGATCCGGCGCGTGTCCTGGTCCCGTGAGGCGTAGGGAACGACGCCCGTCTTGCGCGCGAGCGCCCAGGTGGACTCGTCGTGACGGATCGCTACCGTCGCCATCAGCTGGCGCTGGCCGGCGTCGGACAGCTTCCAGCGGCCCATGTGATGGCTGCAAGCGACGACGCCCGGCCGAATTCCCTCGGTCACCCAGGCCTTGACCACGAAGTGGCCCGCGCGGGTCTCGACCCGCACGAGCTCTCCCGTCCTCACTCCGATCCGGACCGCATCGCGCGGATGAATCCAGAGCGGGTTGGTATGAGCGATCTCGTCGAGCCACTTCGAGTTCGCGCTCCGGGTGTGAATCTGAACGGGAAGCCGGAACGTCGGGATGAGGGGAATTTCGCCTTCCTCGAGGTTTTCAGGGTGAATCTGGCTCTTGATATAGCCCGGAAGGGCGTGCTCCGGCCAGCCCCACTTCGCGAGCGTGGAAGAGTAGAACTCGAGCTTGCCGCTCGGAGTGGGAAAGCCGCGGACGATTCGGGAGTCGATCTCGACCCCCACCGGTCTTCGTCCTTCGGCGTCGCCGGCCGGTGTCGGCTGCGGAACGATGTTGACCGGGGGCGGCTTCGGCGCCCGGGTGAACGCGCGGCCGCGCGGATCCACGCGCACGTCCTCGAGCTCCTCCTTCGGCACGTCCTGCTCGTGGATGGCGCCCGCGCTCTTCGAGATTTCGAAAGCGCCGTAGCGTCGCATGTAAGCGAGAGGCGCGAGACCCTCCGCGGCTGCCTTCTCGGGAAGACCGGGGACGGAGTTCTCGAAGATGTACCTGTAGTACTCGTCGACTCCGAGCTTCTCCCCCGGGCGCTCGCGAGACTCGAAGAACTTGCGGATCTCCATCCCACCGTCCGGATCGATTCGCCAGGAAAGCTCGATCCAGAACTCGTTCTCCTCCCAGACCTCGCCCGGATTCGCCTCCCGGCTGTCCGTCACCGTTTCGCCCAGGCGCTCGCGAACGGCGCGCATCACCGGCTGGCGAAACCCGATCCACTGGGCGTCGTGGGTCTCGTACGAGTGGATGTCGTGGCGCTCGCTTCCGATCCCCATGGGCAGAATGTAGTCGGCGACGTACGAGGTCTCGCTCCAGGTTGGCGTCAAGGCGACGTGGAGACCGACCTTCTCCTCGTCGTTCAGCATCTCGATCCAGGTGAAGCCGTCGGGATTGGTCCAGACGGGGTTATAGACCCGGGTGAAGTAAACGTCGAGCCGCCCTCGCCCTTCTTTGATGAGGTGCGGGAGCAGGAACGACATCTCGTGGAGCGAGAGAGGATAGTCGGCGGGCCAGCTCATCTCGTTCCACACCTCGGGGTGCGGCGGGAGGTGAATGGGCCTCGCCACGAACTTGTTCCAGCCGTTGGGATAGACGGACCCGGGCTTCGCCACCGCGCCGAGGAGCGCGTTCAGGAGGAAGAGAGTGCGCGAGACCTGCCAGCCTCCGAGGTTTCCCGCGGCGGCGCTCCGCCAGTTGTGGGTCGAAAGGCGCGCTCCCGCCTTCGCCACGATGCCCGCGACCTCGTCGATGACCGATGCCTCGACTCCCGATTCTCTCGCCGCGTACTCGAAGGTGAACTCGGGGTAGAGGCCGGCGAGAACTTCTTCGAAGCTCTCGAACGTCGCCGGGAGGTCGGGTCTCTCGGTCTCCAGGTACTCGCACCAGTTCCACCATCGCCTCACGAACTCGCGGTCGTAGAGTTTCCTCTCGATGAGGTGCCGGGCGATCGCGAGGAAGATCGCCGCTTCGCTTCCGGGGTAAGGAGCGAGCCAGTGATCGGCGTGGGTCGCGGTGTTCGAGAGACGCACGTCGAGGACGATGAGCTTCGCCCCCTCTTGCTTCGCTTCCATGATGCGTTGGGCGTGAGGGTTGAAGTAGTGGCCGGACTCGAGGTGGGCGCTCACCAGGAGAATCACATCGGCGTTGGCGTGGTCGGGGCTCGGCCGGTCGAAGCCCATCCAGTAGTGATACCCCGCGCGGGCGCCCGAGGAGCAGATGTTCGTGTGGGAGTTGTGGCCGTCGAGACCCCAGGCGGCCATCACCCGTTCGGCGTATCCGTCCTCCCCGGGACGCCCCACGTGATAGACGATCTCGTTTCGCCGTTCTTCCTGGATCGCTTTTCGGATTCGAGAGGCGATGTCGTCGAGGGCCTCGTCCCAGGACACCCGCTCCCATCGGCCCTCCCCGCGTTTGCCCGCGCGCTTGAGAGGGTGGAGGATGCGGTCGGGATCCTGCGACTGGTTCAAGGTCGCCGGGCCCTTGGCGCAGTTCTTCCCGCGCGAGCCCGGATGTTCCGGGTTCCCCTCGAACTTGCGAATCTCTTTCGTGTCGAGGTCGACGTACGCGAGAAGCCCGCAGGCGGACTCGCAGTTGAAGCAGGTGGTGGGAACGAGCATGTAGCGGCGCTCGACCCGCCGAGGCCAGGCCGTGGAGTCGAGCTCCCTCCATTCGTCCCACTTTTCCTTCGGGGGGAACGCCGCCAGATGGATGCGACTCGGACCCGGATAATGGCTCATGCGAGAGGCACCGCCTGGGCCGCCTGTACGTGCGCGTGCTCATACGCCAGAAGGCCGAAAAGCGCCGCGATCGCCCCCAGGCTCCCGATGTGAGGGGCCAAAAGGCCGCAGGAGACCAGCGCGACCGACGTCCAGAAGAAGCCGCGGAACTTCCCTCGGGTCATCTCCCACGCGGCGAGCCGCGCGTGCGCGGTCACGTGGCCGAGCGTCGACTCACCCCAGATCAGGAAAAGGTGAAGAAAGCTCGCGAGGGCAACGATGCGCAGCAGAGGCGCCTTGCCACCTGGATCGAGCGCGGCGAGCGGAGCGAGAACCGCGGCCCCGGCGAGGATGGAGTGGACGACGAACTGCGGCGGCAGGAGCGGGTTCTGCCACAGGTCTCGCGCCTTGGCTTGCGCGAAGAGATACGCGGTATAGATCGCGGTCATTGCCGCGAGGGGGATGCCGAGAAACATCAGCGACGATTGAAGTCGGGAGCCGCCGGCGAGGCTCGAAAGGAAATGCGCCGCGAGAACGGCGGTGAAGCCGCCGATGATGTAGGCCCCTTTCACCAGCCAGCTCTGCCACCGCCCGCGCGTGAAGATCATGTAGAAGCGCTCGGGATGCTCGAGGTCCCAGATCAGGAGCGCCCCGGTCAGTGCGAGGAAAAGGCCGCCCAGAACCGGTGTCGCCCACTGCCAGAGCGGGCTTTCGTCCGAGACGAGGCCCATAAGAACGAGTATCGCGGCGACGAGGTACACGCCCGAGGCGATTCCCTTGGTCCAGGTGTAGAGGCTCACGCGCCAGTCCCAGGGAGCGCGGTGGGGGACGTCGTAGGAGAGAAGAGCGGCGGCGGCGCTCCCGAATCCCTCGGGATGACCCGAGGTCACCTGGTGCGAGAGACTCCCTTGCTCGCTCCAGAGAAAGAGCCCGCCCTCGGGCCTGCGCGCGGCGAGGGGATCGAGCGTCGCCTGGTGCACTCCTTTGTAGAAGAGCATGGGCCCGGTGTCCTTT
>CAZKNR010000353.1:0-9793 GCA_964553925.1 uncultured Acidobacteriota bacterium
GTCGGCGATGGTTCGAGCGACCTTCAATACCCGATGGAAACCTCTCGCCGAGAGACCGAGACGTCCGATGGCGGCTTCGAGGAGCCCCCTTCCGGAGGCGTCGAGCTCGCAGTGGCGCGCGACCGAAGCGGGCGTCATCGATGAGTTGAGCTTTTCCCGCCGGCCCTTTCCGCGGCGGAAACGTTCGAACTGCATCTCACGCGCCTGAGCGATCGAAGGGCGCGGGTCTGCGGACCCCTCAGCCATCGGAGGCGCGAGCATCCCCTCCGGGCGGAGTGCCCGCACGGCGACTTTGAGATCGATGCGATCCAGGAGTGGTCCCGAGAGCCTTCCCTGGTATCGCTCGATCGCGCCTGGGGTGCAGGCGCAGGGACGGCCCGTAGCCGGACATCCCCGCGTTGCCTTTTTGCCTTTTTGTCACCTCGTCCTTGAGAAGTTTCCCAACCGAAAGCTTACCCACGCACCATCAACAGTTTAGGGGATCACGTTCTTCACAGACGCACGGAGCTTGGTTTGCTTCGCAAGAGCTTGCTCGCAGCCTCGGCGTCCATGTAACGACGATCCGGAATTGGAACGGAACCGAACAACTCCTGCCTTGTCACCCAAGATCAAGATCACCCAGTTCCTCGGCTACTCCCCGTCGTCGTATTCGCGCACCCTGTGGAAAAGCTCGGTGCGTTCCGGCCCCTCACCCCCCCGTCACGCATTCTTGCCGCAAGGACACCATTGATGGCACCTCCCTGCGCTCAGCCTACGCGTCCTGCCGCCCTCGATCACGCAGTCTTGCCGCAAGGACACTAAGTACGAACGGCTGGGGGAAGGATCTCGCCGAGCGCATCGCCGCGGGCAGTTACCGGGCCGCGCTTGCCCGTAGCACGAGGCGCCGACGGTCCACGTGGTACCGCGACTACATCGAGGCGCTGGTCCAGCGTGATGTCCGCGACCTGGCGCGCATTCGCTCGCTCGACATCTCGTCCCGCCCTCCGTCACGCATTCTTGCCGCAAGGACACGACGCTCGGAACTCTGATCCATCAGGAGGAGGTTGCTCAACTGGGAGTCCACGTAAGGACCATGCGGAACGGTATCTGTCTTTGACTAAGAAATTCAGAGCTCGAGCCTGTTACTTTCCCTGTGAACTCCACCACTGGATTAGCCTCTCGGCTATTGCCAGGTCTCGTGCTGGCTGACTTTCGACCTCCATGAGTTCCTCCTGGATTCGCCGCAGATGGTCGCTTAACTCCTCGACGGTACACCCGCGCTGCAGCATCGATTGTATAGCAGGAGCATACGAATCGTACTCGTCTCCGATCTTCGAGTCGGGTTCGCACTCAGAAAACGCTCCGATCGGATCCCAATCCTTCAGGATCAATTCTATTGCGCGAAGATTCTGACGAACATCCCCTCTCATAGTCGCTCCATCACTTCTTCCAAGTGGTAACCAGTCGACCCGCCTCATTCAGCACCGCGGTCGCCTTTTTTCCAATGTATTTGAACGTCTCGTTGGCCGTTTCTCTGATCGTTTGGGGGTTCTTGAGTGCGTCGAGAAGGGCCCGCGGCGAAACACCGCGCTGGATTAGTCGATTAATACCGTGCCGCGTAAAACCAGTTAGGATCCGACCACCGGCGACACATATATTGCCCATGCCTGGTCCGACCCCCCCGAGCACTTCAGGCTCCCATGTCGGAGGCTCTGTAGTCCAGTTGGCCTCCGGAGGTGCCAGTGTCGTAAGACCAGAGGGGTCTCTTAAAGCATTAGGTCGATTCCGGACATACGAGTAGACGTTCATGCCTTCAGCGAAGCGGATCGGATCTTCCGAGATAAATCTACCGGCCAAAGGGTCGTAATAACGAGCGCGGTAGTACATTAGCCCCGTCTCGGGATCGTTCTCTCGCCCGGTGTAGGTATACGGCTGAACAAAACTCGGATCCCACAGCGACATCAAATTGCCGTAGCTGTCGTATTCGTATCGCTGGACTATGAAACCATTCTCGTCCGTGATGTGCGTAATGCTCCCCAGAGCATCTCGGTGGTACAGATAAGTCCGACCGTTTCGCGTCATGGTGACGGGCTCGTCGATCCCAGGGCCGTGCACAAACGTGGTAGTCACGATGTCGTTTTCATCCAGCTCGGCGATGATGTCTTCGTCATCGTAGATATACTTGGTGACTACTCCATTAACCCTTTTCTGGATGCGCCGGCCCAGAGGGTCGTACGTGTACTCAGCGACGGTGCCGTCTGGCATGTCGACCTTGATCAATTGGTCCTGAGTGTTCCAGGTGTAACGTGTCACGCTCCCGTTGGTCTTACTCGTCTTCTCTATAAGATTGCCGTTTGCATCGTACTCGTAGGTGAACCCCTCGTTCTCGAGAAGCTGGTTCGCCGCGTCCACCACATGAAAACTGGAGCGATGACTCGTGGTCCGATTGCCTACAGCATCATAGGCGTAGGACTCGCCGGGAATGGCCCCGGTCAGGCGATCCAGCCTGTCGTAGGTGAAGTCCTTTCGCGTCTGCCTCGGCGGATCAATCTGCACGGAGATGACGAGCTGCCCAGGGGAAGCAAGGAACGGCTCCGCGTCATTAGTGCCTGCCGGAACGCGTTCCAGTCCGGACGCTCCGATTAAGAACAGGTTCCCCGGACCGTCGGCAATGGTCTGACCCGTAGGAAAGGCATTGAGATTCGTAACCTCTCCTGATGAGGAGAGGCGCAAGACGACGTAGTCTTCGAAGGCGTTATACCCCGTGAGAAACGCATTGCCGGCAGAGTCGAGCGACACGTCGTCGACCGTGATCATCTCGAGGCCCGCCGTCAAGTCGGTCACCTGTCCAGCGGCGTCGATGCGAAACAACTGCCCGGTGCCAGTGCCCACGACGGCCTCACCTTGAACATTGACAGCAAGTGCAACCCGTTGCACTGGAATCGGCAGGCTCACCCACTCCACCAAGGTGTTCGAAACTGGGTTGAACCGGTAGAGCGTCGGGCTTTGACTGACGAGCCAGATGTCGCCGGGCAGAAGAGCGACATCCTCTGGGACGAACGGAAGCTCCGCGACGAGGACCAAGTTCGCACCATCCAACCGCTTGAGTGATGCGCCGTACCAGGCGTAGAGATTCCCGTCGGCGCCTCTCGCCACATGGCTTGCGAACGGATCGACTCCCGCAATCACGGACATCGTCGCATCGGACGAGACGCGCACCACCCGCCCGTCCTGATCGAAGCCGTATAAGGTCCCCGCGGTATCTACGCTGAAAAGCCCGGTGACGGCCGGTGCGGGCTCTCCGATGACGGAAATCTCCTCTTGCGCGGTCGCACCGTTCGGCCGAGTGGCTTCCACCGTCACCACGTTTGGCCCGGAATTGACAGATACCAATGTGGCGAAGTTGCCGTCGTCGTTCACGAAGATCGGCTGACCGTTGACTCTGACCGCCGCCCCGGTGGTGTGACCCTGGATGACGACCTGAGGGGTCAGTGCGACGGCGTTTTGTTGGTTTGCGAAGATCTCGGGCACGGGCTCGAGGGCACTCTCGCTCAAGAACTGACTCAGGCGGTTACCGGCGAGGTCGTAACTGTATTCCCACTCAAAGATTCCTCCTTTTTCCGATAACCAAGATGTCAGTTGCCCCGCCGGGTCGTACGTCAGCGTCTCGGTGAGAAGACCTCCCGCGCTCACTCGGCGACCCATGGGGTCGTATCGGTAGAAAATGAAGGGGCGCGGGCCGGGGATCCCAGAGATCCTCCTCAGGTCTCCCGCACCGTCGTGCTCGTACTCCAAACTGTCCCAGGGCATGGCCAGGGATGTCCGCAGGTTGCGCCGATCGTAGGTGTAACCAAGCGGCCCGGAGGGCAGGAGACCGCCCGAGGTCACGGCTACAAGCCGATTCGCGACGTCATAGCTCAAGTCGATACTGCTGTCTTGGTCAATGAGAGCGATAAGGTTCCCTACGACGTCATAACCGTACTCCACCGGACCTTCCACCAGATTCTTTCTGATGAGGCGGTTGTTGACATCGTAGTCGAACGTTGTGGTCTGACCCTTGGGGTCCGTAAACTCGGCCAGGTTCCGGTTAAGGTCGTAGATGAAGGTCCGGCTTCTCGCCAATGGATCCGTTGTCGAATCGAGTTTGCCTACGGCGTCATATGTGAAGCTAGTGGTATGGGTTTTTGCATCGATGATGTTGATAAGCTGATCGGCGTTGCTGTCACACCCGGTGCACGCAGCTTGGAAAACAAAGCTCGTTGTCTGATTGAGATCGTCTGTGGTCGCCGTTTGCCGATTCATGGAGTCGTATAGGTACCGCGTGGCCTTCCCGGCGGCATCGGTCAGTTGGGTGACGTTGCCCGCATTGTCGTATTCAATGCGGGTCGTTCTTTGTATCGGGTCGGTAATCTGCGTCAGCCGTCCCAGAGCATCGTAGATATAGCTGATCATACCTCCGTCAGGCAGGGTTAGCCGGGTAGGCAGCCCGTGGCGATCCACCTCGTATCTCGTGACGGCGGACCGAGCGTCGATCAATTGAATGAGATTGCCGGCGCTGTCGTACTGGAAGGAGTTCGTCCCCCCAACGTCCTGCAACAGAGCCACTTTGTTGAACACCGGATGGTATTCGAGTCCCAAAAACAGGCCTCCCGCCTGATCGTATCGGACGAGGTTGCCGCGGGAGTCAAAGGTCTGAGTAATTTGACCACCGTTTGGCTCGATGAACTTTATGGGGTTGTTATCTTCGTCGCGTTCGATCTCGTGCACCACGTTATCGGGCCGAGTCACACGAACGACGGAGCCGAATCGGTTCGAGAGATAGCGCCAGATCTGATTCTTCCCGTCGACGTAACGATCCTCGATGTCGCCCGCGCGCACCGGCGGGGCGGGATTCTGAGGAGTCCCGAGCCCCCCTACCAAATCGTTAGTGGCCGTACGGATTCGGCCTATCTCGAATCGACGAGTTTCGCCCGTGGGGAGGATGACGCGACTGGCTTTTCCCAAAGCGTCGTACTCGTACGTCGTCGTGAAATTACGGGCGTCAGTCTTCCCGGTCAGGAGATGGTGGGAGTTATAATCAAAGGAGATAACAGAGTTGTCGGGGTGTTTCACCTCCACCAGTTCTCCCGCCGCATTCAGGGTGAAGAGTGTGACTCGACCTACGGGATCGACGACACTCTCCAGCCCGTTTCCGCTGTACGTGAGCCGCCACTCCTGTCCGACGGCGTTCACGCGGCTGGTAAGCCGGCCTTGCGCGTCGTAGACGTACGAGGTCGTGTCACCGGTAGTCTCGCGTTTCGCGGTTTGGAGACCCGCCGCGTTGTACTCGATCCGGCTCGCGTCTTTCAAAGTACGGGTGTAGCTGCCGTCCAGGTGCCGCACCAACGTGCTGTAGTCACCGGCCGGGCCGGAATACGTGACTGAGATGCCGAGAGGCGGCGCCATGATGAAGCTTTGATACACCGTACCGTCGTCGGTGACCAAGTAGAGACGCCTCTCGGGGTCCGTAACCAGATCGAATGAGTAGCCAAATGGTTGAGCCGCTCCGGTGACCGGCCGGGCGTACCCGCGGTCCACGGGGGAGATCACCCCCGTCGGCGAGATGACTTTGATGTCGACCGTATTGTTGGAGCCGCAGGATACGTCCGCGACATAGAGATTGCCTCGGTCATCAAACGTCATCCCTCGCGGAGCATTGAGGCCCACGGCGTAGTACGAGTGCGCGCCCTGGGGCGAGATCTTCGAAATGAAGGAACGACCGCAGCGCACTTGGTCGGGGGGATTGTTGTAGTTGTTGGACACGTAGAGGTTCCCGTCCTCATCCATGGCGATCCCGGAGGGATACGTGAGCAGCCGGTTCCCAAAGCCGTACCCGGCGAAGAAAGCGAACTGCCCCTGCGGTGTCACCTTGTAGATGGCCGGGTGATGGCTATCGAGGACGAAGACGCTGCCCTGGCGATCGACGACCATATCTCCGAGATCGGCGCCGAACCGCGCCAGGACCGCGCTCATCCCGGCCGGCGTGATTTTCAAGAGCGCGCCAAAATAGATGAGGGCATACAGGTTGCCACTCCGATCGAACGTGAGGCTGCTCAAACCCGGCTCGACGGTCGCAAACACAGACGTCGTTCCGTCCGGGGCGAATTTGTGGATCGTACCGTTGAACTCGCCCACGTAGAGGTTTCCGGCGCCGTCGCGCGCGATAGCCCCCGCGCGCGATAGGCCGCCCCTCACGACCTGCTTTCCGGCCACCCCGACCTCGGGTCGAAAAACCTTCGAGGCGCCGCGGCCGTCGGTCCAAAGAACGGTTCCGTCCGGCTGCGCGTAGAACCGCTCCAGCTCCGCAAGCCCCCAGCCGGCTCCGAAAGGGCTCTGCGCCTGATCGTTGAAGATCACGAAGCCGCCCGTCGTCGCCCGGAACGGCAGAGGCTGCGGGCTCTGGACGTTGGTCGGTGAAGTGGGCAACCCGTTGAATGCATCGCTGGTGTACAGGTTGCCGCTGAAGCTACCGGTCGACGTTGCCTTGAAATGGTACACGCCGGTCGGGACTTTTGCGCCGGCTGCGCTCACTCCATCCCATAAATAGTTGAAGTGAGTCTCCTCGGTCGTTCCTTGAAAGGAAACTTCCCGGTCAACTCCTTCGATGCTCAACTTCCAGGTCGAGACCGCGGGAGCCGTTGGAAAGTAGAGGGAGCTCAGCTTCGAGCGGGCCGATATGAGCGGTCTGGGGTAGGCGGTGGCGCTCGTGTACCGGAACTCGAGCGCATCGCGGCGTCCGAGAGCAAAGACGCTTGCGAGGCGCTGCTCCAAGCGCACGTTGCCGTCGCTGATGCAGATCGAGGAGCTTCCTCCGCTATCGTTCTTACACTCCGGCTCTTCGTTCTCCGGTGTATCGGGGCACGTTGGGCACTGATCGCCCGGGTTCGTACCTGGAGGCGGAGCAACGCCCAAGGAAACACAAGAAAAGTGGGTGACGGAGAACTCGATGAACGCTCCGTCCGCCGTTACCGTCCCCATCCCGGGATCGTAATACCCCTCGTTGGGGTCCCGATCGTCGTGAGAGGCAAAAGCGAACGGCACCTGTGTTCCCGGGGCAAAGCCGAGGTCATTTGCTATGCGAACCGTCACCGGCTGCAAGAAGTTCGTGTGCTCCGGCGTCATCTGGGCGCCGGCGAGGAAAACCGTCCCTTCGGGCGTTGGCACTGGAAAAGCGACTTCCGCACCGAAATACGTCGCCGTAACCTCGAGGTCCTGAGCGACGGCTCCCGGCGGAAAGAGAACCTGCACCTTGCCGGTCGAGTCCGTAAGTGTGCCGCCATGGGCAGAAGTAATGAGGGCAGTCCGCGTGTCAGAGGACGTGAGGTGCACGTCACCTACGGTGGCTTGCCGCTCCGAGAGCACGTACTGGTCGCGCCGGGCGGTGATAAAGCCGCGGCGCTCGAAGAAGAGCGTGAAACGGCCCGTTCCCGGCGTCGCGAAGACGAACCGTCCCGCCGCGTCGGTGAAGACGCCACCGGGCACCCCTCTCGCGCTCACGCGGACTCCGGAGAGCGGTTGGAGGGTGCGGCTGTGGATCACAGATCCGTGAATGAACCCCGACGCTTCCGTTTGTGGAGGGCGTGATACGACGGGCCGCTCCAGAGGAGGGCTCGTGTTGCCCGCGCGATCCACAACGGCGATCGAAAGAACGTCGCCCGGCTCGGCCCGGATCGTGGCCGAGAAGCTTCCATCGAGCCCGGGGGTAACCAAGACCATCTCCCCCGTTCGCGTGTTGCGCACGATGACCGTGCTGCCCGGCTCCACAGATCCGGGACTTCCCACGACTCGCCACACGTTTGGATCGTCGGTCGCCTCGATCTCGATGAGCGCATCATTCGGGGCCGCGGGCGGGATCGTGTCCACCGTGAAATCGACGCTCGCCTCCGCAACGTTACCCGCCCGGTCGGATACCTGGGCGTGGACCGTGTGGCCGCCTTCCGCGACATCGAGGACGCATTCGCTCCCGCCTTCAACAGTTTCACAGGTCGAGGTGACATCCTCGCCATCCACGGTGACCCCGAGCGTGTCGACGTCCACGCCTGAGCCGCCGTCGGAGTATTCGAGCTTGAGCGTGGGAGTGTTGGTGGCGATTACCGCTCCCTGAGCCGGGAACACGATCTCGAGTCGAGGCGGGTGCCACGTCGGCGAAGTACGCGATGTCCCGGATCTGGTGGAACGTCAGGCCAACGCGCAGGACGCTCCCGGCCGCGTCGACCCGAGCCAGAGCGTTCTTTCCCGCAACCCACAGCGTTCCGGTGGCCGGGTCGATCGCGAGGTGCCTCGGCTTATCTTTTTGACCTTCGCCCGTGCTAAACGGAGCGAGCTTCCGCGAGACCTGTCCTCCCCGAGTGAGCTCGACGACGCTCGACTTCTCGGTAATCCAGACGCTTCCGGTGCGGGGATCCACGGCAAGATCCCTGGTTGCTGTTCTGAGGGCGACGCGCAGCACCTCCTCGTGCGCCGAGTTGTACTGGATGAGCTTCTTGTCAAAAGCGAACCACGTGGTCCCGTCGCTTTCGTCCGTAGCGACTCGGACGTCTTCGAGATCGTCGGAGGGCGTCAGTACGTCGACCAGGACACCCTCGTCGGCGTAGAGGGAAATGCCGTCTTCGCTTGCGACCCAGGCTTCCCGGCTTCGTGCGTTGTAGGCAATCGCTTCGATTTCCTCAGGCACCGTAACCCGAAAGCGCTCCGTCCCATCGGCTTCCAGGGCGAGGAGCAGATGGCCCCGCGCAACCCAGGGTCGACCCTGAGTTGGGTCTATAGCCAAGAGGACTCCGTCCGCGTCTTCTTCGTCGTCGTCATCATCATTATCATCGTCATCATCGTCATCATCATCATCGTCGTCGTCGTCGTCGTCGTCCTGGGGGGCCTGCCCCGTGAGCGCCATGTGCAGAAGAAGGGTGCCGTCAAACGCGAATTTGCTAAGCGCGCTCTCGTGACCCACCCATACCGCTCCGGTCAACGGATCGGTGGCCAGGCTCTTGGGCTTCGATGGCGTAGTGACGGACAGGCTGGGGGAGCCGGCGGCAGAGAATTTGTGAATCTGGTACTTGTCGGCAACCCAGAGGGCATCGGTGTTCTGGACCTGCGCGTGCGCGGCGCGAGGCCAACTGAGGACTAAGATGGTTAAAGTCGTACAGATAGCGGCAAAGGTTCTCTTGAGCCGGCTCATTCCGTTCCTCCCAACCTTCAATTCATGATGTGATTCTGGCGAGCGCGTCCTCGTAGGACCTCGGTTCATGCATTGCGATCAAATGAGAGTAAATCCACGCGCGTTTCGGCCTAACCGATGGGTGATTGCCTAAAACTCGGAAATCGGTGCGCGTCCTTCCGGCGCTCGGTGGGGGGTGCTCAAGACACCATTCAGAGGGTGATCTATTCAATAGGAAACTAGAGGGAGAATCGAAGGGAGGGCATCGATCCGCGATCGGTGCCCACCTGACGACGATGTACGGGCACAGCAATGATTCAGCAGGCCGTGCATTCGATTGTAGAGTCTCCGATTGAAGACGTCGGAGGCCTACTGGAGAAGCGCCCGGTCGATCACCGCACGATGGTCTCATGCCGCACCTCCGAGCGGAAATGAATCGCTTCTTGTATGTGGACCGGCTCGATCCTCTCCACCCCCGCCAGGTCGGCGATGGTTCGAGCGACCTTCAATACCCGATGGAAACCTCTCGCCGAGAGACCGAGACGTCCGATGGCGGCTTCGAGGAGCCCCCTTCCGGAGGCGTCGAGCTCGCAGTGGCGCGCGACCGAAGCGGGCGTCATC
>CAZKNR010000354.1:0-24626 GCA_964553925.1 uncultured Acidobacteriota bacterium
CCCATCGAGTTCGACGTCGAGACCGAAGACGGCGAAGTCGCGAGATTCGATTATCGGCTCGCAAACTGATGGCCGACCTCGAATCGATCTTCGGTCCGATCGACATCTATCTCTTCGACCAGTTGCTCAAAGGAAGGATCCGGGCGGGGAGCAAAGTCCTCGACGCCGGTTGCGGTTCGGGGCGCAACCTCCTCTACTTGCTTCGCGAGGGTTACGAAGTCTTCGCCGCCGATTCCGATCCCGAGGCGATCGCCACCGTCCGCGAGCTCGCGCCGCATCTCCCGGCGACGAACTTCCGCGTCGAGCCTCTCGAAGCGCTGACGTTCGAGGACGCTTCCGTCGACTTCGTCATCAGTAGCGCCGTCCTTCATTTCGCCCGCGACGACGAGCAGTTCCGGGCGATGCTCCTCGGCTCGTGGCGCCCCCTGAGGCCGGGAGGGATCTTCTTTTGTCGTCTCGCCTCGACCATCGGAATCGAGAATCAAGCGAAGCGAATCGAGGGCCGCCGCTTTCGACTGCCGGACGGTTCGACGCGGTATCTCGTCGACGAGACGCTCCTCGCGGAGGCCGGGGCCCGCCTCGGCGGTGAGCTCGTCGACCCCCTCAAGACGACGGTCGTCCAGAACCAGCGCTCGATGACGACGTGGGTGATGCGAAAGCTCTGAATCAGCGCTCCGTCGCGACATGTATGGCGCAAGTGTCGGCCGATGTATGCTTGCCCCATGGCCGACTTCTACCCCGGCGAGCCCCCCGTCCCCGGCGAACCCGACGTCGACGGCAACGGCGTCGACCTCGCTCAGATTCGGGCGATGCTCGACCTCACGCCGGCAGAGCGCCTCCTGGTCATCCAGAACCTCGTAGACTCCATCGCCGAGATCCGCGCCCTCAATGGACCGCGCGCGGTACGCTGAAGTCCTGCGCCGGCTCGCCGCGGGCGACGTCGAGTTCATCGTCGTGGGGCTCATGGCGGGCGTGCTGCGGGGCGCGCCCGTAATGACCGCCGACCTCGATCTCGTCCACCGCCGGACCGCCGAGAACGTTTCGAGGCTCCTTCGGGTTCTCGACGGACTCGACGCTATCTATCGCCACGACCCGCGGCGTCTGCGGCCGGATGCGTCCCACCTCATGAGCCCTGGACACCAGCTCCTGGTGACGACGCATGGAGACCTCGACTGCCTGGGCGCGGTCGGGGGAGCAAGAGGCTACGAGGACCTGCTGGACCGGGCGCCGGAGCTCGATGTCGGCGACGGCCTCGCCGTGCGGGTGATCGACCTCCCGACGCTGATCGAGCTGAAGGAGCATGCGGGCCGTCCGAAGGACATCGCCGTGCTGCCCGTCCTGCGTGCCACTCTCGCCGAGACCCTGCGGCGACTCTAACTCACTTCCTGCTCGCGCGGTGGTGGGCGAGCGTCCGGCCGATCACGAGATCTCCTTCAGCAGCTCTACTTCGATGAAGACGAACTCGTGCTCGTTGGCGTTGACTACATTGTGCTCCACGCCTGCGTTGCGGAAGTAAGGGCGGCCGACACCCAGGTCCGCATGCTGGTCGCCGTCCCTAGTCTCGAGGAGCAGGCGGCCGTCGGTTTGCGGTATTACCAAGTAGTCGTGAGCATGCACGTGCCATCCGGTCTCAGCCCGAGGCGCGAAGCGCCATTCGATGACGATGACGCGATCGTTCTCGAGGAGCGGCGTGGGCACCGCACGGGTGCGAGCGGCAGACATGGTTCATGGCTCCTGGCGCTGGATCGACGGGCGAAGCTTACACCATGATGCGAAAGCACTGACTCAGCGCTCCGTCGCGACGTGGCAGTTCTTGCACGTGTCGATCTGCCGCACGGCGTCGATCCGGTGCCGCTCCAGATCGATGGGAACCATCTCTTCGTGGCAGGTGCGGCACCTGAAGACCTTCTCCATCACGACGCGGTGGACTTTCTCGAAATGAGAGTACCCGGGCCGGGATGACTCCAAAAGCGCCGGAAGATCGTGGCAGGTCTGGCAGGTGTCGTTCTCGAATTCTTCGCCCACGGCGGACTGCGGAGCCGGGCTCGATTCGGAAACCGCGGTGAGCGATCTCGATTCTCCGATCTCCTTCAAAATCGTTCGGCCCGCGACCCGGCCGGTCACGATCGACGGTCCGAGGAACGTCCCCTCGAGCCCCGCTTTCCCGTTGATGCCCCCGAATCCCGTGACCTCTCCCGCGGCCAGGAAGCCCGCGATCGGCTTCGTGTCCTTGTCGAGGACGCGGGAGTCGGTATCGATTCGGATGCCCCCCATGCTCTTGCGGGCGAGCGGATAGAACGTGACGGCGTAGAAGGGCGGGGTCTCAATCTCGCCTCCGAACCGCGCGCGGCCGAAATCCTTGTCCACTCCCTCGCGGACCCTCTGGTTGTAATGCGCGACCGTATCCGCGAGCGCGTCCTTCGGAAGGCCGGCCACATGCGCCAGGGCCTCGAGGGTCGAAGCAGACTTCACCAGCTCGGGGTTTTTGAAGATCGTCTCCTCGATCACACGGAAATCCGCCCAGTCGGAGCCGGTGATCGCGAACTGCCGTTTCGCCGGCTCATCGAAGATCGCCCAGTACTTTGAGCCTTCCTGAGCGACGAGCGCGGCGAATTGCTCCTTGTTGCTGCTTTGTTCGTTCACGAAACGCTGCCCCGCGGCGTTGACCCAGATCGCCGCGTCGTTCGACGCGTTCAAACCTCTCTTCCCGTCAGGATAGCGGGGATCGGGCAGTCCGGTCGCATAGTTCCACTGATGGTCCATCTGGTAAAGCACGGCGCCGGACTTTTCCGCGACAAGGTGGCCGAAGCCGAGAGAGTTGAGGCCGGAGCCGGCGAGAAGTCTCTCGGGAAAGCGCACGTCCTTCGGCCAGAACGAGCGCACCATGTCGAGATTGCTCTGAAACCCTCCGGTCGCGAGGACGACGAAATCCGACCCGAGGGTCGCCCGCTCGGAGCTCCGGAGATGCACGCCCTCGACGCCGCTCACTCGGCCCTCCTCCACGACCAGGGCGTCGACCTTGAAATTCCAGAGAAAGCGGATATTCGGGTGCCGGACCGCGTGGCGATAGATGGGGCTCACGAGACCGAGCCCCCGTCCCACTGGCTCGTGGAACCGGGCGACGCTGTTGCCGGGAATCCGGAGGGCGCCCGAGAACTCGACTCCCATGGAGGTGAGCCAGTCGTAGATCTGCTCGCGCGAGTTTGCCGCATAGTAGCGAACCCACGGCTCGTTCGCATCCTCGCCCCATTCGAGAAAATCCCGCGCCGCGATCTCGGGGGTGTCGACGACGCCCTGCGCTTGCTGGACCGGAGTGCCGACGATGGCGAGTCCTCCGTGTGACAGCACCGCGTGGCCGCCGAAGATCGACCACAGGTCGACGACGAGGACGGTGGCTCCGCCTCGCGCCGCTTCGAGCGCGGACGAGAGCCCAGCGATCCCCGCTCCCACGACGATGACGTCGGCCTCCTTGGCCTGTTTTGCCTGGACTTCAGCCGCGGCGAGGATTCCGACAAGAACGAGAAGACTCGGTAGGCGCATGCGCGCTTTATACAACAACGGCGCGCGACGGACTAGCGAACGCTCCGGGTTCGCGGTAGCTTGCGGCCGATGGAGTCCTTCCGGCCCGCCGTACGCTCCTGGTTCGAGAGTGCGCACGAAGCTCCCACGCGGATTCAGCGTGAGGGCTGGCCGGTCCTCGCTTCGGGGCGAAACGCTCTCCTCATCGCCCCCACGGGGAGCGGCAAGACTCTCGCCGCTTTCCTCTGGGCTATCGACCGGGTGAGCCGCCTCGATCCGGACGCGAGCCCCGGAGCCCGGATCCTCTACGTCTCGCCCCTCAAGGCGCTGGTTTACGACGTCGAGAGAAACCTGAGGTCGCCTCTCGCCGGGATTGCTGCCCGCGAGGAGGACGGTCTTGCCTTCCGCAGGATGCGGGTGGACGTGCGCACCGGGGATACGACGTCGAAGGAGCGGCGCCGTCAACTGCGCGAGCCCGCGGACGTCCTCGTCACCACTCCCGAATCGCTCTATCTCCTCCTCGGCTCGAGAGCCTCGGCCCACCTGAAGACGGTCACGACGGTGATCGTCGACGAAATCCACGCTCTCGCGGGAACCAAGCGGGGCGCTCACCTCGCGCTCTCGCTCGAGAGGCTCTCGGAGCTGACCGAGCGCGATCCCCAGCGGATTGGCCTTTCCGCCACCGTCCATCCTCCCGACGAGGTCGCGCGGTTTCTCGGCGGGGACCGGGAAGTCGAAGTGGTCGACGCGGGCGAGCCCGCCCACGTCGAGATTTCGATCCGCGTCCCCGGGCCCAACCTCGCGCACGAGCCGGGGACACTCTGGGCGCGCATCTACCCCGAGATCCTGGCTCTCCTTCGTGCGCACCGGTCGACGCTCATCTTCGTCAACAGCCGCTCTCTTGCCGAGAAGACCGCGCAGCGCCTGAACGAGCTCGCGGAGGCCCCGCTCCTCCGCGCCCATCACGGGAGCCTCTCCCACCAGAAGCGAAACGAGATCGAAGAAGCGCTGAAGCGGGGCGAGCTCAAGGGCATCGTCGCCACGAGCTCGCTCGAGCTAGGGATCGACATGGGGGCGATCGATCTCGTCATTCTGGTGGAATCGCCGGGGTCAGTCGCGCGGGGGCTTCAGCGCGTGGGCCGCTCCGGACATTCCGTGGGTGAGAAGAGCCGGGGGATCCTCTTCCCCAAGTTCAAGGGAGATCTCCTCGAGTGCGCGGTCGTCGCCGAGCGCATGCTCGCGGGGGAGATCGAGGGGGTGCACATCCCGGGATGCCCCCTCGACGTGCTCGCACAGCAGGTCGTGGCCCTTTGCGCCGAGAGGCCGCGGCGCGTCGACGAGATCCATGCCCTCGCGCGCCGCGCCTTTCCGTACCGAGAGCTCACCCGCGAGATCCTGGTCTCGGTCGTCGAGATGCTCTCGGGACACTACTCCGCGGCGGATCTCGCCGACCTCAGGCCGCGGCTCGCCTGGGATCGCGCTCGCGACGTGCTGTCGGCCCGGGCCGGCGCCCGCATGTTGTCGCTCTTGAACGCGGGCACCATCCCCGATCGCGGTCTCTACGCCGTCCACCTCGGCGAGGGCGGACCTCGCATCGGAGAGCTCGACGAGGAAATGGTCTATGAAGCCCGAAGGGGCGACACGTTCACCCTCGGCGCCTCGACCTGGAGGATCCAGGCCATCACCCGCGACCGGGTGATCGTCTCCGCCGCTCCTGGAGAGCCGGGGAAAACGCCGTTCTGGAGAGGCGATGGCCCCGGAAGACCGCTCGAGCTCGGCCGGGCGCTCGGCCGGTTCACGCGGGAGATCGAAGGGATGAACCGCGAAGAGGCGCTCTTCCGCCTCACCGAGCGAAGCCGCCTCGATCCGGACTCGGCTTCGCATTTGCTGAGCTACCTCGAGGAGCAGAAAGAGCACGGGGGCTCGATTCCCACGGACCGGAACGTCGTCGTCGAGAGATTCCGCGACGAGCTCGGCGACTGGCGCATCGCTATCCTGAGTCCCTTCGGCGCCCGCGTTCACGCGCCCTGGGCGCTCGCGATTCAGAATGCCTTGAGCGCGCGCGCCGGCTTTGAAGTCGAGACCACCTATAGCGACGACGGCATCATGCTGCGCTTCGCCGACGTCGATTCCCTCCCCGGCGTCGAGCTCTTGATTCCCGCGGCCGAGGAGGTCGAGGACCGCGTCGTCGAGGAGCTCTCGGGCTCGGCGCTCTTCGCGAGCGTCTTCCGGGAGAGCGCGGCGCGAGCGCTCCTCCTCCCGCGACGGGGACCCTCGCTTCGAACTCCGCTCTGGCAGCAGCGTCTTCGGGCCAAGAATCTGCTGGCCGCGGTGCGACGCTATCCCTCCTTTCCCATCGTCCTCGAAAGCTATCGGCACTGTCTGAAAGACGTGTTCGACCTCCCCGCTCTCCGGGAGATTCTCTCCGCGATCGCGCGCCGCGAGATCCAGGTAAGCGAGGTCGCGACGGCCTCTCCCTCGCCCTTCGCCCGTTCGCTCACCTTCGCGTACGTCGCGAGCTACCTCTACGAGCAGGACGCCCCCGCGGCGGAAAGAAGGGCCCACGCGCTCTCTCTCGACCGCGGGCTTCTCCGCGAGCTTCTCGGGGAGACGGAGCTTCGCGAGCTCCTCGACACCGAGGCGGTCGCCGAGGTCGAGGCGGAGATATCGGGGGTCGCTTCCGGATGGCAGGCCCGGAGCGCGGACGAGCTCGAGGACATGCTGAGGCGCGTCGGAGATCTTTCTCGCGCGGAGATCCAGAAGCGCGCGACCGAAGACCCGGCGCCCTGGATCGCAAGACTGGTTGCGGAGGAGCGCGTTCTCGAAATCTCGGTCGCGGGTGAGGACCGAACCATCGTCGTCTCCGATGCCCCCCGCTATCGGGCGTTCGAAGGACTCGAGGATCTCCTTCTGCGCTACGCCCGAAGCCACGGACCGTTTCACACCGAGGACGCCGCCTCCCGTTTCGGTCTTGAAGCGGAGCGGATCGAGCCGATTCTGGAGCGGCTCGAAAGCGACGGCCGGCTCATGCGGGGGGTAATCCGGCCTTCAGGCGAGTCCGAGGAGTGGTGCGAGGCCGACGTGCTCCGGCGCCTCAAGCGCCGCACTCTCGAGAAGCTTCGAAAGCAGGCGGCGCCCGTCGAGCCCGCCGTACTCGGCCGGTTCCTTCCCGCCTGGCAGGGGATCGAGGAGCGGGGACGAGGGCAGAAGCGCCTCGAAGAGATCCTCACGCGGCTCGAAGGAATTCCGCTTCCGTGGTCGTCGCTGGTCGAGACCATCCTCCCCCAGCGGATCGAGGACTTCCGCATCGAGATGCTCGATATGCTCTCGGCCTCGGGCGCAATCGTGTGGGTGGGAAACGGTGCCCTCGGGAATCGAGACGGGCGCGTCGCCTTCTATCGAAGGGAGCGGGCGCCTCTTCTGCTCGTTGCACCCGCGCCGTTCGAGCCCCGCTCGGAGCTCGAAGCGCGGATCCTCGAGCACCTCACGAGGCGCGGCGCCAGCTTCGAGATCGAGCTCGCTCCGCGAGACAACGACCTCTCGCTTCACAGTCTCGAAGAAGCGCTGCTCAGTCTGATGTGGGAGGGCCGCATCACGAACGACACGTTCTTCCCCCTCCGGAACCTGGGAAAGTCCCGGGGCCGGAGGAGCCGGCGCCCACCGGTTCCCAAGTACGCCGGGGGGCGATGGTCGCTCGTCGACGGCCTCCTCGACCCCTCGATCTCGGACACCGAGCGGGCTCACGCCCGGGTGATGATGCTTCTCGAAAGGTACGGGCTCGCGAGCCGCGCCGCGGCGCAGTTCGAAGAGATCCCGGGGGGCTACGCTTCGATCTATCCCGTGCTTCGGGAGATGGAGGAGCGCGGGCGTTTGCGGCGCGGCCACTTCGTCGAGGGGCTCGCGGGATCCCAGTTCGCTCTCGCGGGTGCGGTCGAGAGACTCCGCGCGCATCGCGATCTTCGCGATAGAGAGACGAGAGCGATTCTCGCCGTCGACCCCGCGAATCCGTACGGCTCGCTCCTCCCCTGGCCCGAGACCGGGCATGGGGCTCGGCCGCGGCGCGTCCCCGGGGCGTGGGTCATCCTTCATCGAGGGGAGCTCGCCCTCTACATGGAGAAGGGCGGGCGCACGCTCCTCACGTTCGGGCCGTTCTCCGACCCGGACGTCGCCCGAACGGTTCTCGAGACCCTCATGCATCTCCCGCGGCGGCGACCCCACCGGCTTCGCATCGGCGCGATCGACGACCGGCCTCCGGTCGAAGGTCCCCACTTCGAGCTCCTTCGCGAGCTCGGTTTCTTCCGCGAGGCTTCGACCATGGTGTATGCCGAGCACCCGCGCTCCGGCCCGTGATAACCTAACCGCCATGGCATATACCTACGAAGAGCTGAGCAAGAAGACCGTCGCCGAGCTCCGCGAGATCGCCGCCGGAGTCGAGCACGAGGCGGTGAAGGGCCACACGCAGATGCACAAGGAGCAGGTTCTCCTCGGCCTCTGCACCGCCCTCGGCATCGACGCCCACGCCCACCATCACGTGGTGGGGCTGGACAAGAGCAAGGTCAAAGCGCAGATTCGAGCTCTCAAGAAGAAGCGAACCGCCGTCATCGAGGCGAAAAAGTCAGACGAGCTCAAGCGTCTCCGCCACAACATCAAGAAGCTGAAGCATAAGATCCGCCGGGCGACGGTCTGATTTATTTCTTGTGGCCGTTTAGATTGGAGTCCGAATGGCGATACGGCCGAAGGAGAGGCAGCCGCTCTGAAATCAAGTTTCGCCCGTGCCGCTTGCTCCCTGTGTCGCGCCGAGTTCCTCGTCGCCAGGGTTGCTTGGTGAACAGCGCCTCGCCCGTGCCTATCGTTAGGTGACGCCGCCCGCGGATCCAGATAGAATGGATTCGAGGTAGCGAGTGATGGCGATCACGGTTCAGCTCACGCCGGAACAGGAAGCCACTCTCAAGGAGCTCGCGGGGCAACTGCGCATTCCCCCGGAAGACCTTGCCGGCGCTGCGGTCCGGGATCTTCTCGCACAACGCGATGAGAACTTCCTCAGGATCGCGAAGCAGGTGGTGGAAGAGAACCGCGAGCTCTACGAACGGCTCCGGTAGTGCGCCATCTCAGCGTCGCTGAGGTCTTGACGCTGCACCGCCTCATCATGGAGCAGGCGGGGACGACATCTCTTCTTCGGGACCTCGGCGCCCTTGAATCAGCGGTGGCCCAGCCGAGACACAGTTTCGGAGGAGACGACCTATACCCGACGCTGGCGGCAAAGGCTTCTGCGTTAGGCTTCTCGCTGATCGAAAATCACCCCTTCCTGGACGGCAATAAGCGCGTTGGTCACGCCGCTATCGTGGCTTTCCTTCGACTGAACGGCCAACGCTTGGTAGCTTCGGTTGACGAAGCGGAGCGCATAATCCTCGGTGTTGCCTCTGGGGAGATATCGCGCGGGGAACTCGTCCACTGGATCAAGACGTGCGCCGAGGCCTCAGAGGAATCTGGCGTCACCTAACCGGGCACGGCGCGCAGAGACCGGTCGGCCAAAAAGACCGTCGCCGAGCTCCGCGAGATCTTCTCGCGACTCTCAGACTCGCCGGGTCGATGCCTTGACTTCTCGTCTCGATCGGAGCTAGCTTCCCCCCGCCTGCCACCTCTCCCCCCAGCGGTGACATCGGAGGCGATGGTCCATGGTGAATCGGCTCGTTCTCTTCCTCGCGCCCTCTGTGGGTGTCTTCGCGTTTTGCCTTGGCAGCGTGCCGGGGTTTTCGGCGACGCCAGCACCACTTCAGAGTTGCGGCGACATCGGCGGCAACTACTGTAGCCAGACCGGGTCCTGTCCTTCCGGCTTCGAGTCGCTGGGAGCGACGTTCGACTGTAACCCGTGCTGCCAGGAGGCGGCGCCTGCCCCTTCGTGCGGAGAGATGGGAGGGGACTATTGCAGCCAGACCGGCTCTTGTCCGTCAGGCTTTACTTCCCTCGGCGGCTCCAGTGACTGCAGCCCCTGCTGCAAGGAGGTGGACCCGGGTCCCTCGTGCGGGCAAATGGGAGGGGATTACTGCAGTCAGTCCGGGTCTTGTCCCTCGGGCTTCGATTTCCTCGCATGGACGTTCGATTGCAACCCTTGTTGCCAGCAAGCGCCGCCATCCCCTTCGTGCGGAGAGATGGGAGGGGACTATTGCAGCCAGACCGGCTCCTGTCCCGCTGGCTTCAGCTCGCTCGGAGCCTCCTTCGACTGCAACACCTGCTGTCTGGCGCCCCCGCCTCCACCATCGTGCGGCGAAATGGGCGGCAACTATTGCAGCCAGACGGGTGCTTGTCCCGCCGGCTTCGAGTCGCTCGGCATCTCGAGCGATTGCAGCCCCTGCTGCGTCGGCGCGACCCCTACCCTGAGCTGCGGTGAAATGGGCGGCGACCACTGCAGCCAGACGGGCGTCTGTCCCGCGGGCTTCGATTCCCTGGGTAACTCCAACGACTGCAGTCCCTGCTGCCTCGAGGGAGTGACAACGTCGGATCTCACTTGCGGGCAGAAAGGCGGGACCTACTGCAGCCAGGACGGCACCTGTCTCGATGGACTGGAATCGCTCGGAACGACGAGCGACTGCAAACCCTGCTGTGGAGAGGCGCCACCTCCGTTATCGGAAGAAGTGTATCTGTGCGCCGGTGTAACCCTGGACCCGGGCGGCATCCGAGACGCCACCGAAGATCTGCGCACGTGCATCGAGCGCACTCGGGAAGGCGGCACCCTTCGCCTGCAGCCGGGCACGTACCGGGTGAAGGCACAGTTGCGCCTCGAAAACCCGATCACCCTCTGCACCGCCGATTCACCCGGTGAAAGCGGAGGATGTCTCGAATCTCCTTGCGATCTGAACGACCCCGGATCCAACTGCGCCCGTCTCCTCGCCGACCGGGCCCTGGTCGCGACCAGCGGATTCCTCGTGGCGCAGAACAGCGGCGTTCGCATCGACCATCTCATCCTCGACGGCAACCGCGGTGAGCGTGTCTACGACGCGCCGGGTCGCTTGTCCTACACGGCCTCGAGATGCAAGGACGTGGCGGAGACGGAAGGGTTGATCGACCCCGATCCTCAGGCGGGAGTGAACGCCTCCTTCCTGGGATGTCAGAACTGCCAGTTCGTCGGGAGCGCTTCCATCGGCGCCGTCTGTGGAAGCGGCCTCCAGTGGGTAGGGCGAGACGCGGTCATCGCCGGAAGCGCCTTCCTCGACAACGGCCAGAACTCCCAGCAGTCCTCGGATAACTACCTGTGGGCGGACGGTCTCACGCTCCTCGATTCCGAGAGTGCTCGAGTGGAGGCGAACGTCTTTCGCGACAATACCGACGTCGCCCTCATCGTCGGAAACGCCCCCGGGGCCTCGATTCTGGGGAATCGGATCGTTCAAGAGAGAGAGACGGCGTTCGCCGGGCTCATGCTCGACAATTTCAATGGGTCGCAGTGCGGCGACTTCCGCGGCGCCGTCGTCCGCAACAACACCGTCCGCTGTGACAGCTCTCCCCGCCGGCTATGCTTCTTCGGAATTCAATTAGGGCCGCATCCCTGGTACCTCCCCTCCGCGCTCGATCCCAGGTGCGGAAGTCCGGCGCCGGAGGGCGCGAACCTGAAGGGCGGCACCGTGACCGGGAACTCCGTCGAGGGCGCGGCCCAGGGGATCGATGTCGACGGAGCCGGCTCCCCCTCGTTCCCGATTCGGATCTACGACAACAGCGCGAGTGGAGCCGCCGCCAGTTTCAATTTCCCCGCGTGCGGCTCGAGGCCGACGTCTTCGCACAATGCAACGCCTTCTCCCGACTCGGAGGTCGATCGTCGCCGCGCTGACGGAAGTCTCGACCCGGCGACTTATACCGGCGAGCTATTCCACCGCTGCGTCGGATTGTACGGTGCTTCGACAAGTCTGGCGCCGGTCGCGGTTGCCGGAGGGCCGTACTACGGAACGGTGAGCGAGCCCGTCGTCTTCGATGGCGCGAGCTCCCGCGATCCCGACGGGACTCTCCTGAGCTACCACTGGGACTTCGGGGACGGCTATCTCGGCTCCGGAGTCGCTCCCGAGCATCGCTACACCGACGACGCCGTCTACACCGTGACTCTCGAGGTCATGGACAGCGCCGGTATCGCCGGGACCGCGTCGACCACGGCCGACATCGCTCCCACCCAGCCGCCACAGGTTGAGCTCTCCTCGAGAGGCTCGTGCGACTCCTCCGGGTGCTCCGTGACTTTCATGGCCGATGCGAGCGATCCGGAAGGCGAGCCCTTGAGCTACGCCTGGTCCGGCTGCGCGAGCGGATCCGATCCCGGCGCGACCTGCAGCGGTGCTTCTTCCGGCGATCTCGTCGCGACCGTCACCGTGAGCGACTCCTCGGGCGGGACGTCTTCGGCGACGGCGACCGCCACCGTCTACGCGGCGAGCTTCGAAACGGGAGGCTTCGGCCCTTGCGTCGCGACCGAACCGTTCACCTGCACTTCCAGCGGTCCTTCCGGTTGTACTCGGCAGGGAACCGAGAGCCTGCTGGTGCGCGAGACATCGTGGACCCTGGACCCCGCTTCGGCTTCGAGCCCACCCACTGAGAGCCGGCCTTGCACCGAGACCGCGCCCGGGTTCGTGGCCGGCTACTTCGTCGGGCCCTGGGGAGCTTGCAGTAAGGCGTGCGGCGGGGGAACTCGCCGCCGAAGCGTTTCCGGAAACCTTTGGAAAGCCATTCCTCCGGACGCTTCGCGGCCGGCGGCAAGCCAGGCGTGCAACACGAATCCTTGTGCGCTGACCTGCTATGACTACCCGGACACCTTCCCACGACAAACGGAATGTTTTGCCGCGGGTTTCTCGGTTTGCGAGAGAAGGTTTCGATCCGACGGTCTCGGCGGAATGTTGACGTGCTACAAGGGGTTCTAGAGAACTCCGAGGGTCTGCCTATATTATTGCTTTTTGTGGCCGTAGGCGTTCGAATGAGCGATACGGTCGAAGTAGCGATACGCGGCAAGTGCGATCTCGGAGATCGCCCGCTCCGCCTGGTCCGCGTCCGCGAGCCAGTTTCCCATCGCGGAGACGATAAAGGGCCGGTCCTTCAGGTAGACGATTCCCACGTCGACGACGACCCCCGAGAGCGTTCCCGTCTTGTGCGCGATCTTCGTCCCATCCGGAAGGAGCGTCCGGAGCTGTCCCGGTTTGGGGATGGTCAGGATGCGGTCGATCTCCTCCCGGCTCTTCGCCGAGAGGATCTCGCCCTCGAGGAGAAGCTCGAGAAGACGCGCCTGCTCGTCGGGGGTCGAGAGGTTCTCGCGGTTCTCCTCCCAGGCGGTTCGGTCTTGCATCTTCCTCTGGAGCTTCGTCGAGGAAAGCCCGAGACGAGCCATCTCGGCTCCGACCTTCGCCATCCCCACGCGGTCGATGATCATGTTGGTCGCAGTGTTGTCGCTCACCGTGACCATCAAGGTCGCGACGTCGCGGAGGCTGAGGCTCACCTTCCCCGGGGTCAGCTGCTGCAGGACTCCGCTTCCTAGAACGATGTCCGAGGCGGCGAGGGTCACAACCTCGTCGAGGTTCTGCTCTCCCGTCTCGACCTGCCGCAGGAGCTCAACCAGGATCGGGAGCTTGATCGCGCTCGCCTGGGTGAACACCGTGCGGCCTCTGACCGAGATTCGGTCCCCGGTCGCGGGATCGAGGATCGTCACCCCAAGAACCCCATCGACGCGAGAAGCGATCTCCGTGACTTCCGCCTCGAATCGCTCTCGGAGGAGTTGTCTGGGGTCGGTTGAGGGCTCTGTCAGAAGCGTGAAGAGTAAGGGAGCGAGCATGTTCTATTTCATCCGCGCGCAAGGAGTGTAGCGGAAACAACCGACCTCGTGGTCGTTGACCATCCCCACGGCCTGCATGTGTGCGTAGAGGATGGTCGTTCCCACGAACTTGAAGCCGCGCTTCTTCAAGTCCAGGCTCAGAGCGTCGGACTCCTGGCTCGTCGCGGGGACGTCCTTCATGCTCTTCCGGCGATGGACGATGGGTCTTCCCCCCACGAAGGGCCAGACGTACTCGTCGAAGCTCCCAAACTCTTTCTGGACCTCGAGAAAGGCGCGGGCGTTCGTGACCGCCGCCTGAACCTTGAGCCGGTTGCGAACGATGCCAGGGTCCTGGAGGAGCTTCGCGACTTTCTTCTCGGAGAAGCGGGCCACCTTCACGGGGTCGAAGCCTTCGAAAGCCTTCCGGTAGGCCTCGCGTTTGTTCAGGATCGTGGCCCAGGAAAGTCCCGCTTGCGCCCCTTCCAGAATCAGGAACTCGAAGTGCTTGCGATCGTCGTGCACGGGAACGCCCCACTCCCGGTCGTGGTAATCGATGTAGAGGTCGTTTCCGCCCGCGGCCCAGGCGCATCGGCTCGGTCCCTCGCGCTTCGCCATGCGGCCCAGTTTACTACGTCAGCTCGCCGAGCCGGATGGACTCTCGCCCGGCGTTAAAACGAGCTTGTCACCGGCGGCCGATACCCGTATCATCCCTCCCAGCATCCGCACCACGACGCACAACCGCGCGTCCATTTGCCGCGAGCAACACACGGCCCGCGCCTTTACGTTCTTGTTGGTTTCTGATCCAGGGGAGGGAGTGAACCCATGTATTCCATTCATAGAAGACACGGTGTCCGTATTTTTCTGGCAATTTCCTCACTGTTCGCGCTTTGTGTCGTGTTGGGCGCCGCGGTGCTCGCCCAGACAAAGCGCGGCGAGCGCCTCCAGCACCGTTCGCTTCCGGCCTCCGTCTCACGGTTGCGCCTCGACGCGCCCATGAGAATGGAGAATTTTTCCGCAGCCGAGCTCGATCTCGACCTCTTCGAGCGGCAAGGCCGGCAACAGGTCTCCGTCCAGCTTCGCGCACCGTCGGTGGGCCGGTTCGGCACCGCGACGGCGGCATCCGCGCGCGCGCACCGGCGGCGGCTCGACGAGGACCAGACGGCGTTTCTCGATCGCGGCCGGCGCGCGGCCCCGGATATGCAGGTCCTGGCCCGGACCCAGCTCGTCCTGAACGCGGTATTCCTCGAGGTCGACGTCTCGTCTCTCGCGGAGCTCGCTCGCGATCCTTCCGTGGCCCGCATCGCTCCCGTCCGGGACTACGAGATGTTCCTCCCTGAGACGGTGCCCCACGTCGGCGCCACGGCGGTTCAGGCCGCTGGTTTCGATGGTACGGGCGTCAAGGTGGCGATCCTCGACAGCGGCGTCGACTACACGCACGTCGCCTTCGGCGGCCCTGGCACGCCGGGCGCCTACGAAGACGCCTACGGAGTGGATCCCTCGGACCCCAGCAACACGACGCGCGACGGGCTCTTTCCGACGGCGCGTGTGGTCGAGGGATTCGACTTCGTCGGCGAGCGGTGGGTCGGCGGCGCGGGAAGCCCGCCACTGATGCCGGATCCGGATCCTATCGGGGCCGTCGGCTCGGGCGGTCACGGCACCCATGTGGCCGATATCGCCGGAGGCAGTCTCGGCGTCGCACCAGGAGTCGACCTCTACGCGGTGAAAGTGTGCTCCGCAACCTCGACGGCTTGCAGCGGCGTCGCGCTCATTCAGGCCATGGAGTTCTCGGTGGACCCGAACGAGGACGGGGACACGTCCGACCACGTGGACATCGTCAATATGAGCCTCGGGGCCCTCTACGGCCAGCCCTTCGATGATGACCTCTCGGCGGCAGTGGACGCGGCGACGGAGCTCGGAGTTCTGACGGTCGCCGCGGCGGGCAACAGCGCCGACAAGCCTTACGTCCTTTCGACGCCCTCCGCGGCCGATACCGCGCTCTCGGTTGCCCAGACCTACGTGCCCTCCGACGCGGTGCAGGGCTTCACCGTTGAGGGAGCCGGCGAGTTCCCCGCGGTGTTCCAGACCTGGTCGACACCTCTGACGAGCCTCATCGCGGCGCCGGTACAGTACGGCAACGGCAGCGGGGGGAATCGGAACGGCTGCGCGCCGTTCGCCTCGGGCGCGGTCGCGGGCAAGATCGTCTTCGTCGATCGCGGCGCCTGCAACTTCACCCTCAAGATCAAAAACATCGGCGTCGGAGGCGGTCTCCTCGGCATCATCGGTCTCGTAGCGCCCGGCGAGCCGTTTCCCGGAGGCGACGGAGGCGATCGGCCCATCGGCATTCCGGGCTTCATGGTGAGCCAGACCGTGGGGAGCCTGTTCCGCAATCTCTCGATGGTTCGGAACGCCGCCTTCGACCCGGACGCAGTCGTCCCCTCGGTCGGCAAAGTCGTCGGGTCGTCGTCTCGAGGGCCGCAGTTCGAGGACAATCGCATCAAGCCCGAGATCGGGGCGCCGGGGGCCTCGGTCTCCGCCGTCGCCGGAGGCGGGACGTCCCCCTTCGGAGGAACCTCGGGAGCGACACCGATGGTCGCGGGTGCGGCGGCACTGCTCATGGAGGCCTTCCCCGATCGCTCGCCACTCGAGATCAAGGCGCTCCTCATGAACACCGCCGAGATCGACATCGGCAACAGCGCCTTCGACGACTCCTCCGCCCCGATCAGCCGTATCGGCGGCGGCGAGCTGCGCGTGGATCGCGCGCTGGCCGCGGCGGACGTGGCTGCGGCCTGGGATAAGGACGAGCCGACGGGCTCTCTCGGTTTCGGGTTCCACGACGTCTCTTCGAAACGCGTCACCTTGCGAAAGAGGCTTCGGCTGCACAACTACTCGAACCGCCGTCTGATCATGACCGTGGAGCCGAGCTTTCGCTTCGACAACGATGCCGACAACGGCGCCGTCGAAATCCAGGTTCCACCACTGGTCTTTGCCCGCCCCGGTGAGGACGTGGACTTTGCTGTCACTCTGCGGATTGCGGGGGAGAAGCTCCGACAAAACCTCATGAACTCCGGCTCGGGCGGCGCCGATGCGGTGCCCCTGACCCAGAACGAGTACGACGGTTATCTCACTCTCACCGACGGAGAGACGACGCTCCGCGTGCCCTGGCACGTTCTGCCGCGAAAGGCGGCGGCGCTCCGGACTTCCAGACTTCGGTTCAACCGGGACGGTGTCGGGCAGGTGCGGCTCCAAAACCGCGGAGTGGGAGACGCGCAGAACGACGCGTACGCTCTCCTCGCGCTGAGCGACGATATTCCCGAGGGCGACCGGGGCGAGCAGTCCCCGACACCGGACCTCCGCGCCGTCGGCGTCAATACCTTCACCGTCCCCGCGGGATTTTGCAGCGGGAGCGAGAGCTTCGTCTGGACCTTCGCGGTCAGCGCCTGGGAGCGAAGCTCGCACGCCGACACCGTGAGCTATAACGTCTGGCTCGACCTCGATCGCGACGGCGAAGACGACTACCTCGTGCTCAATCGTGATTTCACGCTGAACGACTTGACCGACGGCCGCAACCTGACCTGGGCCGTGGACCTCTCGACCGGTAACGCGAGCGCCTTCTTTTTCACCGAGCACGCGACCAATACCGGAAACACGGTGCTGATCGTTTGCGCCGAACAGGTAGGGCTCGGTATCGGCGACGCCGTTACCCATCAGGTGGACGTCGACGTGGAGGCGGAGGACATCTACTTCGGCGGCCCCGGCGACCTCATCGAGGACCTGACGATCTCACCCTTTGGAGAACGCTACTTCGGAGTTCCGGACGACGTGGCGGGAAGCGGAATGGGTGCGATGCCGGTACTGGATTTCGGGCAGATTTCCGGGAACACCCGGGAGCTCGGATTCCTGCTCTTCACGAACGGCGACCGCGGATCCGCGAGCCGAGGAGGCGCGACGGAGGCTACAGAGGCGCTCCTGGTTTTGCGCTGACCGACACCGGCGGGCTCGGAGACGGGACTCAGCGGGAGGCTTCGTAAGCGAGGATGGCGTCCTCCTGGTCTTGAAGGAAGTCCAGGGGATCGATTCCGTGAAGGAGGCAATGGCGGGCGAAGCCGTCGATGGGAAACGCGGCCTCGCGTCCATCGGGAAGAACGAGGAGCCTTCTTTCGAGATCGACGGTGACGACCCAGCCGGGATGGTCGAGGAGCGCGCGGTGAATGTCTTCCGGGACCTCGACGGGGACGAGGCCGTTTTTCACCGCGTTCGCTTTGAAGATGTCGGCGATGGAGCGGCTCACGACGGCGCGGAAGCCGAAGCCGACGAGCGCCCACGGCGCGTGCTCGCGGGAGGAGCCGCACCCGAAGTTCTCGCCCGCGACCAGAACGGCCGCGTCCTTCGCCTCCTCGCGGTTGAGGACGAAATCGGGATCACGCCTCCAGTCGGCGAAGAGATTCCCTCCCAGTCCTTCCTTGGTGGTGGTGGTGAGAAAGCGCGCGGGGATGATCTGATCGGTGTCCACGTTGTCGAAGGGGAGCACCACGGTCTTCGACGTGACGCTGATGATCGGATCCACCGCTTTACTCCATCAAACTACGCGCATCGGTGATTTTCCCCGTCACCGCCGCCGCCGCCGCGGTCAAAGGGCTCGCGAGGATCGTCCGCCCGCCTTTCCCCTGGCGTCCCTCGAAGTTCCGGTTGCTGGTCGAGATCGCGAGCTCGCCAGGCGAGAGCTGGTCGCCGTTCATGGCGATGCACATCGAGCACCCGGGCTCGCGCCACTCGGCCCCGGCCTCGAGAAAGATTTTATCGAGGCCCTCGGCCGCCGCCTGACGCTTCACTTCCTGGGATCCCGGAACCACGAGGGCGCGCACCCCGCCCGCGACTCGCCGACCTTTCATCACCGACGCGGCGAGCCTCAGATCCGAGATCCGCGAGTTGGTGCAGCTTCCGATGAACACCACGTCGACCGCTTTTCCCAGGAGCTTCTCGCCCGGGCTCACGCCCATGTACCGGAGAGCTTTCTCGTTCGCATCGCGCGGAATCGATTCGCCGATTCGGACCGACATCCCGGGGTTTGTGCCGTACGTAATCATCGGCTCGATCTTCGAAGCGTCGAGAGAGACCGTCCGGTCGTAGACGGCTCCGGCATCCGTGGGAAGGCTCTTCCAGTCCGAGACCGCCCGCTCCCAGTCCTTGCCTTTGGGCGACTGCGGTCGTCCTTCGAGATAGCCAAACGTGGTCTCGTCGGGGGCGATGAGCCCCGCCCGAGCACCTCCCTCGATGGACATGTTGCACACCGTCATCCGCTCTTCCATCGAGAGCGCTTCGACCGCCGATCCCGTGTACTCGATCACGTGGCCGATGCCGCCGTCGACGCCAATCTCACGGATGATGGCGAGGATCAGGTCCTTCGCCGTCACTCCCGGCGCGAGGCGCCCGTCGACCCTTACTTCGAACGTCCTGGGCTTCGACTGGAGAAGACACTGGGTGGCGAGCACGTGGCCCACTTCCGTCGTGCCGATGCCGAACGCCCAGGCGCCGAACGCGCCGTGGGTCGAGGTGTGGCTGTCGCCGCAGACGATGGTCATGCCCGGCCGGGTGAGTCCGAGCTCGGGGCCGATCACGTGAACGATGCCCTGGCGCGAGTCGCCGAGGGCATAGAGCGGGATTCCGAACTTCTCGCAATTGCGGCGCAGGGTCTCGACCTGGTCCTCGGTCTCGCGGTTGAAAAATCGCGGCCGTCCGTTCTCGTCGACGAGCGTCGGGGTCGAGTGATCCATGGTGGCGGCGGTCAGATCCGGCCGCCGCACCGGAAGACCTCGCGACTCGAGCTCCGTGAAGGCCTGCGGCGAGGTGACCTCGTGAATCAGATGGAGGTCGACGTAGACGACCGGCGGGTGCTCCTCCGTCTCGGGGACGACGAGGTGCCGGCGCCAGAGCTTCTCGAAGAGAGTGAGCGGAGCCCCCGCCATCACTGGCCGAACACGTCCACGAGCTCCTTGTGCGTCTCCCGCATCGCCACCACTCGGTTCACCACGCGCAGAAACGCCTGGGCGCTCGCCTGCATGATGTCGCTTCCGGTGGCGCGGCCGCGGTGGCGCTGGCCGAGCTCTTCAACCTCGATCGTGACCTCACCGACGCCGTTCAGGCCGGAAGTGAGACCCTTCACCTGGAAGTCCGTGAGCTCGAGGGCGGTTTCGCTCGCGCGTCCTATGGCGCGGAAGATCGCCTCGACCGGCCCGCTTCCCACCGCCGCTTCTTTCACCACACGACCGATGCGGTGCCTCAGGGTCACCGTCGCCGTCGACGCCGTGTCGCTCCCCGAGCTCAAATGGAGATCGACCAGCTCCCACGCATCGGAGTGCTGCATCCGAGTGCCCTTCATCAGCACCTCGAGGTCGTCGTCCAGGATTTCCTTCTTGGTGTCAGCCATTTCCTTGAACTGCACGAACACCTTCTCGAGCTCCTCGGGGGCAAGATCGCAGCCGAGCTCGTGAAGGCGCTTCCTGAGGGCGTGCCGGCCGCTGTGCTTTCCCAGGACCAGCGAATTGTCGGCCAGACCCACGTCCTCGGGCTTCATGATCTCGTAGGTGAGGCGGTTCTGGATGACCCCGTGCTGGTGGATTCCCGCCTCGTGGGCGAAGGCGTTCGCGCCGACGATCGCTTTGTTGCGCTGCACCGCGAGCCCGGTGACCTGAGTCAGGAGCCGGCTCGCCGGGTGGATCTGGCGGGTGTCGATTCCCGTCTCGAGCCCGTAGAAGTCCGAGCGCGTCTTCAGCGCCATCACCACTTCCTCGAGGGAGCAATTGCCGGCGCGCTCGCCGATCCCGTTGATGGTGCACTCGACTTGCCGCGCCCCGGCGCCGAGAGCGGCGAGGCTGTTGGCGACCGCGAGGCCGAGGTCGTCATGGCAGTGGACGCTCGTGACCGCGCGGTCGATGTTCCTCACGTTCTCGCGGAGGTAGCGGATTCGCTCCGCGAACTCGTCCGGGGTCGCGTAGCCGACGGTGTCGGGAATGTTCACCGTGGACGCCCCGGCGTCGATGACCCGCTCCACCACCTCGGCGAGAAAATCGAGCTCGGTGCGGGAGGCGTCCTCGGGCGAGAACTCGACGTCTTCACAAAGCTCGCGCGCCATCTTCACCCCTTCGACCGCACGCCGCACGATCTCTTCTTTCGCCACCTTCAGCTTGTGCTCTCGATGGATGGCGCTCGTCGCGAGGAAGACGTGGATCCGGGCGTGGGGAGCTTCCTTCAGCGCCTCCCAGGCGCGCTCGATGTCGAGCCTGGAAGCGCGAGCGAGCCCCGCGATTACCGGCCCGTCGATCCGCCGGGCCACTTCGCGCACCGCCTCGAAATCACCGTTCGAGGCGATGGGAAAACCGGCCTCGAGAACGTCGACCCCGAGAAGGGCGAGCGCTTTCGCCATCGTGAGCTTTCCGTCGAGGTTCATGCTGCCGCCCGGCGACTGTTCGCCGTCCCTTAGCGTCGTATCGAAAATGACTACTCGATTCGATGGTTTCATATAGTTCTCCCTCGGCAGTTGGGCAGCTCTGGGCGAGCGCTTCGTGAACTTACCGTCCGGTAGGTAATCTACCAGAGAGACTTTTCGCTTGTCAAGTCCGGCCGCGCCAGCGGGTCCCATCCATGTGATTTGACAAGACTTGGCGGTGACTCTAGGCTTGAGCTCAAGTCATGACGGTTATCGGGATCGACGCCGGGGCGACCAAGACGGAGTGCCTTCTCGCCGACGAAACGGGGACGGTGCTCGCGAAAGCGCGGGGCAACGGCTTGAACCTCCAGCTCTTCAGCGAGGACGAAGTGGAGTTTGCTCTCGGCTCGCTCGCGAACGAGGTGCTTCGGGCGCAGAACAGCGCCGGGGTTGACGCCCTTTGCGTGGGCATGGCAGGAGCGGGGCGCGAGCGGGACTTCGTCATCATGAAGAGGATCCTCGGACGGCTCGGAGTCGCCCGGGAGAACCTCGTCACTCACGACGCGGCCATCGCTCTCGTCGCGGGAACGGGCGAGCGCTTCGGTTGCGTGCTCATCGTCGGAACGGGAGCGGCGGCGTACGGCGTCGATCGCGGGGGGCGCGAGGCGCGCGCCGGCGGCTGGGGTCCCCTTCTCGGCGACGAAGGAAGCGCCTACTGGATGGGCCTCAGGGCGCTTCGCGCGGTGATGCGGGCGTACGATGGGCGCTCGGGCGAGACGCTTCTCACGCGGCCGATCCTCGACCGGCTCGGCGTCGATCGCGCCGAAGCCCTGGTGCATCGCGTGTACCGCGAGCTCGCGCGCGAAGAGATCGCAGCGCTCGCTCCATTGGTGCAGCATGCGGCGGACCTCGGCGACGGCGAGGCACAAAGCATCATCGACGATGCCGCCCGCGAGTTCGTGCAGGCTGTAGAGTCGGTCATCGGCAAGCTCGATCTCGCGGGAGAGACCTTCCGCCTCGTTCTCTCCGGCGGGCTATGGAAAGCGGTGCCTGTCCTCCGGCAGGATTTCGAGAGCCGTATCAAGAAGGTCGCGCCCTGGGCTGTCGTCTCGGAGCTCGCGGTCGAGCCGGCGCGGGGCGCGGTCGCGATCGCGCTCGAGCATCTGCACTCGAAAGCACAGCGCGAAGGTCGCCCTTCTTCCTCGCGAGGCGCCGCCGGGCTTCGGACGCGCTGATCCCGAGCCGGTCCATTGCGACCGCGGTCTTCACGTCGCCCGCTTGCGCGAGAAGCATCGACGCCCGGTCGGAATCGACGGAGGCGAGGGCCGCAACCATCCTTCTTGCCCGATCCCGGAGCTTCGCCGAGCCGGGCCGAAGCTCCACCATGAACGGTCCGTAGATTTTCTTGAGCCGGACCATCGCGAGAAGGCTCATCCGGTTCAAGACCAGCTTGGTCGCCGTCCCTGCCTTGAGACGAGTCGAGCCCGCGAGCACTTCCGCGCCCACCCGCGGCGCGACGACCACGTCCGCGAGCCGTCGTATCCCTGGGGCGCCGGGAGCGCAGGTGACCAAAACCGTCGAGGCGCCCCGCTCGCGGGCGAAGCCGAGAGCGCCCCGCACGAAGGGGGTCACACTCGAGGCGGAGATTCCGACGACGAGATCTCGAGGACGAAGGCGCCGCACCCGCAGCAGACGTCGTCCCTCGGCGTCACGATCCTCGGCGCCTTCGACGGCGCGATGGACGGCCTCAGCGCCTCCGGCGATGAGACCGATGATGCGATCCGGAGCGGTTCCGAACGTGGGAGGGCACTCGGCCGCCTCGAGGACCCCGAGACGTCCGCTCGTGCCCGCGCCCGCGAGGAACACGCGACCGCCCCGGGAAAGCGCCTGGGCGAAAACGAGCGCCGCTCTCGCGATGCGGGGAGCCTCGGCCTCGACCGCTGTCACTACCTTCCAGTCTTCCTTCGAGAGAAGCTCCAGGAGAGCCCGGGGCGAAAGGCGATCGAGGTTCGCGCTCTTCGGATGAAGGCCTTCGGTCGGAAGCGACTCCCAGATCGAACGGCGGCGGGCCATCGCGGAGCGTCAGCCGAGAAACGTGCCCCGCCGGTAGTCCTCGAACGCCTGCTCGATCTCCGCCCGGGTGTTCATCACGAAAGGACCATGGCGGGCGAGAGGCTCGCCGAGGGGCTTCGCCGCGAGAACGAGCGCGCGCATCGGACGGTCGGAAGCGGTGAGACCGACTGCGTCCTCTCCGTCGCGCGACAACACCGCGAGCTCGCCCGCCGCGACCCGCTCCCCGCCCACGTCGCCAACCCCTTCGAAGACGTAGACGAGAGCGTTGTGATCCTGGGCCGTTTCGTGCTCGTAAGTTCTCCCGGAGGGCACGAGGACATCGAGGTAGAGGGGTGAGGTCGCGATCCCCTCGACGGGACCCCGACTTCCCTCCGCTTCCCCCGCGATGACCCGAATCACGACTCCCCCCTCGGCCGAGACTTCGGGAATCGCGGTCGAGGGGATGTCCTGGTAGCGGGGCTCGGTCATCTTGTTTCGCGCGGGGAGGTTCACCCAGAGCTGGAAGCCCCACATGAGACCGTCCTCCTGAAGCGGCATCTCCGAGTGGATGATGCCCCGGCCCGCCGTCATCCACTGCACGCTTCCGGGGCCGAGCTCGCCGCGGTTGCCTTTGTGGTCTTCGTGACGCATCGCCCCCGCGAGCATATACGTCACCGTCTCGAACCCCCGGTGGGGATGATCGGGAAACCCCGCGGCGTAGTCGGCGCCTTGCTCCGACTTGAACTCATCCAGGAGCAGAAACGGATCGTGGTAGTCGAGCGCGGCGGTCCCGAGGCTTCGGCGGATCCGGACGCCGGCCCCCTCGGTCGCTTCCTGCGCTCTCACAATTCTGATGGTCTTACGGATTCGCATGACGATCCCACTTTAGCACTCGGCTTGATCTGCTGAAGCCGCCGTGTCAAGCTCCCGCATCCCCGGAGGTCCTCATGAATCTGCGTCCGTACTGCGTCAGCATCATCCTGCTCTTTCTCGGCTGCCAGCCTGCCAGACAAGAGGCGCCCCAAGAGCCCGTCGAAGCCGCGGCCGCCGATCCGATCGCGCGCGGGGAGTATCTGGTCACCGTCCTCGCGTGCGGCGAGTGCCACACCCCGTTCAAAATGGGACCCGCGGGCCCGGAGCCCGACCTCACCCGCATGCTTTCGGGACACCCCGAGGGCATGACGATGCCTCCCGTGCCGGCGCTCCCCGAGCCCTGGCTCTGGGCGGGCGCCGCGACCAACACCGCGTTCGCCGGTCCCTGGGGCGTGAGCTACGCCACCAACCTAACGCCCGAGGAAGTCACGGGGCTGGGGATATGGACCGAGGAGATGCTGGTGAAGGCGCTCCGCACCGGAAGGCACATGGGCACGTCCCGCCCCATCGCGCCTCCCATGCCCTGGCCCGCGTACTCGAAGCTGACCGACGAGGATCTGAAGGCGGTGTACGCCTACCTTCGAAGCATCCCGCCGATTCGAAACCAGGCCCCGGATTATCAGGAGCCGTAGCGTCAGGCAGCGGTTTGACGGCGGCGCACGCCGACGAGGCAGCCGATGAAGAGCACTACCATCACCAGATCGATCGCGACGGCGAGGCCCGCCCCATGTCCGAGGTATCGCGAACCATGGGCGAGAACCAGGCCTATGAAGATCAGCTTGCCGAGGCCGGCGACGGTAAGAATGAGAGGGCGCGACGGCGGATTGAACGCCAGATCAGCATTGCGCCGACCAGCGCGATTAGTGGGCCCCAATTGCGTACGACGATCTCGGCAGCCGGACCCGCCTGCGATTCTCCGAACGTGGAGCGTATCGCGGCTTGCGGCGCCAAGGCGGCGTAGAGCATCGTGCAAGTCAGCGCTCCGGACAC
>CAZKNR010000355.1:0-4342 GCA_964553925.1 uncultured Acidobacteriota bacterium
GCCTACGACCCGGAAACGGGCGCCATGGGATGCGCCGTCGAGTCGCGCTACTTCGCCGTCGGGGCGGTCGTCTGCTGGGGAGAGGCCGGGGTGGGCATCGTCGCCACGCAAGCGAACGTCAACGTGGGCTACGGCCCGAAAGGCATCGACCTTCTTCGTGAGGGCCTATCGGCCCAGCAGGTCGTCGACCGGCTCCTCGCGGAAGACACCTTTCCCGGGAAAGACGGTCGCCAGCTTGCCGTGGTCGACGCGCGAGGCGGGACCGCGGTCATGACCGGCTCCGCCGCCAACGCCTGGGCGGGCCACAAGAAGGGCGCGACCTACAGCACTCAGGGAAACATTCTTACCGGTGCCGAGGTGGTGGACGGGATGGCCTCGGCCTTCGAAGGGGCTAAGACCGCGCTTGCCGAGAGGCTCGTGACCGCGCTCGAAGCGGGTCAAGCGGCGGGAGGCGACCGCCGGGGTCAGCAGTCCGCGGCGATCCTCGTGGTGCAGAAGGGCGCGGGGCGGAACATCAATAATGATGTCGCCGTTCGGCTCCATGTCGACGACCACCCGACTCCCATCGCGGAGCTCCGCCGGCTCTTGAACGTGCAGCTCGCCATGAACGCGCTTTTCCAGAGCCGGACCCTCATGACCGAGAACAAGAACGAGGAGGCTCTCGCCTCAGCCCGGAAAGCGGTCGAGCTCTGGCCCACGGCATCCGATCCCTACCTCTACCTGGGCATCCTCGCCTATACCGGGGGAGACAAGGCCGAGGCATTGAAAGCCCTCAAGAAGGGAAGCGAGCTGAACCCGCTTTTCCGGGGCCAGCTTGATGCCACCCTGAAGTTCATCCAGCACCCGGGTCTCGATCCCGAGTTCATGAAACAGCTTTTCCCCGAATGACTCTCGCCCTGGTCGCGGTCCTGTTCCTTCAGGAGGCTGCGAGCCTTCTGGATCAGGGGATGCGTTTTCTCGAGGAGCGGAACCCTGCGGCGGCGGAGAAAGTGTTCCGGGCTCTCGTGTCGCAGAGCCCGGAGGACTCCCGCGCGAGCTACTACCTGGGGATCGCGCTCGCGCGGCAGAATCGGACCGAGGAGGCAATCGTTGCCCTCGAGAACGCGCGGCGCTTCGCGAAGCGACCCAACCCGTCCATTCTCTACGAGCTCGGTACGGCGTTCTCGAAGCTCGAGCGCTGGCAAGAAGCGGAGGAGGTGTTGAAACAAGCGACGGAGCTTGTTCCGATGGAGGCGGTGATGCGGCTCCAGCTCGGTTGGGTCTACTACTCGAAGCTCGAGGGGGACAAGGCCCGGGCGGAGTTCGAGCGGGTGATCGAGACCGCTCCTTCGGCGATGGCCTTTTTGTACCTCGGGCTCACGGAGATCGGTCTCGGCCGCAACGACCCGGCGGTCGAAGCGCTCCAGGATGCGATCCGGCTCGACCCCAAGCTCCTCGACGCCCACGTCGCTCTCGGGAAGGTCCTCACGCGGGCGGGCCGTGACGAGGAAGCGAAGCCCGTATTGGTCCGCGCCCTCCAGATCGATGGGAGCAGCGCGGAAGCCCACTTCCAGCTCGGCCTCATCGCTCTTCGCCGCGGCGAGCTCGACTCGGCCTCCCGATCGTTCGACGCCGCGATCGACGCCGACCACGAGCACCTCCAGGCCTGGTATAACCGCGCGTTGGTCGCGGAAAGGCTCGGCCGCGGCGAGGAAGCCCGAGCTTGCTGGGCTCGGGTCGCGGAGCTTCGGGCCTCAGGAGCGGAGGATCCCGAAGCCAAGAGGCGCATGCGCGCTCGCTCGAAGTGATTCTTCTCGCTCTCATCACGTTCACGGACGTAACCGCCCAGGCGGGGATCTCTTTCCGTCACGATCACGGCGGGAGCGGACGACGCTACATCGTGGAGATCGCGGGCGGGGGAGTGCTGGTTTTCGATTACGACGCGGACGAGCTTCCCGACCTGTTCTACATCAACGGGTCGCCGCTTCCGGGAACGAACGGTCCCCGCGCGGGCAACGCCCTCTACCGGAACTTGGGAGACGGCACGTTCAGGGACGTGACCGAACAGGCGGGGCTCGCGGGAGAGGGCTACGGCATGGGAGGAGCGGCTTCCGATCTGGACAACGACGGCGACGTCGACGTGCTGGTCACGGCCTTCGGTGAGGATCAGCTCTATCTCAACAACGGCGACGGAACGTTTCGCTCGCGCGGGCGGGAGCATGGAATCGCCGATGACCGCTGGTCCACGAGCGCCTCGTTCTTCGAGCTCGACGGCGACGGCTTCCTCGACCTGTACGTCGCCAACTACCTGGACTTCACGTTCGCGACCCACCGCGAGTGCGTGAGCCCGACCGCGGGCCTTCCCGCCTATTGTCATCCCCAGGAGTACGGAGGTGTGGCCGACCTCTTGTACCGGAACCGCGGCGATGGAACGTTCGAGGACGTTTCGGCCGCCACCGGGATCGCCGGCCTCTCCGAAGGAAAAGGGCTCGGTGTCGTGGCCCTCGACTTCGACGACGACGGCGACTCCGACCTCTACGTGGCCAACGACACCACCCGGAACTATCTCTACCGCAATGATGACGGTCGGCTTACCGAAATAGGGGTCGAGGCCGGGGTCGCCTACAACGAGCAGGGACTGGCCGAGGCGGGGATGGGAGTCGACGCCGGGGACATCGATCGCGACGGCCGGCTCGATCTCGTGGTCACGAACTTCGATTACGAGAACAACACCCTCTATCGCAACCTTGGCGGAGGATTCTTCTTCGATGCCACCTCCGCTTTCGGTCTCGGCGCCGTGAGTCTCACCGAGCTCGGTTTCGGCTGCGATTTCCTCGATCTCGACAACGACGGCTGGCAGGATCTCGTGGTGGTAAACGGCCATATTCTCGACAACATCGCCGAGATTCAGTCGAACCTCTCGTTCGCACAACCCGGGCAGGTCTTTCGAAACGAAGGCGGACGATTTCGAGATTTCACCGCGTCCTCCGGGCCGGCGATCGGAAGGCCGCGCGTTGGGCGGGGACTCGCGAGCCTCGACTTCGATCGCGACGGCGATCTGGACCTCGCGATCTCCTCGCGGGGCGGGGCGGCGGAGCTCCTTCGGAACGACGGCGGGAATGCGGGCGGCTTCATCGGCCTCCGTCTCGTCGGCGTCGCCTCCAACCGGGACGGTGTCGGGGCGAGACTCACTCTCGAGCTCGAGGGCCGTCCGTGGGTCGATGAGCTCCGCGCCGGCTCGAGCTACCTCGCCCAGAACGAGATGACCCTCTACGTGGGTCTCGGGAGCGCGCCGAAAGCCGAGGGCCTGTCGCTTCGCTGGCCCTCGGGGCATGTCGAGGAGATCCCAAGCCTCGAGGCCGGACGATGGTACGTAGTGAAGGAAGGCGTCGGAGTGATCCGTTGAGCTTCCTTGTTCTCACGATGCTCCTGGCGCAGGACTCGCTGCGCTTCCGTAATGTCGCCGAGGAGGCGGGAGTCGCGCGATCTCTGACATTCGGCGGCATCGGTGAGAAGCGCTACATCCTGGAAACGACGGGAACCGGCGCCGCGTTTCTCGACTACGACGAAGACGGAGATCTGGATCTCTTCGTCGTCGATGGACGGCGCCTCGAGGGCGTGCTCGAGGGCGCTTCGAACCGTCTCTACCGCAACGCCGGCGAGGGGCGATTCGTCGACGTGACCGAAGCTTCAGGTCTCTCGCGCCAGGGCTGGGGCCAGGGAGCCGCTTTCTCCGACGTCGACAATGACGGCGATCCCGACCTTCTCGTGACCTACTTCGGGGCGGCGCTCCTGTATCGCAACCGCGGCGATGGGACGTTCGTCGAGTGCGGGGAAGCCTCGGGTCTTTCGCAAGAGGGCTGGCACACGAGCGCCGCGTTCGCGGACTACGACGCCGACGGTTTCGACGACCTCTTCATCGCCCGCTACGTCGACTTCGACCTTGCGACCACGCCCGCGCCCGGAGGCGCTCCCAACTGCTTTTTCATGGGGATTGCGGTGATGTGCGGGCCCAAGGGCCTTCCCCCGGCGAGGAGCGTCCTCTATCGCAACCGCGGCGACTTTCGCTTCGAGGACGTGAGCCGGGCGGCCGGCGTCGGGATCGTTCCCGAGTACGGTCTCGGCGCCGTCTGGAGCGATCTCGACGACGACGGAGACGTCGACCTCTACACCGCGAACGACCAGTCGGGGCACAACCTCTATCGAAACGACGGGAGGGGCCGCTTCCAGGATACGGCGCTCGCCGACGGCGTCGCCTTCAACGAGGACGGGAGGGCTCAGGCGGGGATGGGAGTCGACGCCGGCGACTACGACAATGACGGTCTCTTCGATCTCCACGTCACGAACTTCTCCCACGACTACA
>CAZKNR010000356.1:0-21527 GCA_964553925.1 uncultured Acidobacteriota bacterium
CATCTTTTCTTAATCGTCCGCTCCCTCCGGCCGGGCCCCGGAACGAAGGGAAGATCAATGCTAGGAAGTGAACAGAGAAGGATAACTAGGCAACGGGAGTTCTAGTTGTCGTTGAGAGGGAAGAATAGTTGACGCTAGACACCGTCGAGACGGGTGAGCGTCAGCGCCTCACCACAACCGGCCAGTCGCCCCGCTGGCTTTCCGACTCCCGCCGCATTCTCTACGTGGAAGCGGGGACGATTCAACGGCTCGACACGGTGACCGGCCGGAAATCCCAGGTATATGCCGAGCCTGCGCCGTGGCGACTCTGGGGCTTCGACCTGGCTCGGGATGAGCGGTCTCTTCTGCTGCTCGAAGGAGCATCCGAGAGCGACATCTGGATGATGACGCAGGAGTCGAAGTGATCGACCACCGCGGTCGGGCGAGGTGTCGACGTGCGACCCGAGCGAACCTCGTTAGCTGCTAGAACGAGAGCTTGACTCCCACCACCGCGCGGAGAGAGTCGACGAAACCCGTCGGTTCCTCGAAATTGGGGCTGAACAAGTTGTTGGTCCAGAGGCTCACCTCGTTGGTGTCGTTGAGGAGGTTTCAGGATGTTACACCAGAGCGAGCGCGGGCGTCGTTCCCCAAGCTGTTGCGCGCGAGCTCGTCGATGCCCGCGGCCTGACGGACCTTGTAGGGGCTGTGGATTAGAATCCCGGTTGGTACGGTGGCAAAGCGAAGAACGGAGTGGCCCGACTGGTGGGAGTGGGAGCTCGAACTGCGCTCCTACACATACAAGCGTTTGAAAGAGCGCGATTGTACCGAAATCGAGCTGCGCCGTATGATGGAACATGCGAGGACGTTCAAGTCTGCCAAGCTCGAGGGCCGATGGGTCATCGAAACGCGGTTTCAAGGGGCACGGTGGAAGGTCGTCGTCGAGCCGGCCCCAGAAAAACGAAGGCTGGTCGTCGTCACCGCGTACGAAGTAGAGAAGCAAGAATGAAAGGAATCCAGCTCGAGGTCACGTATGAGGACGGTCGTCCTTGGGTGGCCTACCTCTACCTCCCACGGGAGAAGAACGAGAAGAGTGATCACTGTGTCGAGGTCGAGCCGGACATGGTGCTCGACATTAACAAGAACGGAAAGCTTATCGGCATCGAGCTCTTGGCGCCGCAGCTCGTCACCCTCGAGTCCATCAACTCTGTCCTCGAGGAATACGGCTTCGAGCCTCTCGCAGAAACCGCACTGAAGCCCCTGCTGGCCGCCTAGCAGCTAAGCTAGTCGGAAGCGTCTTGGGCAGGGGAGCGCAACTCCCCGATGCCGTCGAGTTTCTCCTGCAGAGCCATCCTGTCGAGGGAGTCGAGGGGGAGGCTTACGAAGAGCTTGACGCGCGCGTCGAGCTCGCGGAGCGCGCGGTTGAAGGCGCGGCGCTGCTCCTCCATCGTTCCGACGACGTCGGCGGGATCGTCGACCCCCCAGTGGGCGGTCATCGGCTGGCCGGGCCAGTAAGGGCACTGCTCTCTGGCCGCGTTTCCGCAGACGGTGAAAACGAAATCGAGCGGGGGAGCCTCCGGACGGGAGAACTCGTTCCAGCTCTTGCTGCGAGCACTCTCGGTCGGGAGATGAGACCGCGAAAGGGTCTCGAGCGTGAGCGGGTGAACCTCGCCCTTCGGCTGGCTTCCGGCGCTGTAGGCTCGAAACCGACCGCGGCCCCAGTAATTCAGGAGAGCCTCGGCCATGATGCTGCGCGCCGAGTTTCCGGTGCAGAGGAAAAGGACGTTGTAGGTCGCTTCGGCTTCCTTTCCCGCGGCCATCTGCTCGGCTCCGGACCGAGCTCTCATTTCGCTTTGGTCCTCCGGCTCCGCGTCTTCCTGGCCTCGGCAGCGGGCTCGACGGCGTCGAGCCGCGCGAGAAGCGTTTTCGGCGCCGAGGTTCGCCAGGCGTCCACCACGAGCTCGCGGACTTCGTCCCAGTCGGCCTCGAGATCGACGCGCACACCGATCCAGCCGAAGGGTCCCTGGTACGGAGGCACGAAGAAGCGCACGGGGTCGGCGGCGACGAGAAGCTCCTGGTCCCCGGGCGGGGCGTCGAGCCAGAGCGCGACCCTTCCGTCACCGTGGTGATTGTTCGAGAACATCGCGAACATCTTCTTCTTCACCCGGAACGTTGGCGCGGACCAGGCCTCTTTTTCCGTGGTCTCGGGAAGGGAGAGACAGATCTCACGAGTGCGTTTCAAGAGCTCGGATGTTTTGGGCTTTGCCTTGGCCATGTTCACCACCTCGGCGCTCTCCCTACTCGTACCTCAAGACTCCGATGGGGACCGTTGCCGCCGCTCGAATCGCCGGAGTAGGGTCGCGAGGATCGTGATTCCGAGAAAGACACCCACCACCACTGCAACAGTAACGAGATCGAAGGGACCGATCCCGTCTATCTGGCCTATCTGGACCAGCCGCGCCGGGTCCTCGAACGGGAGCTCTCTAATCTCGAACGGGAGCTCTCTAATAAGGTAGGGAGACATGAAGCTTACTGTTGTCGTGGTGGCGGCGATCCCGAGTCCCACCGTGAGAACCACCACGAGGGAGTAGCCGGGGCTCGCGCGGAGCGACCGAAAGCCGAGGACGAGGTCGTGCCCGAGCTCTTCCAGTCTCATTTTCAGCGGTTGAACCGGAAGGACTCGTAGAGCGCCATCTGTCCGGCGTAGAACGTGAGCCGCAGCACCAGCTTCGCGATTAGGTACGCCTGCCCGACCAGGAAGGCGAAGACGACGCTCGGGACCGAAGACTGGCCGGGCCCGGGAGCGACTACGTGGTAGGCGCCGAGGAGGACGAGGCCGAAGAAGCCGAGTCCGTAGTAGAGAAACGTCGTCCGACCCAGGTTTCCGAGCACCAGGCGAAAGCCTTTGATGGCCGCGAGGATCATGCTCCTTCGGTTCTCCTTGTAGGTCGCGATCTTGGCGTAGTCGAACGCCATGTGGATGAATGTCAGCAGGAGCGCCACGAGGAGCGCGGCCGCGACGACGTAGCCGAGGACCGTCTTTTCGACCGTGACGTCGCGCATCGCGTCCTCGACCCTTCCGAAGAGCCAGCCGGCGAATCGGTATACGAGGTAGTAGAGAAACCCCGAAAGCACCGCGAGCCGCACGAAACGGAAGAAGAACTCCCCGCCGTGCGCGAAGAACTCGGATAGGCGAAAGAGCCCACTGCGGTCGCCGTACCGGTGCAGAATCCCGCCGAGGAAGAGGGCCCAGAGAAGAGCGTAGACGACACCGAGCGCCACGAGGGCGGGGAGCATCTCGAAGAGACGCCCGTTGAGCCAGGCCTCGATGTTGTCGAAGAAGGCACCGGCGCCGACCAGGCTCGGAGAAAGAGTCTTCTCGACCCCTTTCGCTCGCGCGTCGAACTCGCCGTACCAGCCCATGTCGAAGCCGTCGCGGAGGTTCTGGTGGACGAGGCTCGAGCCGATTGACTCCTCGATGGATCCGGCCATCGACACCGCGAGAGGAATCGCCACGAGAACGTTGGCGAGCCAGAGCCAGATGACGAGAGACGGTGAGGCGAGGACGCGTCCGAATCCCTGAAACGCTGCTTTCATCGAAGACATGAGCTCCCTCAGACGAAGAATGCGAACGTGGCCAGGAGGTCCTGAAACCAGATCATCCACTTCGAGGCCCACTTGCGCGCGGGGAGCTTCGACTGAGGCTCGACCAGCTTGGAATTGTTGGTGTAGTAGAGATCGAGCAGGAGCTTCCTCGACGGGTCGACGGCGGCGTAGCGGAGCTTCGACGGCCCTTCCTCGACGTAGAGCTTCCAGCGGTCTTTTCCGTCCCAGAGGTCGCGCTTCTCGGTCCCGTCCTCGAAGAGGAGGACCACCTCGACGGGAAACACCGCCGCCCCCAGGCGCCTCGCCACCACTTCCGTCCGGTAGAGATCCGTCTTCTCTTCTTCCCGGTGGACGAGAGCGCCCGATTCTTCCGCGAAGCCCTTGAACTTCACGGGCTCGCTCCGGGCGGAGTCGATGGAGTAGTCGAAATCGTTCGAGCTCCGATGGACTTGATCGAAGAACCACGTGAGGTCCTGCCCGCTGACTTCGTTCGCCACCGCGAAAAAATCCTCCGGGGTCGGATGCTTGAACTGGTAGCGCGCGAAGAACGTGGACAGGATGCGCTGGAGCACGTCCCACCCGAGATACCGCTCGAGGGTGTGGAGCCAGAGCGATGTCTTGTTGTAGCTGTGAGAGCCTCCGGTCGTGGGAAAGTACTTGTAGGTGGGAGTCGACTGCGCGTCCCAAGTGGCGTCTTCGCGATAACCGTCGAGCCGGTCACCGCCGATGACACGGTCAACCTTGATGTCGTCGAACTGGAGCGGAAGAAACCCCGAGAGCCTCTCGGCGCCCCGCGGGTTGAGGTACCGCTTCACGTACGAGCGCGGGCCATAGGTCACGTCCATGGTGCGCGCGGTCGAGAAAGTGTTGAAGCCCTCGTCGAGCCACGCGTGCTCGAACTCGTTGTTCCCGACGATGCCGTACCAGAACTGGTGGCCGCATTCATGGACGGTTACTCCCTCGGGCGATCCACCGCCGAACGGGTTGAGCCAGCGCGTTCCCGCGGTGAAGAGCGTCGGGTACTCCATTCCCCCGGCGCCGCTCCCGTAGGCGGGGTCGACGACGGTCACGTGCCCGTAAGGGTACGGGCCGTACCACTTCCCGTAGTTCTCGAGCGCCGCGGCGGTGGCGTGGAAGTGCCGGTCTTTCTGCTCGAGATGCTCGGGCTGGAGGAGGAGCCGCATTTCGACCGGCGGAAGGCCCGGCGCTTCGAAACGCTCCTCGAACACCAGATAGTCCGGGCTCGCCGTCCAGGCGAAGTCGTGGACGTCCGATTGCTGGTGGCGATAGATCGTCTTCCCCGAGGCCTCCTGGCGGCCCGTTTCGCGTCCGGTCGCGCCGACGACGTAGGCGCTCGGAACCGTGATCGAAACGTCATAGTCGCCGTAGTCGGAGTAGAACTCCGTTCCCGCGTGGAACTGATGGGCGTTCCAGCCGGAGGCCTCGAGGACCGCGAGCTTGGGAAACCATTGGGCGAGGAAGAAGAAGTTGCCGCGGTACCCGGTTCGGGCGAAGGTTCGCGGGATCTTCGACTTCCAGGTGAGTTCCACCTGCGCGACTCCCTCGGGCGGAACCGGCTCCGGAAGAGAAACCACCAGGAGCGTGCGGTCCTCGGCGTTTCCGTCATCGGGCGCTTCGAAGCGCGCTTCGGACGTGAGATCGATCCCGGGTACACCGACGTCGGGGATGAGCCGAATCGATTCCACCTCGGAGCTACTCCAGTCGCCCTCGCGCGGATCCTCGAGGTTCCGACCCGTCGTTCTGAGACGCGCTTCCTGGAGCCACGTGCTTCGGTTGTTGCGCCACGCGTTCCAGTAGAGGTGGAAGCGGAGGTCGGAGGCAGCGATGGGCTTCAGGTTCTTCCAAGTGATCGTCTCTTTACCCGTGAGGGTCCTGGCTTCGGGGTCGAGCTCCACCTCGATACGGTAGTTGGCGTTTCGAGGCGAGAGCGGCTGGGCCACCGCCCCCGTCGGTACCAGAATGGGAAGTAACCACAGCAAGAATCGCGTCATGGGACCTCCTGGTGAGGACGTAGCGAAGGCCGCGATTATAGGGGCCGACGGCGGGGAGGACAAGCTAGAATCGCTGAATGGCTTGGATTTACCTCTTGGTCGCGGGTCTTTTCGAGGTCGGGTGGGCGATTGGTTTGAAGTACACCGATGGTTTCACGCGGCTCTGGCCAAGTTTCTGGACCGGAGCGGCGATGGCGCTAAGCCTTTTCCTTCTGGCGCAGGCGTTGAAGACGCTCCCCGTGGGGACCGGCTATGCGGTCTGGACCGGCATCGGGAGCGTGGGCACGGCGGTTCTCGGCATCGTCCTTCTCGGGGAGTCGAGGGATGCGCTTCGCCTCCTCTGCCTCGCGCTCATCTTGATCGGCATCGTGGGCCTGAAGCTCGTAACCCAACCGACGTAAAGCAAACCTTCTCGAAATACAACAGCGCGTTGACGTGCCGGGGCGCCGTGTCTACAATAAGGCCCGGTTCACAGACATTGAGCCTTTATCTTCATTTCCCTCGCGCTTCCGAACTCCCTTGCGAAAGTGGCGGAATTGGTAGACGCGCTGGACTTAGGATCCAGTGGGGCGACCCGTGGGGGTTCGAGTCCCCCCTTTCGCACCAATAAAGATGAAAGTCGAGTACCTCGAAGAAGGATCGTCTCTGCGACATCTGGACATCGAGCTTTCCGCCGATGCGCTCGCGGATGAATTCGAGAAGGGCGTAGGGCGCCTCAGCCGCACCATCAAGCTCCCCGGGTTTCGCAAGGGCAAGATCCCCAAGGACGTCATCCGTGCCCGGTTCCGGGGCGACGTGCTGAAGGACGCGGTCTCGGATCTCGTGCCCCACGCCCTGGGAGAAGCTCTGAAAGAGCGAAACCTCTACCCGCTCGACGATCCACGGATCACCAAGCTGGAGTCGGATCTGGGAAAACCCCTCCGTTTCCGCGCCTCGTTCGAGGTCATGCCCGAGGTCGAGGCCAAGGTCTACCAGGATCTCGAGGTGGAGAAGCCGAATACGGAAGTCACCGACGAGCAATTGGCCGCGGGCATCGAGGCGATCCGCGAGCAGCACGCCCGCTTCGATCCCATCGAAGGCCGAGGCGCACAGGATCGCGATTTCGTCATGGGCGACCTCACCGAGCGGCCGCAGGGCGGCGGCAAGGCCGAGAAGCACGAGGGCGTCACCATCGAAGTCGGCTCCGATTTCTATCACGGAGCCCTTCACGGAGAGCTCCAGGGGAAAACACCCGGCGACGTTCTCCGGTTCACCGCGTCCTTCCCGGCCGAACATCCGGCCCGGGCGCGGGCGGGAAAGAGCTACGACATCGAGTTTCACCTTCTCGAGCTCAAGCAGAAGGTTCTGCCGGAGGCGGACGACGAGCTGGCGAAGGACCTCGGCGAATATCAGACGCTTTCGGAGCTCAAAGCCGAGCTTCGAAGGCGCGGTGAGGAGCGCGCCCAGAACGAGGACGAACAGGAGCTCCGGAGGCGGCTGCTCTCGAAGCTCGCAGAAGCGAACCCGCTCGAGGCACCGATCTCGCTCGTCGAGATGGAGCTCGACTCGAGGCTCGAATCGGCCGTGCGCGATCTCTACCAGCGGGGAATCGACCCCAAGGCCACGGGGATCGACTGGCGGAAGGTGCGCGAGGACGAGCGAGAGGGCGCCGCTTTGGCCGTGCGGGTGACGCTCCTTCTCGACAAGGTCGCCGAGAGGGAGGGCCTGATCGCAACCGAAGAGGAGCTGGAGGCCGAGATCGGGCGGTACGCGGAGGCCATGGAGAAGAGTCCGGCGGCGCTCCGGGCCCAGATGGTGAAAGACGGTGCGCTCGACCGGGTGCGGGGCCGCATCCGCCGCGAGAAGGCGGTTGACTTCATCAAGCAACATGCTAAACTTAAATAGGGGTTGAACTTAGATGCTGATCCCGATGGTGGTCGAACAGACCAACCGGGGTGAGCGCGCGTATGATATTTATTCGCGCTTACTCAAAGACAACATCATCTTCATTGGAACTCCCATAGAGGACAACCTTGCGAACCTGGTCGTGGCCCAGCTCCTGTTCCTCGAGGCCGAGGACCCGGAAAAGGAGATTTCGATCTACGTCAATAGTCCGGGTGGGGTGGTCACCGCGGGTCTCGCTATCTACGATACCCTGCAGTTCATTCGCCCTGACGTGACCACGTACTGCATCGGCCAGGCGGCGAGCATGGCCGCCATAATCCTCGCGGCGGGAACGCCGGGAAAACGCTTCGCCCTCCCGAACTCCCGGGTCATCATCCACCAGCCTTCGGGAGGGGCTTCGGGCCAGGCGACCGATATCAACATCCAGGCGAAAGAGATCCTGCGCACCCGCCAGCGCTTGAACGAGATTCTGGCGAAGCACACGGGACAGGACATCGCCAAGATCGAGCATGACGTGGAGCGCGACTTCATCATGACCGCCGACGTCGCCCGCGAGTACGGTATCATCGACCAGGTGATCTCGAAGCGCACGTAGAAGGCCTGTAGAGGAACTAACGAGTTGTCCAAGAAGAACGGGGATCCTGAAGTCCTTCGGTGCTCCTTCTGCAACAAGGATCAGAGCGATGTGCGCAAGCTCATCGCCGGGCCCACGGTTTTCATCTGCGACGAATGCGTCGAGGTCTGCAACGACATCATCGCCGACGACAACCGCTTCGAGAATCGATCCCAGAGCTCCACCCTGCCGACGCCGGTCGAGATCAAGCAGTTCCTCGACGAGTACGTCATCGGGCAGGAAGAGGCGAAGAAACGCCTGGCGGTAGCGGTCTACAACCACTACAAGCGCGTCCATATCATGAAGTCGAAAACGCGCCAGGACGTGGAGCTCACCAAGAGCAACATCCTGCTCATCGGCGCGACCGGCACCGGAAAGACCCTCCTCGCCCAGACTCTGGCGAAGCTTCTTCGAGTTCCCTTTTGCATCGTCGACGCCACCACCCTCACCGAGGCGGGCTACGTCGGCGAGGACGTCGAGAACATCATCCTCAAGCTCCTCCAGGCGGCGCAGGGTGACATCGAGAAGTGCCAGGAAGGCATCATCTATATCGACGAGATCGACAAGATCTGCCGCAAGGACGAGAATCCGTCGATCACCCGCGACGTCTCGGGAGAAGGGGTGCAGCAGGCGCTCCTGAAGATCCTCGAGGGGACGGTGGCGAACGTTCCGCCGCAGGGCGGCCGCAAGCACCCCCATCAAGAGTTCTACCAGATCGACACGACCAATATCCTGTTCCTGTGCGGCGGGGCCTTCGTGGGCCTGGAGAAGCTCATCGAGCGCCGGATCGGGAAGAAGAGCCTCGGGTTCCGCGCGGAGATCAAGGCCGTCACCGGCACCGATCGCGAGAACATTCTCCAGAACGTGCAGCCGATGGACCTAATAAAGTACGGCCTCATTCCTGAGTTCGTAGGAAGGCTCCCGGTGGTGGGGACGCTGCACGAGCTCGGACGCGACGCCCTCATCCGCATCATGGGCGAGCCGAGAAACGCGATCATTCGCCAGTACCAGCGGCTGTTCGAGTACGAGAACGTGAAGCTGAGGTTCACCGACGACGCGATGAAGGCCATCGCCGACCAGGCGGTGGAGCGGAAGATCGGCGCCCGGGGTCTCCGGATGATCATCGAAGACCTGATGCTCGAGCTGATGTATACTCTGCCTTCACAAAAGAAGGTCAAGGAAGTGGTGGTTACCAAAGAGGTCGTGGAGGACCGGGAAAAGCCGGTGACCCTGATCGAAAAGGCCGGTTGACGGGCTTCGAAACCACTTTCTCGCAGCAGCAGCGGGTTCTCGTTTCTACACATTTCAGCGCACAACGAATTTCTCCGGATCTATTGAGAGATCCAAATCCCCGAACGATTTCCTCGCCCCGGAGGCGAAACCAGCCAGGTTAAGAACCTTAGCGAGTAGGACTAGAAGCAATCAGCGGGGCCCGGCCCGCCTTCGCGAAGCTTCGGCGGGTCCGCCGAAGCCCGAAGGGCGCAGGCGGAAGGGCCCGTCCTCCCCGAGCGAGGAGCGAGGCGAGCATTAAGAATGTTTGGATCCAAAACCCGAGACCGCACCGAGGTTTACGAGACCCTTCCCATGGTCCCTCTCCGGGACGTGGTCGTGTTCCCTTACATGATGATGCCCTTCGTGATCGGGCGCGGCTCCTCGATCCGGGCACTCGAGTACGCGCTCGGCCACGACCGCCGTATCTTCCTTGCCGCCCAGCATGATGCCACGACCGATGACCCCAAGGCGTCCGACATTTACACCGTAGGGACGGTCGCGAACATCCTCCAGTCGGTGAAGCTTCCCGACGGCAACATCAAGGTCCTGGTGGAGGGGCTGGACCGCGGCCGCGCCATCGAATGCAGCGACGACGAGGGCTTCTACAAGGTCGTGGTGAAGACCGTCCCGAAACCCCGCGAGGCGGCGGCGGGAGCGGAAGAGCTGATGAGCAAGGTGGTCTCGCTCTTCGAGCAGTACGTGAAGCTCGCGCAAAACCGGGAGAGCGAAGTGAAAAACGCCGCCGTCGCGGTCGATGACCCCGAGAAGCTCTCCGACACCATCGCCTCCCATCTAGTCATGAGCGTCGACGAGAAGCAGAACCTCCTCGAGATCTGGAATCCGGTGGAGCGTCTGAACCGCATCGCCTCCGCCCTCGAGATGGAAGTCGACAAGCTCCAGGTCGACCGGCGGATCCAGGGCCGGGTGCGAAAGCAAATGGAGCGGGCGCAGAAGGAGTACTACCTCAACGAGAAGATGAAGGCGATCCAGAAGGAGCTCGGCCGGAAGGACGACCGCGGAAACGAAGTCGAGGAGCTAAGGGGCAAGATCACCGAGGCGAAGATGAGCAAGGAGGCCGAGGAAAAGGCTCTCGCCGAGCTCAAGCGGCTCGAGGCCATGCCCCCGATGTCGGCCGAGGCCACGGTCTCGCGCAACTATCTCGACTGGCTTCTGGCCGTGCCGTGGCACAAGAGGACCCGGGAGAGCCGGGACATCCGGCGCGCGGAGATGGTGCTCGACGAGGATCATTACGGGCTCGCCAAGGTCAAGGACCGGATCATCGAGTTTCTCGCGGTGCGGCAGCTGGTGAAGAAACAGCGAGGCCCGATCCTCTGCCTGGTCGGCCCCCCGGGCGTCGGCAAGACGTCTTTGGCACGCTCGGTCGCCCGCGCGACCAACCGCAAGTTCGTGCGGCTCTCTCTCGGCGGAGTCCGCGACGAGGCCGAGGTCCGCGGTCATCGCCGGACCTACATCGGCGCCTTCCCCGGGCAGATCGTCCAGATGATGAAGAAGGCGGGAACGGTGAACCCGCTCGTTCTCCTCGACGAGCTCGACAAGATGAGCATGGACTTCCGGGGCGACCCGGCGTCCGCGCTTCTCGAGGTCCTGGACCCGGAGCAGAACCACTCCTTTCAAGATCACTACCTCGACGTCGAGTACGACCTCTCGAACGTGATGTTCATCGCCACCGCCAACGTCATGCAGAACATGCCGCAGGCGCTGATGGACCGTCTCGAAGTCATTCGCCTCCCCGGCTACACCGAGGAAGAGAAGCTCGAGATCGCCCGGCGCTTCCTGGTGGCGAAACAGAAGGAAGCGAACGGGCTGAAGAACAAGTCCGTGGCAATGGACGACGGGTCCATCGTGGAGATCATAAGGCGCTACACTCGGGAAGCGGGGGTACGGAGTCTCGAGCGGGAGATTGCCTCGGTGTTCCGCAAGGTGGCACGAAAGATCGTCCATCAGGGGTCGAGTTTCGAGGCGCAGATCACGTCTTCGGCGATCGGCGAATATCTCGGAGTCCCGAAGTTTCGTCCTCGGAGCAAGGAAGGCGAGGCCGAGGTCGGAATCGCGACCGGTCTCGCCTGGACCGAGGCGGGAGGCGAGCTCCTCACGACCGAGGTGACCCTCATGCCCGGAAAGGGCGAGCTCACGCTCACGGGAAGGCTCGGCGAGGTCATGCAGGAGTCGGCACGGACGGCGGTTTCCGTAATCCGGTCGCGCGCCGACCGTCTCGGACTCCCCAAGGATTTCCACAAGCGGCTCGACATCCATATCCACGTTCCCGAGGGCGCGATTCCGAAGGACGGCCCCTCGGCGGGGATCACCCTGGCGACGGCGCTCCTGTCGGTGCTGTCCGGAATTCCCGTTCACGCGGACGTGGCGATGACGGGAGAGATCACGCTCCGGGGGAAGGTGCTCCCTATCGGCGGAGTGAAGGAAAAGCTCCTGGCCGCGCATCGCGCCGGAATCCGGAAGATCATTCTCCCCAAGGACAACGAGAAAGATGTCAGCGAGATCCCCGAGGAGATCCTGAAGGAGCTTCGGATCGAGCTGGTGGAAAAGATAGAAGAGGTTTTCCAGATCGCCCTGGTGGCGCCCCTCGCCCGGGTCTCTCCGGCGGACGTCGCTCCGGTGGTCGACCCGGAACCTCTCGAGCCCGATTTGACGGAGCCGGGTCCGGTCGCGGGCGAATCGATAGCGCATTGACGCCTGGCGCGAACGAGCGCCGAGCCATGAAGGCCATGAAGGATACGGCGAAGCGGGAACCGCCTCATGACAAACGGTGCCTCTCAACCGGTCGAGCTCATCTGGACGGCCGGCGAGCCTCGCGACTTTCCGAGGGAAGAGCTCCCCGAGGTGGCGGCCGTGGGCCGATCGAACGTGGGCAAGTCGAGCCTCCTGAACTGTCTCTTCGGAGTGAAGGGCATGGCGTTCGTGTCGAAGACACCGGGGAGGACGCAGGTGGTGAACTTCTACCGCGTGGGGACGGAATTGTTTCTCGTCGACCTTCCGGGTTACGGCTTCGCCAAGGTGCCGGCGGCGGTCCGGCAAAAGTGGGATTCCCTGGTGACGAGCTATCTCTTCGAGCGAAAGGCACTCGCCCTGGTTTTGCTGCTGGTGGACGCGCGGCGCGAGCCGATGGAGAACGATGGGGAGGTGCGGGATCTCATCGAACGAGCGGGGCTTCCCTACGCCGTCGTCGCGACCAAGTCCGACAAGCTTTCCCGGGGGCGGCTCGGGAGCGAGATGAAGAAGCTCGAAAAAGTTTATGGGGCCTCGGGAAACATACCCGTCATTGCCTTTTCCGCGGCCACGAGTGAAGGAAGGAAAGAGCTATGGAAGACGATCAGGAATCACGTTCGCGAGCCGAGGCGAGCACCGAGGAAGTAGCGGAGAAAGTCCCACGCGGCGAGCCCAAGACCAAGGCGCTCAATATCGCCGAGCTCAAGGAGATGAACATCTCGTCGCTCGCCAAAGTAGCGAAGGACCTCGGCGTCGCCGGCGCTACCGGGATGCGCAAGCAGGAGCTGATCTTCAAGATCCTGCAGGCCCAGACCGAGCAGAGCGGCCTCATCTTCTCCGAGGGTGTTCTCGAGTGCTTGCCCGACGGGTTCGGCTTCCTTCGCGCGCCGGAGTACAACTACCTCCCGGGGCCGGACGATATCTACGTCTCCCCATCCCAGATCCGCAAGTTCGACCTCCGGACCGGCGACACCATCTCGGGACAGATCCGCCCGCCGAAAGAGGGCGAGCGCTATTTCGCCTTGATCAAGGTGGAGGCGGTCAACTTCGAGCCTCCGGAAGCGGCGCGGGAGCGGATTCTCTTCGATAACCTGACTCCCCTCTACCCCCAGGATCGTGTCGGTCTCGAGACGACGAAGGACAACCTCTCGGCGCGGGTGATGGACTTGATGACTCCGATCGGAAAAGGCCAGCGCGGTCTCATCGTGGCGGCGCCTCGAACGGGAAAGACCATGCTCCTGCAGAACATCGCCAACAGCATCACCGCGAATCATCCGGAAGTGGTGCTCATCGTCCTTCTCATCGACGAGCGCCCGGAAGAGGTGACCGACATGCAGCGGTCGGTCCACGGCGAGGTCATCAGCTCCACCTTCGACGAAGCGGCGCAGCGCCACGTCCAGGTGGCGGAGATGGTGATCGAGAAGGCGAAGCGGCTGGTCGAGCACAAGCGGGACGTGGTGATCCTCCTCGACTCCATCACCAGGCTCGCCCGCGCCTACAACACCGTGGTTCCGCCCTCGGGGAAAGTGCTCTCGGGCGGTGTGGACTCGAACGCGCTCCAGAGGCCGAAGCGATTCTTCGGGGCCGCGAGGAACATCGAGGAGGGGGGGTCGCTCACCATCATGGCGACCGCCCTCATCGAGACCGGAAGCCGCATGGACGACGTGATCTTCGAGGAGTTCAAGGGCACGGGCAACATGGAGATCCACCTCGACCGGAAGCTCGTCGACAAGCGCGTCTTCCCCTCGATCGACATCAACAAGAGCGGAACCCGGAAAGAGGAGCTCCTGCTCGCGAAAGAAGAGCTCAACCGCGTCTGGATCCTGCGGAAGGTCCTCTCGCCCCTCTCCCAGGTGGAAGCGATGGAGCTCCTGCTCGACAAGATGGGAAAGACCAAGAGCAACGCCGAGTTCCTGTCCTCGATGTCGGGTCAGTAGCCGGAAGATCTCGCTTCGCACCGTCGACACCTGTGCGACAATCCGACGTTTCGCGCCGTAGATTCCTCGCGCATTCCGCGGGCGCCGCCATGGCCCTTGCTCTGCCGGGCCTGGCTCAAAGCGAGCCCAGGACCCGGCTCATCCTCCTGGGAACGGGAGGGGGGCCGCGGCCCAAGAAGGCTCGCTCCGCCCCCGCGCAAGCGATCGTCGTCGGGGAAGACGTTTACGTCGTCGACTGCGGCGACGGCGTCGCGCGCCAATTGGTCCAGGCCGAGCTCGCTCTTTCCCGGCTTCGAGCGCTCTTCATCACTCACCACCACTCCGACCACAACGCCGACTTCGGAAACCTGCTGCTCCTCGCCTGGAGCGAACTCAAGACCCCGGTCGATCTCTACGGCTCGCCGCCCCTCGCGAAGATGATGGATCTTTTCTTCGAGCTGAATTCCCGCGATATCGAAATCCGGACGGCGGACGAAGCGCGTCCCCCTCTACCGTCGTTCGCGCGCGTCCACGAGATCGAGCTCGGAGGCGAAGTAACCTCGCGCGGGAGCGTGAAAGTGACGGCGGCGCTGGTGGTGCACCCGCCGGTCGAGCCCGCGTTCGCCTATCGCTTCGATACCCCCGACCGGTCCATCGTGATCTCGGGAGACACCGCTCGGTCCGAAGCCCTCATGGCGCTCGCCCAGGGCGCGGACGTGCTCGTTCACGAGGCGCTGTACGTTCCCGGGATCGAATGGCTCGCGAGAGAGATGCCGAACGCCGATCCGGCGAAGCTCCGGGACCACATGCTGCGGGCTCACACCCCGGTTGCGGACGTGGGCCGCATCGCCGCCGAGGCCGGAGTGAAGACGCTCGTTTTGAGCCATTTCGTCCCCGGCGACGTCCCCGGCGTGACCGACGAGGACTGGCTCAGAGGCGCCCGCGCTCATTTCCAGGGCGAGATCGTGGTGGGCAAGGACCTGATGGAGATTTGAATCCGGGCGGTATACTGATTTCATGCGCGATCCCCGCCGGGTGGCTCGCACCATCCGAGCGCTCGCTCCCGCAGTCGGGGCCAGCATCACCTTCGCCGTTCTCGGACTCTACCTCGTGCGGCAGCTTGTCCCCTTCGAAGGGCTGGTCGAGAGCAACGACGTTGCGGGGAACTACCTCCAGACGCTCGGCACGATCTACGCCGTGCTCCTCGCCTTCGTGGTCATCGCCGTCTGGCAGCAGTTCAACGACGCTCGCTCCGCGGTCGAGCGCGAGGCCAACGAAGCGCTGGATCTGTTCCGGACGGTGAGCGGCTTCTCCGAGCCGGCGCGCGGCGAGCTCCGAGGACAGATCCAGACCTACGTCAGCGCAGTGCTGGAACGGGAATGGGCGGCCATGGCTCGCGACGAGGACGGGATGTTCGAGGAGGTCTGGTCGGTCTTCGATCGCATCGCCGAAGTGCTTCACCGCTGCGATCCCGAAGCCGAGCGCGAGACTTCGCTCTATTGCGAGGCGCTCACCCGCCTCAACGACCTGAGCGACGTCCGGGCGGTGCGGCTTACGACGAGCCGGCTGAAGATCCCGCTCGCTCTCTGGATCCTGCTGTACATCGGCGCCGCGGTCACCGTGGGATCGATGTACCTCTTCGCGGTTTCGAGCTTCGGGATTCACGCCCTCATGACCGGCGCTCTCGCCGGGGCGGTCTCTCACGTCCTTTACGTCATCGCCGACCTCGACGACGCTTTCGCGGGAGACTGGCAGGTGCCTCGCGAACCCTTCGAGCGCGTTCGCGCCCACATGGAGCGAGCGGTCCAGGCCGGCGACGGCCGCTGAAGTCAACGCGCCGCTCCTCGAGCTCGTTTGACGGACCCCACCCGTTTTGCTGGAATGGATATATCTGGCAAATCTCAACAACGGACGGGCTACCCGAACGCGGGGGGAAAGAAAATCTATGTTCGAGTCCAGAACGGCGGGCTTGCGCTGCGTCGTCGTTGCCGCTCTGTCGTTCATCGCTCTCGCTCGTTCGTCCTTCTCCCAGACTTGCGAGGCTCCTTTCATGAGCGGGTCCTCGAACGACGTCACCGGCGGCATCGAGCCGCGGGAGGTTGCGGTCGCCGACTTCGACCACGACGGGATACTCGATCTCGCGGTTCAGGCGGTTACTTCGGACACCGTCTCCATCATGAGAGGATCCCCCGTCGGCTTCACGCTTCTAACGACGCTTTCGTTCACTTCGACCGCCGACGTGGTCGCGGCCGACTTCGACCACGACGGCTGGGCCGATATCCTCGTGTCGGCGGTGGACAACAACGAGGTTGCCATCGCGCGCAGCAACGGCACGGGAGGTTTTCTTCCGGAAGATACGTTCGGCGTGGGAGCTGCCCCGACGGCTCTCGCCACGGGTGACTTCAATAGCGACGGTCATCTCGACGTCGCCGTTTACAACGCTTCCGACGTCACCGTCAATATCCTCCTTGGGGATGGCGCTGGAGGCTTCACGGTCCAGGCTGCCTTCGCCATGACGGTTCGGGAGGAGATGGTTGCCGCCGATCTCGATCGGGACGGCGATCTCGATCTCGTCGCGACCGACGAAGGCGCGGACGGGATCGTCGTCGCTCTGGGAAAAGACGACGGCAACTTCGTCACCCCCACCGCCATCCCCGGCGCCGGCGATGGCCCCATAAGCCTCGTCGTCGGCGATTTCAACCAGGACGGGGCTCTGGACGTCGTCACCAACAACTCCCTGACCCGCGACATCGAATACTACCGAGGGGATGGAGGCGGTGGATTTTCGCCGATCAGCAGGGTTGGCGCGAGCATCTCCGTCGCCGCCCGCATCGCCGCCGGCGATGTCAACGGCGACGGCCGCCTCGACGTGGTTCTTTCGGACAAGGGGTCGGCCACCATCGATGTCTTTCTCGGCGGGGCAGGCACGTTCGCCGGCCCTTACACCGAGTACACCAAATTCGACACCTTCGGGATCGCCCTCGAGGACTTCGACCGGGACGGACGCGACGACGTCGCCGTCGCCTACATCCTCACGAATAGAGCGGGCTTGATGAGGAGCCAGCTCGGCATCCCGTGCGGGAACGTGTCCTTCGGCCGCGTGGGCCACTACCTCACGGTCGGCAATGACCCGACCGCCATCGTGACCGGCGATTTCGATTTGGATGGGAACCTCGACTTCGTGTCGGCGAATGGAACTTCGGACGACGTTACGCGCTGGCTCGGAAGGGGGATCGGACAGTTTCAAAGCCCGGATATAAGGCCGACGGGAAGCCTCCCCGTCTCGATGGACGGGGGAGACTTCGACTCCGACGGCGATCGGGACATCGTGACTGCGCACCAGGCCTCGCTGGACCTCTTCGTCCACCGGAACGACCTCGGGAGCTTCACTTCGGCGACTCCGTACTCCCTCAGCGCCGTCCCGCGCCAGGTGGTCGCGGCCGACGTGAGCTTCGACGGCAAGGTCGACCTCATCGTGTCTCTTTCAGCTATCAACGTGCTTGTTGGTCTCAATGATGGGACGGGTGGCTTTCCCTCGTTCCTCCCCTTCGCCGTGGGAACGAGCCCGGGCCCCATCGCAGTGGGAGATTTCAACAATGACGGCTTCCCCGACATCGCGGCGGGAGAGGCCAGTGGGACGCAGATCGTCCTGCTCCGAAACGACGGGACCGGCTCTTTCGCGAGCGCTGGTTCGTTCACGTTGACCGAAGCGGCCACCGCCATCCAAGCCGCGCACTTGAACGGGGACGGCAACCTGGACCTCGTGATTACCTTCGGCGGCGCAGGTACGGGGATGCTCGCGACCCGAACGGGGGACGGTTTTTTCGTGTTCTCCCCCGGCGCGAGCGTTTCGACCGTCGGGGGGCCCGCTTCCCCGCACGGTCTCGTCGTCGCCGACTTCGATCTGGACGGGAAGAAGGACGTCGCCGTCGCGGATATGAGTCTGCTCCGGGTCCACGTTCTTCTGGGAGACGGTTCGGGGGGACTCGGGACGCCTCGAGTCGAGCCCACGCCCGAAGGGCCGTACGCTCTCGCGACCGGAGACTACGATCGCGACGGCGCTCCCGATCTTCTCGTGGGGTTATGGCTCACGAACCGGGTGGTCTACCTCCCCGGAAACGGGCTCGGGTCCTTTTCGCCCGGTTTCTTCCCGGCGTTGTCTTTCGACACCCGGGCGCCGGCGACCGGGGATGTCGACCGGGACGGCCGTCTCGACGTCGTGGTCGCGAATTTCGACAACGACTCGGTCTCTCCATTTCTCGGATTCGCCAACGGCGATTTCGGCCCGGCCGGAGGTCCCTATTCGACGCTTCCGGGACGAGGGCCCCGATGGGTAACCGTCGACGATTTCGACGACGACGGGATTCCCGATATTCTGGCGACCGCCGGGGGAAACGGCCAGCTCGTGTTCCTGGGAGGAGGACTGGGGTACCCCACGACTGTGGCCACCTTGATTGGCGGCATTCCCTACATCAACCGCGCCGCCGATTTCGACTTCGATGGCACGCTCGATATCGCAGTCCTCAACAGCCCCAACGTCGAGATCTACCGGGGAAACGGCTTGGGAGGTTTCATCACCCCGCCGCTCGCTCAGCTCGCATTCAACGGCATCGGCACCGGTCTCGCCGTGGGAGACTTCAACCGCGACGGCTTCATCGACATCGCGGCCACCGAGTCGACAGGTGACCAGTTCTACCTCTACTTCGGAAATTTGCCAGGCTCTTGGAACCCGGTCCCGCTTCAGATAAATACCGGGCGCGACCCCAGGGATTTCGACGTCGCCGATTTCGACGGGGACGGATTCGTCGACTTCGCCATTCCCGTAAAGGGGATCGACAAGGTCCAACTGATCGTCAAGAACGGTGGCGCCTGGGTGCTTGGGGGGACCTTCACGACGCCGAACGATCCCGTGTCTCTCAGAGCCCCCGACGTCAACCGCGATGGCAAATCAGATCTCGTCGTCGCGAGCGAGAGCGATCACGTTCTCGCGTTCTTCCTCGGAGATGGAACGGGCTCTTTTGGAACCGCCACCTGGGCCACGGTGGGCGTGCGCGGCCCCACGGGCCTCGCGGTGGGCGACTTCGATGCGGACGGCGCCCCGGACGTTGCCGTCGTCCCCGACTCTGCCGGTTTTCAGACTCCAGCGGGGTTCGCGTCGGTGGTCAACACCAACTGCCGGCCCCGGCTGTTCGACTTCCTGAGCGACGTCTCCACGTGTGATTTACCGGGATCGCCATTCTTCTCGCAGCCCTCGCTCAAGGTCATCGACGACGGCGAGAACGTCGTCCAATGCGAGCCGAGGCCGCTTCTCGCCGGAATCGTCCCCGGAACCGGAACGGGGGGGGCGCTTCTCCTGGGACCGACGTCCGTGCCTCCGTTCCCCTCGACCGGGACGTACGTCTATTCCAACCTCGGGGTGAATCTTGCCGGCGGCGGTTATCAGCTGCAGTTCACCCATGCCGAGGCGCGAGACAAGCGAAGCCGGACCTTCAGTCAGCTGCTCCCCGTCAGCATCCTCGGGCCGGGCCCCTTCCTCTGTCAGGGAGATTCCGCTTTCTATTCCGCCGAGCCGGGAAACGAAATGTACAGCTGGTCCGTCGATTCGAACCCGGTCTCGATGGCGCCCGCCATCGACCTCACGTCGTTCTTCAACTCGAACCCCGGATTTCACAACATCGACGTGACCGTGGTTCGCGACACCTGCATGGCAAGCACGGTCCGGTCCGTCGATGTTTCGGCGAACCTCACCGATCTCGACATCGCCCCTCTCGGACCCCTCTCCGTCTGCGAGAGCTGCACCGGTCCCGTAGCCACGGCGACTCCCACGGGAGGAGGCGCCTCCACGTCTCAGTGGGGCTACCGCACGGTGTCCGTGTCGGGAGCCATCACATTTTTTCCGGGCGAGATGGGCTCGACGTACGTCATCGAGGGAACAGATTTCCCCGGCGTGGGAACGTACTTCCTCGTGGCCTCGGCGAACCCGACGTGCGGCCTCGACCTCGTCTCGAACGAGGTGCAGATCGACGTGACCGCGGCCACCGCTCAACCTCTCGTCGCCTTCACCGCGCTTTCGACGTCCGGGCAGAATTACCTCGAGTGGGCAACGCCTGCGACTCCCTGCACCGGCGTCAAGATCCTGAGGCGCAGCGACGGCGTCTTCCCCACGAACCCCGGCGACCCGATCGCGTACTGGGTCTCGGGCGCCGACTTCCCCTGCATTCCTAACGACAAAGATTCCTTTCCCGATACCATCGGGATTGCGAACGGCACCAAATACTTCTACTCCGCCTGGGTGAATAACAGCGGAGTCGACGCCGTTCGGAGGACGATGAAGGCCCGGCCCTTCGACCACACCGTGGGAAAAGTGAAGTGGGCCTACAGCACGGGCGGCACCGCCATGGCGCAAACCGGGATTCGGATCCTTGGAGGAGTGAGCTCGGCCTATGTGGTTTCGAACGATAATCTGGTGCACGGTCTCGTGGGAGGTCCTACGGGAGGACAGTGGCTCCCGGCCGCAAGGCCCTCGGCCATGACGCTTCCCTCCCAGGCCCGGCCTCCCGTGGTGCCGTTCCTCGTGGGGACGGCTCCGAACGGGGCGGCGTTCGTCGCGTCGCAAGACGGGAACGTCTACGCCCTCGACGCCGACGACCTGGGCCCGGTGTGGACGGCGGACGTGGCCGAGTCCCTTCAGGGAGCTGCGGCAGGAATCTTCGCCGGCTTCGGCTCCTCCAAGAACTGGATCCTCATCGGGACCAAGAACACCGTCATAGCTCCGAACGGATTCCAGGCGGTCGATGTCGACGACGGGACTCTCGACTGGTTCTTCAAGAACGACGTCGCCGACCTGGGGGACGGGACACCGATGGGAGTCATCCTCGGAGGCGCGAGCGTCGACTACGCTGGCCAGCGCGTGTTCTTCGGATCCTGGAAGGGGGCGGGGTTGTCTACCATCTGGGCCCTCGACATCTCGGGTTTGGCCGCGGTCGAGGATTGGTCGCAGTACATCGGCGACGTCGAAGCAAGCCCGGTGTATCTCGGCACATCCTTCGGAACGCTCGTGGTCGGAACCAAGGCGAGCCTGGTCTACCTCCTCGACGTCAACAACAACGGGATCTCCACGTGGACCACCCCCTACGACGCCTCCGACGGACCGATCAAGGGCTTCGTGTTCCCCCACTTCCACGCGGGAACGACGAACTTCATGTTCTCGACGACGTCGAAGGTGACCTCGATCAAGGACAACGGCGTTGGAACGACGCCGACGCTGAACTGGATGATTCCGGGTGCGGTCATTCCCGCTCCCTCGATTCCCACCCAGCTTCCAGGCACGACGTCGGCGCTCGTGGGAAGCGGCAACGGAAAGCTCTACCGGGTGAACGGCGTCAACACCGGGACTCCTACGACGCAGTTCGTCGTTCTCGGGGACGGTCTCTCTGGCATCGGCGCGCCGTCTTTCGACGTGGCGAACCAACTCATCTACGTGGGATCGGAAGAAGGCTTCAT
>CAZKNR010000357.1:0-10492 GCA_964553925.1 uncultured Acidobacteriota bacterium
CTCTCGAGCGGAGTCCACCCCGCCCTGATCGCAGCGATCCAAACGTTCTCCCCCCCGGGCAGCAAAGTTCTCCTGACCACTCCCAGCTACAACGGTTTCTATTCCGATCTCACGTTTTGCAAGGTAACGCCCGAAGACAGCCCGATGAAACGGGTCAACGGCCGGTACTCGATCGATTTCGACGACCTCGAACGCCGGATCAGCCACGACACGCATACGCTGGTTCTCTGCAACCCCCAGAATCCCACGGGCAACTTCTGGTCAGCCGAGGACCTGACGCGGCTGGGAGAGCTCTGCCTCGAGCGCCGGGTGATCCTGCTCTCGGACGAGATCCACTGTGACTTCGTCATGAAGGGACAGAAGTACGTTCCGTTCGCGAGCCTTCCGAACAAGGCCATCGTCGACAACAGCCTCACGTTCAAGGCCGCGAGCAAGACGTTCAGCCTCGCGGCGATGAAGTGCGCCTGGTTCTACTCGACCAACCCCGATCTCCTCGCCAGGGTGAAGGTCAATCATCGCGCCGACATCAATACTTTGGGTGTCGTGGCAAACCATGCCGCCTTGACCGAAGGCGAAGGCTGGCTGGATCAGTTGCTGCCGTACATCGACCAAAACCACGACTTCGTCGAATCTTATATTCGCGAGAAGATGCCGCTCGTCAAGTACACGAAAGCTCAAGGAACTTATCTGGCGTGGCTGGACGTGAGCCAGGTCATCGACGCCATCGGCGCGACGGCGAAGGCGGCGGAAGCCAGCAAGACGTCCCCGAAACCGGTGACGCCCGGGATGATCGTTCAGAAATGGTTCGCCGAGAACGCGAAGGTCGTGATCACTCCCGGGGCGGAGTACGGGACCAGCGGGGAGGGCCATATGCGTATGAACCTCGGGACGTCCCGCAAGATGATCGAGCTGGCGCTGAACAACATGTCGACCGCTTTGAGTAAGGTCTAGAGCCAACGTGGTCATGCCGGCGGTTCGGTCTCACTCCCCCATCATCTGAATAACGAACTCCCGAGTCCGCGGGTGAATGTCGAAGTCTACGAGAACGATCTGCTGCCAGCTGCCGAGGGTAAGCTCTCCTCCGCTCACCGGAACCACGAGCGAGGGACCGAGCATCGAGGCCCGGACGTGGCTGTGTCCGTTGTCGTCGCCCCAGCGCTCGTGGTGCCGGTACTCCATTTCGCGCGGGTAAAGTCTTTCGAACGCCGCTTTCAGGTCATGGACCAGACCGGGCTCGAACTCGAGGGTCGTAAGGGCGGCGGTCGAGCCGGTCACGAAGACTGTCGCGATCCCGTTCGCGATCCCGGAGCCGCGGACCGCCTCGGCAACGTCCGCGGTCACGTCGAGGATTTCCCCGTTCCCCCGCGTCGATACCGAGCGCCGAACCGCCTGGAACGCCATGGCCTCTCTACTCCACCGGCTCCCGCACCCAGAAAAGATAGTCGGTAACGGCGGGCGCCCCGCCGAGCTCTCGTACCAGCGCGGCTACCTGACCCCTGTGGTACGAAGAGTGCCCGAAGAGCTGGGTCAGGAGATCTTCCACCCGATTGCGGAACCGATCCCCTTCGAGCGCGCGGTACTCGAACACCCGGGAGAGCTCGGTCTCGTCGAGGCCCGTGAGGTAGTCGCTCCACTCCTGGTGCATGCCGGCGAGCCGGGTGACGAGATCGTCGAGCGTGAGGTCCTCGGGAAAGATCTCGGCCGCGGACGCCGGCCCGGTCGGACGGACGCCGAATCGATGGAGCCAGAGATCTCTCGCGGCCACGAGATGGCCGACGAGGCTCACCGCCTTCTGAAAGGAGGGGTTATTGCGCCGCTCGGCGGGGACGGTGCCGAGAGACGACAGAGTCTTCTCATGCGCGTCCTTTTCATAGGCAAACCACCGTCGATATCGGTCCGCGATCGTCGTCATACCGGAACGCTAACCACCGCCCGGACGCGCGTCAAGTGGCCCGCGAGAAGCCGGGGTAGAGGGAAACGAAGCCCGAGGGGCGGACGTCGAGCTCAGCTTTGAATCCGCCCTCGCTTCGGTACAGGTAGCGCGACGGCGAAAGTCGGCGGTACGTCTGCTCGAGCGGCTTCAGGTCGAAGCTTGGAAAGCGAAGCCAGGCGGCGCGCACCGGCGCTTCCTGCCCCACCTCGAGGTCGAGCCGGCGGATCGGGAGAAGGTTCGTCGACGGGCTGAAGTTGAGATCGAGGTCGATCGCTCCCTCGACCTCGGGGCATTCCACGCCGTTCAGCGACCACCTTCCCGCCTCCGCGGCGATCTCGATCTCGACCTCCCGCTCGCCGAGCCAGCCGGTCACCGTTGCGCGAAGTGTGTGGAAGCGGCCGTCCGCGACGACGGAATAGCCGAGCCGACAGGGCGCTCCCTCGTGCGCGAAAACCGCGCTTCCCTCGAGAACGTGTTCCGAGGCGCGGCGCCGAAGGCGGGCCGTTTCGTGGCCCGGACGGTCGAGCCGCTCCCAGAGAATCGTCTCGTCGATCTGCATCGGCTAGCTCTTGGCTCCACCGACTATAGCGCCTCGATTCACTCTTGCGTAGTAGTGTCCAAACGACTATATTGCTCGTCACTTGACCTGATCGGGTCGAATGGAGGACCGGGATGTTTCGAACCACCACGGGAGCCCCGCTGAAGCCCACGGTGTTCCTCATCCTGGTGGCGCTCGGCGGGCGCCAGCGCCACGGATACGGCCTGGTGAAAGCCATCGAGAGCCACAGCCCGGGAACCCGCATCGAGCCCGCGAACCTCTACCGGACGCTTCGCGCGATGAAGCGCGATGGCCTCATCGCCGAATCCACCCGGAGGCCCGATCCCGAGCTCGATGATGCCCGGCGCCGGTACTTCCGGTTAACCGAGAAGGGCGCGCGTCTCGCCCGCGCGGAAGCAGAGCGTCTTTCGAAGCTCGTTCGCATCGCCAAGAAGCTCAGGCCTCTCGAGAGCTGACATGAAACTCCGCGTCCCGCGCTCCGAGAGGGTCTACCGTTCTCTCCTTCGTCTCTTTCCCGCCGGGTTTCGCGACGAGTACGGCGAGGACGTGGTGCAGCTCTTCCGGGATCGTCTCGCCGAGCTCGACGGGAGCTCTCGTCGGACCCGCGTGATCTTCTGGATGAGGACCCTCGGCGACGTGATCCTGGAGGCGTCCGCGGAGAGGACGCAAAGCCTGGTGCGCGGCCGGTTGAATGTGAGAAAGAGAGGAAGCGGAATGTTCGATGCTTTACGGCAGGACGTGGTCTACGCATTGCGCACGCTCTCGCGGACGCCGGCTTTCACCGCGCTCACCATCGTCACCTTCGCCCTCGCGATTGGCGCCAATACGGCTATCTTCAGCGTCCTCAACGACGTGCTCCTGGAACCGCTGCCCTTCGGCCATCCCGAGGAGCTGGTCGCGGTCTGGGAGACGAGTCCTCAGGAAGGCGTCGAAAAGAGCGACACGTCGGCGGGTCTCTTCCTCGACTGGCGCGAAAAGAACCAGAGCCTGAAGGACCTGACCGCCTGGACCTGGGATAGCGTGGTTCTCGAGGGGGACTTCGAGGCCACAGCCCTGAACGCGGTCTTGGTCTATCCGAACTTCTTCTCGGTGCTCGAGCTCGATCCGCTCTTTGGCCGCGGGTTCACCCTGGACGACGCCGCCCCGGGAGCGCGAGGGAAAGTCGCCATAGTGAGCCATGCCCTCTGGCGCGACCGTCTGGGCGCGGATCCCGCGATCGTGGGCAAGTCGCTCCGCCTCGACGGCGAGGCGCATACCGTCGTCGCCGTGATGCGTAACGACGTCGCCGCGCCCGACTCCTCTGCCGACCTCTGGATCCCGTACTCGTTCCAAAGCCCGGTGAGATGGGAGAGGCACCAACGACGGTTCCCCGTCTATGCAAGGCTTCGCGCGGGAGTCACGATCGACGCCGCTCAGGAGGACTTCTCCAGAATCGCGGGAGGTCTCCGCTCCGGCGAGTACCGTGACATCTACGAGCATTGGGATGCGCTCCTCGTCCCGCTGCGGGAGGAGATCGTGGGCAAATCACGGCCCGCTCTTCTGATCGGTCTCGCCGCCGTCGGGGTGGTGCTTCTCATCGCCTGCGTGAACATCGCGAACATGCTCCTCGCGCGGAGCGCCGGCAGAACCCGCGAGATGGCGCTCCGGACCGCCATCGGGGCTGCGCGAGGCCGGGTCATCGGTTTGCTCCTCACGGAGAGCCTGGTCCTCGCCGCCGCCGGAGGCGCCCTCGGGCTCGTCGTGGCTCGGGTGACCCATCAGGCGCTCCTGCGGTTCCAGCCCGGGATCCTTCCTCGAGTGGAGGAGCTGTCTCTCGACCGCTGGGCGCTCGGCTTCACCTGCGTCGTGACTGCGCTTTCCGGAGTGCTCTTCGGGATCGCCCCCGCGGTTCAGACGCTCAGGCTCCACGTCCAGAAGTTCCTGCAGCAAGGCGGCGGCAGAAGCGCGACCGAAGGGCGGGGGTTCACCAGGGCCCGGGCGGTGCTGGTCACGGCCCAGCTCGCGCTCGCGACGGTGCTTCTCTGCGGCGCGGGGCTCCTGGTGCGAACGCTGGGCGCGCTCGAGAAAGTCGACCCCGGATTTCGAACCGAGGACAGCCTGGCTCTCCGGCTCTTCCTCGACACCAAGCGCTACGACTCGGTCGAGAAAGTCGCCGAGTACTACGCCCGGCTGACGGATCGCCTGTCGCAGCTTCCCGAGGTCGCGGCCGTCGGCGCCTCGACCGCCCTTCCCATGGATCCCCTCGGCGTGAGCTATGACCTTCCCTATCGGTTCGAAGGACAAGAAGAGCTCGACGACAACGAGCTCCCGCAGGCGGACTTTCGCGTGGTGACGCCCGGCTACTTCGAGGCCCTCGACGCATCGCTCATCGCCGGAAGAACTTTCGACCGCTTCGATCGTGCCGACCGGCCGATGGTCGCGCTGGTGAACGAGACCATGGCGCGTCAAGTCTGGCCTGCCGGCGGTGCCCTCGGCGCGCGCTTCGAGACTCCCTCCACCGGCTGGAACTGGTTCGAGGTCGTCGGCATCGTATCCGATACCCGTTTCTACGGCCTTCGCAGCGAGCCCAGGCCGGAGATCTACGTCGCCCATGCCCAGGTCCCGCGAGCCAACATGACGTTCGTGGTACGGGCCGATGGCGATGCCTCGTCGCTCGCCTCGTCGTTGAGAGGAGCGGTTCTCGAGCAAGATCCATCGCAGCCGACGCACAGTCTGGTCGCGATGGCGGACCTGGTCGAAGGCACCGTCAAGGCGGAGAAGTTCTACACCGCCGTCCTGTCCGCTTTTTCCGCACTCGCGCTCACTCTCGCGGCCTCCGGCGTCTTCGCGGTCCTCTCCTATTGGGTCGCCCGGCGCACCCACGAGATCGGGGTGCGCATGGCCCTCGGTGCGAGCCGCGCCGCGGTGATGCGCGAAGTGCTCTCGAAGGGTCTCGCTCTCGGTTTGCTGGGCGCAGGGCTCGGGCTCGTCGGGGCGCTCTTCACCACGAGGGTCGTCGAGAGCGTGCTGTTCCAGGTGAGCGCGACCGACGGCGCGACGTTCGGCGGGGTTGCGCTGCTGCTCCTCGCGACGGCGCTCTCCGCCTGCGCTGTCCCCGCGCTCCGCGCGAGCCGGGTGGATCCCATCGTGGCGCTGCGGGAGGAGTGACCAGAAAGCTAACTCGGAAAGCCCGGAGGCTCGGAAACCGGCGGTGGGAGGGGTGCCTCGAGCCACTCCATTTTTGAAGGCGAAGGCGACGAGGCCGGGATGGTTGCGGTATCGGCCACGGCCGCGCGCAGCCGGGTGCGCATCTCCTCTTCGAATCGGGAAGAATTTTCCGCGGGAAGACGACGAACCGAGTCCGCCCAGCGTCGATCGGGAAAGTCGTGCCAGAACCATCCCGGCTCGTCGAGGGCGCAGATCAGACCCGATTCCGCGGCGCTCTCGATACGCGAGCGCAGCGCGTCGAGCTGAGGCATGCAGACGAGCTCGATCGCTTCCGGAGAAAGGACGAGAGGATAGCCGTTGTAGAAGTCGCAGCCGAGCGTCCAAAGAGAATCGACGACGGCGGTCGAAAGCGGTCCGACTCGCGCGAGCTCCCGCGCCGAGGACACGAGGGAAAGCTCTGGACTCTGCGAGAGGAGGTCGCGGAGAGCGCTCCAGGTCGTCTTCGCCTCGCGACAAGCGGTAGCGCACGAGACCGGGTCTCGGTCGACGTGAGCGAAGTACGCCGCGGCCTCGAAGACCTGAGCCTGGCGGAAACCGATCCAGGCGAGGAGATCCACGAAATCCCGGTGGTAGAGCTTCGAGGCGCCCTCGAGCGCTTCGTTCATCGAGCGGGCGCCGGCGCGCACTTCTTCCAGGAGTTTCAGCCTCTCGGGAGCGAGGAAGTACGGAACCAAAAGCCGCTTTCGAGGAGGACTCATGAAACGGGCGTTGCCGTCTCTCAGGAGCGGGAGAAAGCCGGCGAGGTACCGCTCGGCGCGATCTCCGTGCCGCGCTCTTGCATAGCTCGAAAGCGCTGGCTCGAGGTCCCGCATCGACTCGGGATCCCAGGCGATCCTGGCGACGGCATGAGAGAGCCAGGGAGCGGTATCACTCCACTCGGGCCATTGGAAGAACCCCTCGCAGCCTCCGGCGGCTCTCGCGGCCGCGGCGTCTCGCGCGAGAGCGGGAGCGTCGCTCCAGGCGGTCTGAAGAAGCGTCTCGTTTCCGCCGAAGACCGTGAACTGCGCCGAGAGCCATCGCCTCTCGCCTTCGAGCGGGGGCGCCCCGTCATTCTGCTCTCTTCCCTCCCCCCGGTCGCCGAACACGTTCGCCATCCCGTGGCGGACGTGAACCGCGCGCACGTTCGAGGGAAAGCCCTCGAAGAACTCTGGAATTTTTTCCCCCCAGGTCCAGGCGGTGGCCGAGGCCGCGGGGTCGATTCTCGAGAGAACCGCGAATGCCTGCAGGTATCCTGCTTTCTTGGTGACCGAGCGACAGGGATCGCTGTACGACTGCTCCTCCTCGCCGCGATGACGGATCGCATACCACCCGTCCGTGCCGAAATCCTCGAACACGCGGCGCCAGAGCTTCTCGGTGAGCTCGGGAAGCTCCGGCTGATGGGCGCAGAGGAAGCCGTTACGCCACTCGAGATGGCGAAAGAGGGCCCGCACCGGCTCGGGAAAAGCTCCATAGCTGAGAACGTACATGAACCGAATGCCGAGCGCCCGGCCGCGCGCGAGGACCTTCCTCGCGAGAGCGTGTTTGACCTCGGCCTTCCACACCGCGCCCTCCGAGAGCCCACGCGCCTCGGGGAACGCGAGCGACATCGAGTGGTCCAGTGGAGGATAGAACTCGAGGAAGTTCATCCGGTTTCGCGCGAGATAGAGGAGCGCGCGCTCCCATTCGTCGTAACCCCACATCGCGGCGCAGAATCGCCGGGGCCCGAGATAGTTGTCCCAGACCATGTCGCCGCGAAGGCCGAACGCGGGCTCCTCTTCCGCCTCGATGTCGAGACGAGCGCTCCCTTCGAGCGTCGGGATCGTCTCGCCATCGCGAAAGAACGTGAATCCGAGGTGCTCGAGCAGAGAGTAGAGGCCGTTTCTGGCGCCCTCGGCGCCGGAGCCGGAGACGACGACGCGCGCGCCGTCTCTCGAGATGCGAAATCCACCGGGTGTCGAGGAGCCCGCGGCCGAGACGAGGATGTCGAGGTCGCTCCCGGGCGTGAGCTCGGAGACGATGGGAACGACGACACCGATCGCGCGCCCGAGGAGCGATGCGGCATCGGCGAGCGCGGTCTTCTCGACCTCGCCCGCGTTCGTGGCGTGCACCAGGCGAAGCCTCCGCCAATCGGGCCTCCCACCGCAGGAGCCGATCGCGGAAGCGGCGAGGGCGGCACTCGCGTCCTTGAGAAAATCTCGCCGGCGCATGCCGTCAGGGCGCGAGGCCGAGCTTCCTCTGCAGAAATTCCATGCGGTCGCGGGGCGAGTCCGGATCGTTGAATTCGTGGCTGGTGAAGTACCAACGCACTTCGTGCGAGTCCCCGGCGGCTTTCACGTAGTCCCGAGCCGAGCGGTCGCTAATGAAGCGATCGTGGCGCGCGAACTGGAAAAGGATGCTCGAAGGCGCCGCTCGTCCCACGAAGAGCTCGGGATTGATGGGAGAGAGGACCTCGACGTACCGCTCGAGTTGTTCCCGGGTGAAGGCCTGCTGCATGAGCTTCGCGTAGCTGTCGTCGCCGAGGACGTCCGTGAGGCGCGGCAGTCCCCCCATGAGCACGTAGCCGGCGAACCTCGGATCGATTCCCGCGAGAGCACCGCCCCAGGTCGCCCCCAGACTGTGCCCGACGTAGCCGATGCGCTTCGAATCGACGTCTTTGCGGGCCGCGAGCACGTCGAAGCCTCGCCTCAGATCCGCTACGAGCTGAACGTAGCCCTCCCGCTCGGCCTCGGGGTCGGAGACGAAGCTCTTGGATTCGACGTCCGGCCGGTGGTAGGGGGCGTCGATCGTGAGCGAGATCGCGCCCCGCCTCGCGAGCAGGACCGCTTCGGAGAGGAACTCGGTCCGGTCCCCCTGCCCCCAGTGCATGTACACGATTCCGGCGAAGGGACCCTCGCCCGCCGGCAGCACCAGATAGCCGGGAACTCGTCCTTTCCTGGCGCTCAGGTAGGAAACATCCTGCACCGTCACCCCGGAGGCGAGCTCCTCCGAGGCAACGCGGACGTCGAGGAGAGCGTCGCGGTCGTAGTCGAAGAATCGAGCTGGATCCGCCGCACTCTGGCTCAGCAGAAGCGCAAGGACGGACGCGATCCTCGTCATACGAACCTCCGTAGCCGAAGGCAGTTTGTAAGATAGACTAAACGACGATGCAACGAGAACGACGCGAGGTCGTAATCACCGGAGTCGGTGTCTGCTGCAACATGGGCTCGGACCTCGAGCGGATCCTGGCCGACCTCCGCGCCGGAAAGAATACTCCATTTCAGCCCTACGAGGAGGCCGTCCGCTACGGTGCCCGGTGCCAGATCATCGGACTTTATCCCGACGCTCTCGAGCCCGAGGCCCTGGGTGTCGCGAAGCATGAGGCCCGCTTCATGGGTCGTGCGTCCCTCATGGCTCTGAAGGCGGCGCGAATCGCTATCGATCGGTCGCGAATCGACCCGACTCCTCTCGCCATTGCCGTCGGGAGCGGCACCGGAGACGTCGACACCCATATCGAGATCGCGGAGAAACTGCGAACGACGGGCAGCATGAGGCGAGTGTCGGCGACGGTGATTCCCAAGCTCATGGCCTCGACCGTCTCCGCGAACCTGGTGAACGTTCTTCGAACCACCGGTCCGTCGTTCTCCGCGAGCGCCGCCTGCGCCGGGGGAAACTACAACATCGCTATCGCCGCCGGCTGGATCGAATCGGGAATCGTGGATGGGGCGATCGCCGGCGGCGTCGAGGTCATGGACCCGCACTTCTTCGCCGGCTTCGATTCGATGCGCGCCTACAACGGGCAGGACAACGACCGGCCCGACCGCGCTTCGCGCCCCTACGCCCGCGACCGCGCGGGCTTCGTGTTCTCGGAGGGCGCGGGTATCGTCGTCCTCGAATCGGGCGAGTCGGCGAGGAGGAGAGGGGCTTCAGTCCTCGGAGTGCTCCGCGGCTTCGGCCTGACGTCGGACGGCACGGGAGAAATGGTGGCGCCTTCACCCGAGGGAGCGGAGGCCGCCATGCGGCGGGCGCTTGAGGATGCGCGGGTCTCACCCGACGACGTCGACTACGTGAACACTCACGGGACCTCGACCCCTCTCGGCGACCTCTCCGAGGTCCGGGCGATGCGGCGCGTCTTCGGCGAGCGCAGGCTTCTCTACTCCTCGACCAAGGGCTACACCGGTCATCCGGTATCCGCGGCGGCGGCGATCGAGGCGATCTTCACCCTTTCGATGATGAACGGTGGGTGGATCGCGCCCTCGGTCAACGCGGAGCCCATCGACCCCGAGCTCGAGGATTATCCGCCGGTGCTCCGGCCCATCGACGCCGAGATTCGCCTCGCTCTTTCGAACTCCTTCGGGTTCGGAGGAACGAACGCGTGTATCGTTCTGGGGAAGGCGTAATCGAGGCGGCGCTCAAAACCCGAGCGTGACCACAATCGAAAACCCGGGGTCTTGTCCCCCAACATGAACTCGGGGGTTGACCGTCACCCACTCTTCCCCCGGATTCGCGGCTCCGATCCAGGCGCCGATGAGGCCCCCGAAGAGACCTCCCGACCACGCGCCGGTCGCCGCGGCTTCCGCGAAGCTCACGCCGTCCTCCCCTACTTGCTCGTGCTGAAACCCGAGGGTCAGGCCTGAAGCCGCTCCGATGAGGGCGCCCCATTTCGCTCCGGACCAGGCGGAGTGCTTCCGGCTTTCGAGGCGGCCGGTCTCGAGACTCGCCACGTCGACGAGAGGAATGGACCTCGAACCACCGGCGTCATCGAGCTCGAGGACGAGCGCATCGGAAGTCTTCTCTCCTACGCTCCCCGTCAGACGCTCGCCGGCCGTGGTCGTGAC